>DASSIJ010000178.1:0-41246 GCA_035692045.1 Pseudolabrys sp. | reverse complement strand
CGGTGAAGCACCGGCACTCGATACCGAGGATCTCTTCAGCTATCGCAGGCTGGCTGCGCGCGAAGACCCGTTCGGGCTCGCTACGTGGCGAAGGAAGCTTGCCAATACAGAAACTGACGGCGCGCCGCCGAGGTGATCGAGTGGGTGGCGGGATGTCCGCTATTCGCACTTAGCGTCCGGCGGGCGACCTGTTGCGGCAAATGGGTCAGCGTGTTTGACCCAGTACAGACAGCCATCTGCTAAATTTTGTGATTATGGCGCACCGACTAATAACGTCGCGGAGCCAGATGTCTCGTCTGAGACTGAAGTTCGTATGCACAACTCCGATTATTACCGAGAGCAGGCAGACTACTATCGACTACTCGCTGCGGCCGCGGAAACTGCCGCCGCAAAACAAGAGTTTTTGGAATTGGCGGCAACATGTGAAGAAGTCGCCGATGCGATCGACGACTGTCGCGCAAGCGGATAACCCAATTTGCCACCAGCTGGGGTCTTGGGCCACTTACTCGTTGAAACTCTAGTCAGTCCCACGGAGGAAAATGATGCGATCTTTATTGAAAAATAACGTAACATTCGCGCTGGGCAGTTTGGCTCTGCTGTCGCTTTTCGTCGACGCATCGGCAGAACCGAAGGATGAGGTGGCGGCGGCGACCTCGACATGGGCAAGAGCACTTGGCGAAGATGATCCCGACAAGGTGTTGCCGCTATACGCGGACGACGCTGTCCTCTGGGGTACGCTGTCGCCGACAGTCCGGTCAGATCGGTCCACCGTGCGGGACTATTTCGTGGCAGCCTTCAAGGTTCTGCCGGGCCTCAAGGTCGCGTTCGGCGATCAACTGATCCGCGTGTACGACTGTGGTACGGCGGTCAACACCGGCTATTACACGTTTTCCTACGTCAAAGATGGAGAGACCAAGAGCTTACCTGCCCGCTACAGCTTCACTTACGTGAAGCGTGGCGATGCGTGGCTAATTGTCGATCACCATTCATCTGCCATTCCATCGGTGGCGAAATAGCTTTGTGATCGATCGCATTACCTCGGTCGATCCCGTCGAGGAATGAGGGACCCAACGGCCCAAAACGCCTACTGTGCTAGCGTAAGACAGTGCAGTATCCTTATGACAAAAGGAATTTGATAAAGCAGCAACATACGGGAGGAAATCGGTGTCTCTTCAAAAGTTCATCATCGAGCGTGATATTCCTAAGGTGGGCACTTTCGAGCGGGATCAGCTGCGGGGAGCAGCTGCGAAGTCAAATGAGGTCTTGCGGCAGCTCGGCCCCGACATTCAGTGGGTCGAAAGCTATGTCGCCGACAATAAGACATTCTGCGTCTACCTTGCTAAAGATGAGGCGATTATTCGGGAACATGCGGCGATCAGTGGATTTCCCGCAACGAAGATCACCGCCGTGAAGAAGATGATCGATCCTACGACCGAGGCCGCGTGACGTCCCAAGCAAAGTTAAGAACCGCGACGTCTGTTTCCGCACACCTTGCTTGCGTGGATCGAGTTAACTGCCCGGCAGCTTTGCCGCGAGGCAGGTGCCCGAGAAGAATTTGCGAGAGCTGTTTCGTTCACTCGAAATGGTAAAGGACAAGCAGTCCGCAGATCGTCCCGAAGGCAATCCAGATCCCGACAATTGTGGCCGCTGCAACTCTCGACCTGGATCTCGCTTGTGCGGCTAAGGCCGAGCGGCGGTGTTCGGCCATAATCGCGGGCGGAATTAACTGGATGGCGAGCAGAATGCCCAAGGGTACCAGGATCAGATCATCCAGGTATCCCAGGACTGGAATGAAATCGGGAATGAGATCAATTGGCGAAAGCGCATAACCAGCAACCAGGAGACCCATTGCCTTAGCGTACCAAGGCACGCGAGGGTCGCGGCTCGCAAGATAGAGTGCATGCACATCCCGTTTGATAGTGCGCGCCCAATTCCTCAACCATTCGACCATTCTTCACACTATCATGATTCTGGATATGTGCTTGACCGCAGCAAAAGCGGTCGGGCAGCGCGAGATCGATCTAGTCCGAATTAATCCGCCACGTTCACCTGGTTTGCATCTGCGAGCTGCATGCGGGCTAGTCCAATTTTTGTTGAATTGCGCGAGCCAGCGCGAAAAGTCGCCGTTCGATCGTCGAGGGCACTTCGCACACATAGCTGATCGTGTTTCGACGTTCATCGAAAATGCGGGTCTCCCAGGCAATCTGTTCTGAAAGCTTGTCCGCGGTTGCGGATTCCTGACCGGCTGCGTCTTGCTGTGCCCGCAGGTCCGTCATTTCAGCACTGATTTTCTCGCGCAACTGCTGTTGCCGTTGCGAGAACCGCTCGATACCGGCCATGACGTCATCGCGCTCGCGACCGAGTGTAGCGAAAAGCCCGGCGAACAAGAGTTTCGCCCTCTGCTGCCTTTCCGCCTGCGTTCCGACAATAAATGCGGCAGCCTCTTTTTCTGCCTCGGTAAGAGAAATCCGCCGTCCTGCAAAGCGGAGTACCAGGTCGTGAACGGTTTGATCCTTCATCCAGCTATCCCCGACGTCATCTATCGAGGGACCCGTCCAGAAGGCCGCCACCGAAAGCTTGGGCACCACGATCTGGGGGCAAGGCCAGTCCGGATGACGCGCATCCATGGCGATCGCCGGCACAGCGAGGAGGACATGTGTTACAACGATCCAGGACTTCATCTTCCGCCTCCGGCTTCACCGCGCCGCGCCATGAAGCCGCGCGATGGATCGTAGGCAAAGATTGCACCAAGGACGAACAGAGCAGTGCATCCGCACAAGACGACCAGCGATACCCAGTTTACCTGCGCATAGAGCGCAAAGCGGATCAGTTCAACCGCGTGCGTGAAAGGGTTGGCTTGACAGACATAATAGAGGAACGGGCTGCTTTCACGAACCTGCCAGAGCGGATACAGCGCCGATGAGGCAAAGAACATCGGAAAAATCACGAAATTCATCACACCGGCAAAATTCTCGAGCTGCTTGACGACCGACGATATCAGCATCCCAAGGCCTCCGAGCATGAGGCCCGAGAGTACGAGCGCCGGCAGCACGAGAAGGTACCCGACGGGCGGTGGGCCGACGTCCCAGAATCGCGCGACAAGAAGGAAAGCATAAACCTGCAAAATCGAAACGGCGGTCCCGGCGACCAGTTTCGAACACAGAAGGTACCAGCGCGGGAATGGACTGACGAGCAGGGTGCGCATATTGCCCATCTCGCGGTCATAGACCATCGAGAGCGACGACTGCATGCCATTAAAAAGCTGAATCATCGCAATCAGGCCCGGAGTAATGTATTCGGCGTAAAGAACATAGGTCTGGTAAGGGGGAATAATCGATACGCCGAGCACTTGACGGAAACCGGCGGCAAAAATGAATAGCCAAACGAGAGGACGTACCAGCGCTGAAATAAAGCGCTCTCGTTGATGTATGAACCTGAGGCCCTCGCGCCAAACAATGCCCTTCATGCAAATAACGTATTGGCGCAGCGAAAAACTGCCGTTCGCATGGCCAATCGAGATGGCTCTATGTTCCTGAGTGACTGCCGTGTTCATCCGGCCTCACCGATCAAGTCTTCGCTACGGGTCAGTTGAATAAAGGCGTCGCGGACGCTTGTCGCTCCGCATTCGTCGACGACGCGCGACGCGGGGCCTTGAGCCAAGAGCTGTCCCTGGTGCAGCACGAAAATATGATCGCGAGACTCGATTTCGTCGATCAGGTGCGTTGCCCATAAGACAGCGATCCCGTCCTCGGCAACTAGGTGCCGCACATGTTGCAGGATATCGGCACGCGAGGTGACGTCGAGGCCAACGGTTGGTTCGTCAAGGACCAGGAGGCGAGGGCGGTGCAGCAACGCCCGGGCAATTTCAACACGGCGCATCTGCCCCCCGGAGAGGTTCCGCACCCTGTCATTGACGCGATCACTGAGCGCGATGCGCGTCAACAGCTCACCGGCGCGTACCTCTGCGTCGCGCTTGCGCATTCCGTGAAGCGCAGCGTGATACATCAGGTTTTGCATGATCGTGAGATCGAGATCGAGGGTTCGCGACTGGAACACGACTCCAAGAATGCGCAATGCCTCGCCGGAGACCTGTGCCACGTCAAAGTCGAGGATCCGGATGCGGCCGTGCTGCGTACCGTACAGCCGGGTAATCAATGCAAAAAGCGTGCTTTTGCCCGCGCCATTGAGGCCGAGCAAGACGGAGAAGGTCCCCGGCGCGACCGCGAACGTGATGTTATCGAGCGCGCGGCGCCTACCGTAAGAATGGCTGACCCCTTCAATCGACAGCATCGCTGTTGTCATGCTGCACAACCATCCGAGTCCAACCCAGACCTCATTGCTTGGTGATTGTTACGCCCCACGGCAATTCGCCAACCTGGATCGACTTGATCACTTTCAGGCTGGCCACGTCTATCACCGAGACATCGTTAGAAAGGCCATTGGTCGTCAGCAGGTACTTCTCGTCCGGGGTGAATGACATGTGCCAAACACGCTGGCCCACGAGGAGATATTTCTTGACCTCATGCGTCGTGGCATCGATCACGGCTACTCGGTTGGCTGGTCCCAGCGCGACAAAGCCGGTCTTCCCGTCCTTGGTGATGTTGATGCCAACAGGCTGAATTGCTTCGCTGCGCAGCCCCGGAATTGCGAAGTTGATCTTTTTGGTGACCTGGTGCCTGACCGGATCAATGATGCTTACCGTTCCGCCAACCTCGGAGGAAACCCAAAGCTCCGATCCGTCACTTTTGAAGGCCGCAAAACGGGGGCGTGAATCAACCAACACGTTTGCAATGATCTTGCGCGCATCGGTGTCGATGAAATGCGCCATATTTGTAGTTTCGGACGTGTTGACGAGGATTTTTCCGTCGGGACTGATGCCCATACCTTCCGGCTCGACACCAACTTGAACCTCGCCAAGCCGCGCGCGTCTTTCCATGTCGATTATCGTGACAGTGTTGTCATTCTCGTTGGCGACGTAGAGTATCTTTCCGTTCGGGCTCAAAATGAACAACTCGGGATCAGGACCGGAAGGGAGATTGGCGATCACTTCGCCGCTCTTGGTATCGATCACCTGGATGGTGTCGTCGTCACCCACTGCGACCAGGCAGTACCTATCGTCCTTGGTCAATTCGATGCCACGCGGGCGCTGGCCAACTTTGATGGTCTTGATGGTTTCCATCCTGTCGATGTCGATCACGCTAACCGTGTTGCTCTTCTCATTCGAAACATAGGCTGTGAAGGCCTTCGCCGGGCCGATAAGACAAATAATAATTCCGAACGTCAGAACGCTTGCGCGATGGTTGTTGGTCCGAACCGTCCAGAACAGGTTCATGTTTAGCTACTTTTGTAGTTTGCACTGGGTTTCGGGACGATCATAGCCGAGTGTATCGAGTTCCGAGAACTGGTGCAGGAAGCCTTGCTGCGGCGAAACGGACACGATCGTCCGACCATCGGCGAGAAGGATCGGCTGACGTAGCTGCAGGTCCCAGTCACGCAGCGTGAGCTTTTGGCCTTTGAAGGCACCCAGAGCCAGTTCGGGCCCCTTTAGGAAGTCGAGTATCTTATTCGGATCAGCCGAATTCTGGCGCGAAGCGGCTTCGCCGATCATCCGGACAGCGGTCCAGGCTTGCATATCGAGCGGAGTCATCAGTCGCTTGAATTGCGCGATAAATCGATCCTGCATCTGAATTCCGCCCCAAAGGCTGTTTGACGCATCCCAACTCGTTGGCACCAGGCCGGCAGAGCCGGCAACGGGTCGCGGATCCCATGTGCGATAAGGCAAATTGTTTGCGAAGACTTCGCTCTCATCGGCCGCAACCAGTACGTCATAGCTCGGCGCTTCCTGTGTGAAGACCGGCATTTGCTGCTGAACCTGCACAACGCCACTATCGGTGCGCCGAGCACCTCCGGTGTCCTTGAATTCCCGCTCCTGAACGATTTTGGCACCGAAACGATTCGCCGCTCGTATCAGCGCCGCCGCGAAAAGCTTGTCGCGCTCGTGCGACCCAACGACAAGAAACCAGCGGACCCATCTTTTCCATACGAGGTATTGCGCAAGTCCGTCGGCCAACATCGCCCGTGACGGCGCGGTGTGGATTACATTAGCCCGGCAATCTTTTTGCCGAAGGCGATCGTCGGTTGCGGCCGCATTGAAAAACAATATGCGACCCGCCTTGCCCGCTTCGGCGGCCTTAAGCAGGTCGTCGGCGGGGAGATCGGCTACAATCAGCGAAATGCCCTGGCGTGCGAGTTCAGCTACGGCCGTTGCGGGGTCATCTCCGGCCTTCAAATGCAAGTCGACCAGGGAATAGCGCTGATTGAGGAACCGGCCGGTCGTGTCGTTATCCTTGGTCGCCATTTGCGCGCCCGCAAGTCCGTTATCCGGCGGGGGCATTTGCACAAGCGAGATTGTTTCCTGATGCTGCGCGCGGCGCAAATAACCGATCTTAATGTCGAGGGTGTCTTGAGCGCGGGCCGCGAGATCAAGGCCAAGCACAATGACCAAGACGAGCACTGCAAACCGGATCAAGGCGGTGCTCCCGGCTAGGTCGCCCTTGATTTTGTTCACTTTCGCAATCTGAGCGTCATTCTTTGTTCATTTCAAGGTCGATATTGCCTAAGGTTTCTATCTCCGATGCGACCCCGGCGCCGCCCCAAGGTGCAAATCCGAGTGGAGCCCTGAATGACCCTGTTGCTGGCGAGCGTCACCGGGAGCCAGGAAGCGGAACTCGCGGTCACCAACGGTGCCGATATCATCGATTTAAAGGACCCCTCGCAAGGCGCACTGGGCGCGCTCGAGCTCTCGGTCGTGAGCGATGTAGTAGGTACCATCGCGGGGCGAAGGCCCGCGAGCGCCGTTATAGGCGACCTGCCGATGGAGCCTGATGCAATTGCCGCCGCCGTCGAGGCGACGGCGAAAACGGGCGTCGACTTCGTCAAAGTTGGTCTCTTCGCGGGGTCCAAGCGCAAAGAATGTATCCGCGCACTCGGATCCTTCGCGGGCCGAACGAAGATTGTGGGCGTGATGTTTGCCGATAGCGAACCCGACAATGAACTGATCAATCTCATGGCCGAGTCCGGATTCGCGGGGGCCATGATGGATACGGCCCGCAAGGACGGCAGGCGGTTGCTCGACCATGCGGACCCGGCAGCAATCGGTCATTTCGTGCGCGCGTGCCGTTCCCAGGGGCTGCTGACGGGACTCGCGGGATCGCTGGAAGCAGCGGATGTTCCGCGCTTGTTGCTGCTCGCGCCCGACTACCTGGGTTTCAGGGGCGCGCTGTGTGACCGTCACGATCGACGGGCCGGATTAGACCCGGCGGAACTGAAACTGATCCGCGGACTGATACCCCAAGATCCACGCAACGTCCAAGCTGAGCGCCCGGAACAAAAGAAGCGTGACTATTGGGTACTGGCGGCGCGCGGTTATTTCGGCGAACCTAAAGACGACGCTGCGGTCGATCGGATCTTGGTGCAGGATTTTGAGATACCCGTGCGCGTCGGAGCATATGAAAACGAACGGTCATATGCGCAACGCGTGCGTTTCAACGTCATTGCCGAGGTCCCCCGCGCCGCCAAGCCGGCGCAGGATATGCGCGACGTTCTCTCGTACGACATCATTACCGATGGCATCCGCCTGATTGCGGCTGAGGGTCACATTCCATTGCTCGAGACATTGGCCGAGCGCATCGCCACTCTCTTGCTCGACCATGCGCAGGTCCAGCGTGTAACCGTCAAGATCGAGAAGGTCGAAATAGGTTCCGGGCGGGTGGGGGTTGAAATTACGCGACAACGAGCGGCAAGCGTTGCCAAAATCTTTCATTTATTCCCGACGGCAGCGGGCAAACGCGGCCCAGCCGACTAGATGCACGACGGTCACATCATCGTGGTCAAGCTGGGGGGCAGTCTTGCCGGCTCCCGCCATCTCGCTGATTGGGTCGGCGCCCTGGCGAGCTGCGGTGCCCGGAGTGTCGTCGTGCCCGGCGGCGGCCCTTTCGCGGATGCCGTTCGGCAGGCACAAGCAGAAATCGGGTTCAGCGATGCCGCCGCTCACCATCTTGCTCTTCTCGCGATGGAGCAATTTGGATGGGCGCTTGCAAGTCTCAATCCCAACTTTCGTGTCGCAGATTCCGCAATTGCAATCGGGAGTGCGCTGCGAGCCGGAAATGTGCCGATTTGGTCGCCCGTGAAGATGGTGTTGGATTGTCGCGAAATTCCCCCAAGTTGGGACGTCACCTCAGACAGTCTGGCGGCCTGGCTCGCCGGCCAAATCGGGGCCCGGCAGCTTGCGCTGGTCAAGCACAGCGCGCCCGGCGGTCCTCTGAGAGCGGCCGATTTGGCGGCACGCGGGATCGTCGACCAGGCGTTTCCGCGCTTTTTGGCTTCAAGCGGAGCCCAGGCCTCCATTGTGGCCGCCGAGGCTTCCAGGTCGGCCCAAAAGGCCATCAGCGAAGGCGGCATGCCGGGCACTCCCATCGGCTTGCATGACCGGGTTGCGCGGCGCTTACTTGCACCATTATGGCCAAGGTCAAACAGCCGCGTTGGGGATGGGCACTGACAGGCTCGGGTCACTTCTTCAAGGAGTGTCTTGATATTATGGGCGAACTGGACGAGGTCGATCTTTTCGTCACCCGTGCGGCGGGCGAGGTCATTCGCATGTACCGGCAGGCCCTTCCGAAGTCGATGCGCGTCTTTCGCGATACCACGGCCAGCGCAGCACCGGTCGGCGCGTTCTACTATGGCACATACCACACTCTCGTGCTGGCGCCCGCAACATCGAACACGGTGGCAAAATGCGTCTATGGAATCTCGGATACGCTGGCGACGAACGTGTTCGCGCAAGCCGGCAAGTGCCGAATATTTTCTATTGTCTTTGCCTGCGACACGGCGCCCGAACTCGAGACTGAAGCGCCCAAGGGTATGGTGAAGGTCTATCCGCGCCAGATCGATCTGGAAAACACGGCTCGGCTGAAATCATTCAATGACGTAAACGTGGTCGAAAACCTGGACGAGCTTCGCGATGCCCTTTCGCGCCGTAAGCGCGAGCTTGCATGACCGAACGTATCGCCTTCTTGACCGGCCACCTGGCCCAGCCACGGCTGGAGAAGATCCTCGGCAGCATGAAGGATCCAGGTTTCGACTGGTCGGTTATTAATGTCGGGGTCAAGGTTGCGGCGTTGATGACGGAAGGGATCATCCAGCGCCGCGTTCTCCGCCCGCTGGATGCGAGCCGCGTCATGGTGCCCGGGCGATGCCGCGCAGACCTCGACCGCCTGAGTGCGGAATTCGGCATTCCCTTCGAGCGTGGGCCAGATGAGTTGAAGGACCTACCCGCTTATTTCGGAAAAGGGGGGCGGGATCTGGATCTTTCGCGCTACGACATCCGTATATTCGCCGAGATCGTCGATGCCTCCGCGCTTGGCGTCGAGGCCATAGTGAATCGTGCACGAGCGATGCGCGCCGCGGGAGCCGACGTGATCGACCTGGGAAGTCTTCCGGATACGCCGTTCCCGCATTTGCGCGATGCTGTTCATGCCCTGCGCGCAGAGAATTTTGTGGTGAGCGTCGATTCCGCGGACAGCGACGAGTTGCGCACTGGAGGAATGGCGGGTGCGCAGTTCCTGCTCAGTCTCGACGAGACGACCCTCGACATCGCCGTCGAAACAGGGGCCACCCCGGTGCTGGTGCCGGCAAGCCACAGTGATCTTGACTCGCTCTTGCGCGCGGCAGAATCCGCCGCCAAGCGCGGCATCATGGCGATCCTCGATCCGATTCTTGATCCCATTCATTTTGGCTTCGTGGATTCACTCGCGCGCTATACGGAACTGCGCCGACGGCTGCCTCAAGCGGAAATTCTCATGGGTACTGGCAATCTCACGGAGCTGACGGATGCCGACAGCGGCGGCATGACGGCCGCGCTTCTCGGCATCTGTTCGGAACTCGCCATCCGCAACATTCTCGTGGTCCAGGTAAGCCCTCACACGCGCCGGACACTTCAGGAACATGACGCAGCGCGTCGCATCATGTTTGCTGCGCGCGATGACCATAGCCTGCCGCAGGGCTATGGCGGCGCCTTGCTGCAACTGCATGATCGTAAGCCTTTTCCTAATAGCCCTGAGGAGATCGCCGAGCTCGCCGCCCAGGTGAAAGACAGAAATTTCCGGATCGAGACGGCCGAAGATGGGGTCCACATTTATACGCGTGGCATGCACCACGTGACTCAGGACGTGTTCTCTCTATTCCCCGCGCTTAGCATTTCCAATGATGGCCCGCATGCTTTCTATCTGGGCGCGGAACTGTCTAAAGCCGAGATCGCGTGGCGTTTGGGCAAACGCTACATTCAGGACGAACCGCTTGATTGGGGCTGCGCTGTCGAGCGGGTTGTCGAAGACGTGACTCGCCTGCGCGAGCGAGGGCACACGTTGCGCGCGGCCGATCCAGCGAGAAAAAGCGACGACGATGTCTGACGCCAGGATGATCCGACGATGCCGTTAATTCGCGAGACCATCGTGATCACGGCCAGCCGTGATGGTCGCGCTCATATTGCTCCGATCGGCCTTATTGCGGAGGTGGATGATTGGATCATTGCGCCATTCCGTCCTTCAACCACGCTCGACAATCTTGTCGCGGTGCCCTTCGCCACCGCCAGCAACACCGATGACGTACGGGTTTTTGCCGGCTGCCTTACCGGTCGGTACACGTGGCCGACCGTTGCGGCGGAGGAGGTGCCCGTGCCTCGTCTTGCCGACGCGCTCTCGCACATCGAACTCGCCGTCATTGATGTCAAGGAGGACCCACAGCGGCCGCGCTTGCGGTGTCGCGTCGTGCGCTCAATTTCGCACGCACCATTTCAGGGCTTCAATCGTGCTCAGGCCGCGGTACTCGAAGCCGCAATTCTGGTGAGCCGCCTCCATATGTTGCCGCGCGACAGAATTGAGCGCGAGCTGGCCTATCTTCGTTCCTCCGTCGAGAAGACCGCAGGGCCCCGCGAGATCGAGGCCTGGAGCTGGCTTACGGAAAAAGTCGAGGCGCATTTTGCCGGTGGGCACCTCGCCGATAAGGGGTGACAGTCCAAGAACTGGCCCGATCCTTGCTTATCTAAACGGCAAAAATCTGCCCGCGCAGATAGCGCGCAAGGCAGCAAGGAGGGACGCGCCCTTCAACCCGTGTCCTTGGAGCTCTTGATGCTGACTGCCATGATTCTGATCTGCTCGGTTGCAAATACACCTAACATCGCCGATTGCAGCCGGGCGAACGCCCTCGATGTCCTTTGGGTGCCTGAATTGTTCTCGAACCCGGTCACGTGCTTCATGCATGGACAGGCCTATGTCGCCGGCTCGGCGGTCGGCCGGGATCTCACCGAGAACGAGCGCGTAAAGGTCGTCTGTTTGCGAAAACAAGTCGCATTTGGAGGGGAGGCAGCTGCTGCGAAAAGTAACGGACCGGCATTGCCCTGATCGGCGCTCGCGCTCGCGTCCGCGCTGCTTGGCGTTCTACCTGGCGTTCGAGGCGGGCTCGATGAGATGGTTGTCCTCATCGATCAGTGGAACGCCGTAACTCAGGAGTATTTCCGTGATCGCGGGTTGCTTTGCCTGGATCAATTGATTGAGTTGACGCTTCCAATTCTGATCGGAGTAGCGCACGCCCATGCCGATGCGATAGGTCATGCGCGAGCCATTGGTCTCCTTGAGCAGCGGCACGACTGTGAGCGGCTCCTTGGACTGTTTGGCGTAATAGCCGGCCAACGGACCCCATAGGACTCCGGCATCAATAGTGTCATCGACGATGTCGCGGATCATCGCGACGGCCGACGAGTCGTAACGCGTATCGACTACAAGCGGATAAGATTTGGCGTTTCCGATCAATCCGTCGAGCACCAAATTGGTTGCTGGCGGCGTTCCGGCGACGACGCCGATGTGCTTATCCTTGAGCCGTTGATCGGTGAGAACGTCAACGCCATCCATCCCTCGGCCAGGCTTGAACACCAGCGTATAGGCGGTGCGGTAGTATGGGTTCGTGACCTGAACGATGTCGTCGCCTTGCGGCATGCCCATGATGATGTCGCATTTGTAAAGTGCGAGGGTTTTGCTCACGAAGCCCGGCGCATTCGGAAACCACGTGAAAGAAATGCTCTTCCCCAATTCCTTCGCAAACAACTCGGCGATCTTGTTCTCAAATCCCGAATTCGAAGTGTCTGAATAGGGCAGGTTGTGGGGGTCGGCACACACACGAAAGACCTTTGGGTCAACGAGCTCAAAGGGTCCCTGCGGTTGCGCAACGCCCGGCGCAGCGTCGGGCGATCTGCCCTGCGCGGACGCTTCGGCCGCGACCAACGCTGCAGAGGCCGCGCAAACGGCAAGGCGAATCCAGAAACTCTTCCCGCACGACATCGCAGTCGCCTTAGCTACTTGACACCTAGACACCGGTTTTCAGCATCTTCTACCGCTTTTGGCTTGTCCTCGTGCTTTGCGGGGCGGCCGCGAGGGACTGCGTCGTTGGCCCGCGCTCGCAAATAGATGAAGGTGTCATCGAGATAACACATGACATTCGGGTTAGTCCCAAATGCGGGCATTACATTGTCGGACGCGGTATTAACGTTCTTACGGCCGCTTGCCACCACCGCCAGGAAATCGGCGTAGCTGATTTTCTTCAGTGAGTCCTTGAGCGCGGGAGCGTAAGTTGACCCTTCGCCGTCGGGCCCGTGGCAAACATGACAGTCCGAATGATAGCGGCGGAACCCGGAGTAGGTGTACCAGTCCGTCGTGCCATCACTCTGGATTTTGTAGGTTGGCGTGCCGTCGTTGTCGTAATACTTGCCATCCTCGTCCTTGACCGCTTTGGGGTCGCCGGACCCATCCGCTATAGCGGGCATGATGCCCAACGCAAGCGCCGCCGCGATCGCCATCGCGGACGCAGAGATGATTTGTTTCACGGAGTGTCCTCGGCGACTTCGCATCGTTTGGCGGTTGGTATTCTGCAATCAAGGTTTGGCGCACCGCCGAAGGCGATGCGCCAAGTTTATTGCGCTATTGCTGCGATCCGAGGCTTCAATTGCCCGGCAGCGCGAACACCGTGAGCTGACCACCAAGCGAAGTGTAGTCGCGGAGGCCGGCATACCCGCCGACGGCCCCGAGGCCGGCTTGAGGATCGGTGAGCCCAGCAGCAAGGCCGATGCCCGCCCAGCCGCCGACGCCCGACAGGATGGCAACGTATTGCTTGCCACGATTTTCATAGGTCGTCACGTTGCCGATGATGCCGGACGGAGTTTTGAATTTGTAAAGCTCCTTACCCGTCTTGGCATCTACCGCTTTGAGATAGCCCTCGAGCGTGCCGTAGAACACGACGCCGCCTGCAGTGGCCAGGGCACCGGACCACACCGAGAACTGCTCGGGAACCGACCACACGATCTTTCCCTTGCCAGCATCCCAGGCAATAAAGTTGCCCATGTGCTTTTCACCCGGAGGCGGAAACATCGACAACGTTGCACCTACGTAGGGCTGACCCGCCACGTACGAGACCTTGAATGGTTCGTAGTCCATGCAGACGTGGTTGGTCGGTACGTAGAACAACTTGGTGTCGGGCGAATATGCCGCGGGTTGTTCGTCCTTGGTCCCCAATGCAGCCGGGCAGACACCCTTGGTGTTCTTGTCTTCGCCCGTTTGCTCGGTTGAGTATTGCGATACGACCAGCGGACGGCCGTACGTCTTCGAGTTTTTGTCCATATCCACTTTTGTCGCCCAATTCACCTTTGGGTCGTACTTCTCAGCGACCAACAAGGCGCCGTTTGTACGATCGAGCGTGTAGGCAAAACCGTTACGATCAAAGTGGACGACTGCCTTGTGTGTAGTTCCGCCGACATCAACATCGGCGAGGATCATTTCGTTGACGCCGTCAAAGTCCCATTCATCGTGAGGCGTCATTTGATAGACCCACTTCGCCATCCCGGTGTCGGGATCGCGCGCGAAGATCGTCATCGACCACTTGTTATCTCCCGGCCTCTGTTTGGGATTCCAGGTCGATGGATTACCGGAGCCGTAGTAAATCAGGTTGAGCTGCGGGTCGTAGGACATCCAGCCCCACGTGCAGCCGCCACCGATCTTCCATTGATCGCCCTGCCAGGTCTTGAGGCTTGAATCCGCCCCGACCGGTTTGCCGAGTTCGGTCGTCTTTTGCGGATCGACCATGATCTGACTATCTGGTCCGCTGGAAAAGGCTCTCCAGACCAGCTTGCCGTCGCTGAGATTGTAGGCCGTCACGTGGCACGGCACGCCGAATTCGCCGCCGGATATGCCGACCAACACTTTGTCCTTGACGATCATCGGTGCCGACGTGCCGGTCTCGCCCTTTTTCGGGTCACCGTTCGTTGCCTGCCACGCGACCTTGCCGGTCTTGGCGTCCAGCGCAACCAGCGTCGTGTCAGCCTGGTGGAGGAAAATTTTTCCATCCGCATACGAAAGGCCGCGGTTGACTGTGTCGCAGCACATCACCGGAATGACGTTCGGATCTTGCCTCGGTTCGTATTTCCAGAGAATTTTTCCATCGTTGTTGAGATCGAGCGCAAAGACCGGATTTGGGAATGGTCCGTGCACGTACATCACGTCGCCGATGATCAAAGGTCCGCCTTCATGGCCGCGCAACACGCCGGTCGAAAAGGTCCACGCCGCTTGAAGCTTGCCGACGTTATCCGCCGTGATCTGCTTGAGTTCCGAGTAGCGTGTGTTTGCGTAATTCCCCGTGGGCATCACCCAATCTTTTGGGTTCTGCGACATTTTTTGCAATTGCTCATTGCCGCTCGCCGAAGAAGCGGCCAAGGCGGCGCCGATACAGGTGGTTAAGAGCAGATAACGCATCCGTGTCCTCCCTGCGAAATTGTCGCGGGTTGACCGGCGCAACGGCACTTTTCGTGCCGCGTGTCGGCACCCGTGCATCTGGGAAGCGCTTCCGGCAGCGTGTCACAGCGGAGCGTGGCATCAGGGGCATTTTGAAAGATGCCCCGCCTAGCTTACGAAAAGCACCAGCATTCCCGTTGGACTGGCGCCCTTTGAAGCCGGAACCGACAAGAAGTCTATGCTCGCCCTTTCCCGGCCGCAACAAAAACCTTAGCCGCAAAAACATCGATATCGCGAGAACTGGTGGGCAAACGGTTCAGAAGCACCGCACCTCTGCTTCGGCTTGTGCTTGCCGCAAATTTTTTACCACTTCTTTAGCCGGTTCCGGCGAGCGAAACATGGCACCAAAACGGCCCTGGACTTGCGAAAGGCTTAGTACCGTCTGGGCCGCTACATACTGATCGTAAGACAGCAGTGTGGCGATGACGTCAATCGAACAGGAGCATTGGCGCAGCGCGAGCTGCGTATCGCCGTGGGTCTTCATGCAAGCGAAAACGTAGTCGGCGCGCGCTTCGGTCGGGTAGTCGTTGGGCTCAGCCGCCACCGCGCTTGTGCCGCAGGCAATCAAGCCAAGCCTCAGCAAAAGACTGATGCGCGAAACGCTTGCAACCGATTTCATCGTGCTAACGGTCCTTGAGCGCCAAAACGTGCCCCTGCCGCGCAGGATAGTGCTTGCCGCATGTGACTCAAGGCCGCTGGTGGCTTGTTAGCGTCGGGGCAAATGCGCTCCAATAGACCGGCCAAAGCAGGGTCTCACCTGTAGTTGTGAGATTTCGACGTATGCCGGCCCAAACCAAGTTGAACGTACCGATCGTCATCGCCTGGCTGTGCACCGGCGCGGCGTTCTGTGCGTCAGGAGATTGCGCATCAGCTGACTCGATTCGTTTGGCGGTGCAGAAAACCGGAACCTTGTCCTGGGAACTTGATGTGATGCGCGCGCACCAGTTGGACAAGCAGGCCGGCATCACTGTCAAAAAACTGGAACTCGCAAGCCCGGAGAGCGGAAAGATCGCTTTGCGCGGTGGGTCTGTCGATGTCATCGCAGCGGACTGGATCTGGGTTTCCCGCGAGCGCCAACTCGGCACCAAGCTTGTTTTCTATCCGTACTCATCGACGCTCGGCGCGGTGATGGTTCCCGAGAATTCATCGGTCAGAACCCTTACGGACCTGCAGAATAGAACGATAGCGGTCGCTGGTGGCCCGATCGACAAGAGTTGGCTTCTCTTGCGAGCCGCCGCCAAACAGAAACGTGTCGATCTCAGCACGCAGGCAAACGTGGTGTATGGCTCACCGGCGTTGCTGGCCGGCAAGATGATCCAGGGTGAATTCGATGCAACGCTCACCTACTGGAATTTCTCCACGCAACTTGAAACGCGCGGTTTCCGTCAGGTCGTCAGGATTGACGACTTACTGCCGGATTTTGGTGTCGCTGGTCCGCTCTCCATGATCGGATATGTTTTTGATGAAGCATGGGCGGCCACGCATCGACATACGATTGACCGGTTTCTCGTTGCCTCTCAAAAGGCCAAGCAGATTTTGCTGACCTCGGATGCTGAATGGGAGCGGATCGCCCCGCTGGTGGGAGCGCACGACGCCTCAGCTCTAAAGATCTACCGCGACCGGTATCGCCAGGGCATTCCGAGCCGTTCGGTTGATGCCGAAGAAAATGACGCTCGCATCCTCTATCGTGTGCTGTTTACTCTCGGCGGTCCTGCATTGGTCGGGCAGGGAACAGAGCTTGCGCCCGGAACCTTCTACAGACCCAACTTTATAAACTGACTATGGTGAGGCTCATATCACTCATACTGCTCCTGGCGATATGGTGGCTCATATCGCAATTCGTTGAGCCGCAGATACTTCCCGGGCCGGAAAGAGTCCTAGGAGTCATCGCCGCGCAAATGCGTAGCGGCGATCTTTTCTTTCAACTTGGGGTGACGCTTGCCCGCGTCCTCGCCGCGTTCACAATTGCAATGGCGGCCGGCACCGCGATCGGTTTGCTGATGGGTCGAGTAAAGCTCGCCGACCGGCTCGGCGATCCCTGGCTCATTGTGTTGCTGAACCTTCCGGCACTGGTGATTATCGTGCTTGCGTTTATTTGGGGCGGGCTCACTGAGATTGCGGGCGTCTTGGCGGTGGCAATCAATAAATTGCCGAACACCGTAGTCACGGTGCGCGAGGGCGCACGCGCCCTCGATTCGGGCCTTGACGAAATGGCAACCGTCTTCGCTTTGCCGCGCCGAAAATACTTGTGGCACGTGGTCTTGCCGCAGCTCGGACCCTATCTCGCTGCAGCAGGACGTTCCGGCCTTTCGTTGGTCTGGAAGATCGTCCTCATCGTGGAATTGCTTGGGCGGCCGAATGGCATAGGATTTCAGATCGGTGTGGCGTTTCAGTTGTTTGACGTTACGCTTATCCTTGCTTATGCGCTCGCATTCGTCGCCGTCATTCTTGTTATAGAAACAGCAGTGGTGCAGCCCTTTGAAAGACGTGCCTCTCGCTGGCGAATTCGGACAAGTTGAGGTCCGTATTGCGCGCAAGGCTTTTACGTCAGCTTCTGGCGAGCGCTTCGAAGTTTTGCGCGATCTCAAGTTCAGGCTCGGACATCGCCAAGTCGCCGCTCTCGTCGGGCCTTCAGGATGCGGCAAGTCCACAATACTTCGCATCATTGCCGGGCTTGAGACAGACTTTGAAGGCACAATAACGCGGCCGTTATCAGGCAAGCTTGGGATGGTCTTTCAGGAGCCGCGCTTGCTTCCCTGGCGAACTGTCGAAGATAATGTCGGCTTGGTCGCGCCCGGGCTTACCCGTGAGGCGCTTACGTCTCTGTTTAGGGATTTGGACCTCGAAGCGCACCGCTTGCACTATCCGGGCGAGCTTTCTCTAGGTCTTGCTCGCCGGGTTGCCCTCGCGCGAGCCCTTGCGGTTGAGCCGAGCTTGCTCTTGCTTGACGAACCTCTGGTGTCACTCGACGAAGCCCTTGCAGTTCGGCTACGCGACCAACTCGCTGCACTGATCGAAAGCCGACCGATCACAACGTTGCTGGTAACCCACGATCTGGAGGAGGCCATTCGCCTTGCTGATCGAATCTTCCTGTTGTCGCCGCGTCCCGCGCAGGTCGTTGCCGAAATTCCGCTCGCGATGCCGCGGTCAGCCCGCTCAGAACGAGAGGTTGCCAGGATTGTCAGCGAGGTCGCATGCCGAATGACCGATAGCACCATTCGACCCGGTCATGCGAAAATCACCGGACATGACATTGCTAATCTTTGACTGCGACGGTGTTCTGGTTGATTCAGAACTCCTCGCCAATGCGGCACTCGCTAGACTGATGAGCGATCTTGGCCATCCGATGACGACTGAGGAGGCGGTCAAGGTCTTCACTGGGCTCCAGCTTAGCGATGTTCTGGTGTTGGCTGAGGCATTGCTTTCGTTTCCAATACCGGCTGATTTGGGCGTCGCTGCGGGGCAACAGCTCCTGGAACGATTTCGACGTGAGCTTAAGCCGGTCAAAGGCGTTCGCGAGGTTCTTAGCGCACTACCGTATTCGCGCTGTGTGGCGTCGTCATCCACGCGAGAGAGGCTCCAATTGTCGCTCGAAGTGACGGGTCTCGCGGAACTGTTCGGCGACCGTGTTTTCAGTGCAGAACAGGTGGAGCATGGTAAGCCAGCGCCCGATCTCTACCTCTTTGCGGCTCGCTCGGTCGGAGCAAGACCCGCCGACTGCGTCGTCATCGAGGATTCGACGCTCGGTGTACGCGCTGCGGTTGCGGCGGGCATGGGCACAGTCGGATTCGTGGGCGCTAGCCACGCAACTCCCGAGCTCGCCCATCAGCTTAGGATGGCGGGCGCACGAATGGTAGTCGCGTCGATGTCCGATTTGCCGGGCGCCATAAAGGATGTTGTTGGAGCGTGCACCTGATGCGTAGGTAAGAGCGAAGCTTGCTCTTCCCTCAGGCGAGGCGCAGATTTTGGTCAAGATGGCGAAGCAAATGACGAGTAGGGTAGCCGCAATGCTTGCGCTTTGCGCCTGCGCCTTTGCGCAGCCGGGAACGGCGCAGGACATGATGCGCTATGTCGATCTCAATTCCCCGGACATGACCACGGCGGAGATGACCCGCGACGAGGTTGCCGCCATGGTGAAGGCCGCCGCGCCGGGTCAGCCTGCCGATTTTACGGGTAAAAAGTTATCGGGCCTCGATCTGTCCGGGCTCGATCTTTCCTCTGCCGTGTTCCGTGCCGGCCGGCTCAACAAGACGAAGCTTGTCGACACCAATCTTGACGGTGCCGTCCTCGACCAGGCCTGGCTGCTGGAGGCAGATCTCACGGGCGCAAGCCTGCAACGCGCCAGTATTTTTGCCGCGCAAATGAGGCGTGCCCGGCTCGATGGAGCAAACCTTTCGAGCGCCCGCGTGGTCGCTGATCTCACCGGCGCAAGCTTGGTCGGAGCCAAACTCTCAGGCGCCAACCTGGCTGCCGACATGAAAAATCAGTCCATGGGGCTGATTCATACGGTCCTTAAGTCAGCACGGCTGGACAATGCCGACTTGCGCAATGCCGACCTTTCGCGCGCCGAACTGCAGTTCGCTTCTCTTAAGAAGTCCGACCTCACGGGTGCACTGCTGCGCGGGGCTGATCTCAGCGGCGCGGATCTCACCGAGGCCACCGTCTCGGGCGTCGATTTTTTCGGCGCCGATCTTGCGTCCGCTCGACTTGTGGCACCTGTTGGATTTGAGACGGCTCGAAACTTCGACAAGGCAATAAATCGCGATCGTCTCCTGCAGAAATAGGAAGGGTGCTGGCGCACAGCTATCGGTGATGTTCTGGGAGGGAAGCATGAAATCAGGTACGATCAGTCTAGTCCTCGCGGTCATCGCTTCCGGCGCACACGCCCAAAACAAGCCGACGCGCTTCTGGAACTTGACGGTCAACACAATCACGGCTCTGCAGATGTCGCCCGCAGGGAAGCAGGAATGGGGAATCAATCAGTGCAAGAACGATCGTGACGGGACCGTCGATCACGACGAACGCCTGCGAATTACTGACGTGAGTGCGGGCCGCTACGACGTGAGGCTCATCGATAAGACCGGACGCACATGCATCGTGCGCGATATCGACGTTAAGGAGGGCGCAATCTTCACCATCGAGGAGAAGCAGCTCACTGATTGCCGCAAGTGAAAACTGTTTTGGTTTACGGCGTCTCGCCGAGCTGTACGCTACGGGCCGCGCATCGCCCGAAGGACCCGCAGCGCGACGGCATGCTCCTCGACGTCGTGGACACGCAGGATTGCGGCGCCTGCAGCAATCGCGGATAGACTTGCCGTCAGGGAGCCAACCAGGGTCCCCTCAACGCCATCACCGGTCAGCGAGCCGAGAAACCGCTTACGGGATGCCCCAACCATAATCGGCAATCCATAGTCGCTGAGCTCACGGAGCCGGAGGATGGCATCACGATTCTGCCGGCTCGTCTTGGCAAAGCCGATACCGACATCCAGTATCGTGTGTTGCTTCGGAATTCCGGCGCGAGCAGCTATAGAAAGTGAACGCTCAAAGAAGCGGCGAATATCGGCAATGATGTCCAGATTTTCGTCTTTTTCCGCGCGGTTGTGCATGATCACGACAGCGGCCCCCGCCTCTGCCACGATATCCGCCATGCGAGGATCCTTCTGCAGTCCCCATACGTCATTTACGAGAACAGCGCCGAGGGACAGGGCGCGCGCTGCTACCGCAGATTTGGTCGTATCGATCGATACCGGTACGTCGAGGGTGGCAATCTCCTCGAGCACTCGGTCGAGACGGGTCAGTTCCTCTGCCTCGTCGATAGCCTCCGCCTCAGGTCGGGTCGACTCCGCACCGATGTCAACGATATCGCAGCCGTCGGCGACCATTTGCCGGACGCGGGCGAGGGCCGCACCGCCGGCAATGTAACGGCCGCCGTCGAAAAATGAGTCCGGCGTGACGTTGAGGATTCCCATAATCAGCGGGCGGGTGCCGATATTGGCAAGAAAAACATCGCGCTTCATACGCGCGTTGCGACGCATCATCGACCGTCCGAGTGCAGTGTCAGGTCTTTTTCTGACCCGGGTATTCGCAGTGCCAGCGCACAGCCGTCCATTTAGGGTGCTCGCCGATCCATTGTGCGATATAAGGTAGCGCTGCCATTGCGCACTGCTGAAGCGTTGCACTGCTCGCGTACCCGAGGCGCTGATCTTCGCAAAGTGTAGGGTGAGCGACGGTGCACACCGTGATCACCAACTCGAGCAAGCCCATTGTGTCGTTCTCCGCGCGTAGCGCCTTTTTACTGCAAATGGCTGAGTCTGGCGAGGTTAGTTCGGCGCGGGGCAGAATATTTCCCCTTTCCCGATCACTGCCATGTCGCCGATAAGTCGTCGCCAGGGCCGCCTCAGCATCGCAGCAACTTCCGAGCTATACGGTTGGATGTAGGAAGCCAGAAGAGTATGGGCAACCAACTCGTGCACGCCGGAATCGGCAAATGTCGGCGATACCACGTCACTGCCGTTCATGGCGAATATCGTCCCCCGGCTCATAAGATAGCCGGGCAGCGAGCCTGTGCGCCCACGCACGACCAGCGTGCCAGCAATCATACGGCTGCCGGCATGAATGCCTGCCTTGCCTTCGACGATGATGAGCCCGCGCCGCATGCGATCACCCGCGCGTGCGCCGGAATCGCCGCGCACGACGACGACGCCACCGCGCATCCCGACGGTCTCGCCGGCGAGAGGCCCGCCGATCCGTTCGCCTGCATGTCCGGATATCTCGAGTGTGCCGGCTTTCATGCCCGATGCAGCCCACGGCCCAGCATTCCCCTCTATCGTGAGCCTTCCACCCTGCATCAAGCGTCCGGCCTGGATACCGACATCGCCTCCGACATTGATTTCGCCATTGGTCATGCTGGCGCCAATACGGTCGAAGCGTTCGCTGCCGCCCTCAAACCGGATTTGCATTGCGTCGCCCATGCGGATTTTGAAAATATCTCCCGCGCACAGGCGCACGCGGGTTGTCTGCAGCTCGATAGCGGCGATCTTGCTTTCACTAAGGCCAAGCAGATGGTCCGGTGTGAGAGCCGCCAGATCGACGCGTTGCGAGGGTGCTTCGCGCAAGGTGAAGATCAGTGCGGTCACGGCAACAGATCCTTAAGGTGGTAGTGATGCGGACCGAGCTTGCCGCCGTAGTTTCCGGCACCAATGCGCAGCGCGCCCCGCTCCGGACCCAGCATCAGGATTGCACGCACGCCGGCCCGCATGGCTTCGGCAACTGCAGCAGAGGTGAGACCGTCGATAACGATCTCCAGGACTGACGCGATGTCGCAGTCGAGTGCGCTGCGGCCCGAGCCCTTCAGCGTCGGGCAGTACGCGTCATTGGTCGAAGCGACGACGCCTTTATATTTGGAGCCGACCTTGGAACCAGAGCGCGCGATGCCCCCAGGGAAAGGCAGGATGACATCCGGCACTGCGGTGATGGCTTCCACGGCGCGTTCTGTTGCGGCGAGTGTCGTCTCGGCGCTCGCACCCATGACGATGATATTGCCGCCGCCGACTGCGGTCTTGCTGAGGCCGGTCGTCGCGCTGCAAACGAATTCGCCGTCCATCACCGGTATACGCCAGTAGCGCTTGTCTCCGAGACGCTTGGAGACTTGCCAGCCGTCGCCGAAGAAACGCAGCGCGTTGCCGAGCTTGAGTTCTTCGTCTGCTTCCAAACCCGCGTAGCAGGCCGATCCCGGACTTGTCAGCACGCATTGACCCACACGGTTTTGCAGTTGTTTTTGCAGTTCACTGGTGGAAACGGCGAACAGCAGCACGCGCACGCCCGGTCTGCCGTCTGGTGTTTCGTCAGGATTGAGAGAGCGATCGATTCCGGCTTCGCAGCCGCAGCCGATTACCGAGGTGGCAAATCCCGTCATCGTTACAGCAGCCTGATGTGCCCAGGCCGCGCTATGGGCCGTGATGGTCAGCGCGGTCGCCCGCATTCCGAAAGCTTCGGCGAAGGTGTCGTCGACACGGATGCCATTGACGGTCAATTGAGACATGGAATGATTTCGAATGGATCCGGCCTGCCGATTGCCTTGTCGGCCACCGTCATGAATTCGGCGGACAGTGCGTACCGCTCCTCGTAGTAATCCCGCATTCGCACCTTGATTCCGCTCTCGCAATCAGGGTCCGCACGAAGGGTTCGCCCAGACGGGGCATGACGCACAGTCCCATCGCGCACGACAAGCTGCCCGTTTTTGAAAACCAGCGCGGCTTCACGGAACATCGTGGCTTTGTCGTTGCCCGGACTGTAAACCGCGATATCGGCGAGGGCGCCAACGCCAAGATGGCCGCGGTCCTTGAGTCCAAGGAGCTTGGCCGGCGCGGCGCGCGTCATGATCGCAATGTCGACGAGGCTGTACTCGCGTGCGATAGACGAAAGCGTTGTCACTTCCAGCGCCTCCTTCGGCAGGCGCGACATCCATTCCGCTCGCAAATCACGATCCATCAGCAGCGCGAGAATATCGGGATAGGCAGTGAACGGGGCGCCATTGGGATGATCGGTGGTGAAGAATACGCGCCAAGGATCATTGATGAGAAGAAATAGCTCGAGACCCACCGCCCACTGCACCACGTTGAAGAAGTCGGTCGCCCTATAGTCGTAGGGCACGATGCCTGCGCCATTAGAGTCGCCATCGCAGATCACCCATTTCTTCGGGCGCGCGCTATTTCGAGCATTGAACTGCCGCAGCACATCACACGAGATCGTAACTGTCTGTCCAAACATCACCTGACCCACGTCAATAGTGACGGACTTAGCGGCGTTCACCGCTGCCGCCAGGCGCGCACCGGCCGAAGAGAAACCGCGAGGTCCTTCCTTGCCGTAGCCATAGAACTGCAAGTGTGCGAGGTGGAGCGGAAGGCTTTCCGCCGCCTCGATTGTTGCCAGTGCTGTCTCGACATTGCCGGGGAGGCCAAGGTTATTGCAATGGACATGCAGGGGGTGGGTTAGTCGAAGTTCGTGCACCGCATGTTGGAGCGCCTTGACGACTGCGCGTGAAGAAATGCCATACTCGGGTACTTCGTCGTCGAGCGAGAAAGCACGCAAATTGTCCTTAAAGGCTGCGGCACCTCCGGCATTGATCACCTTGATGCCCAGCCCACGAGATGTGGAGAGGGTCCAGGCTACATAGTCCCGGATCGCGTCACTGCCCTCGCGCCGGCGCAGCAGGTTCAGCAGAAAGTCATCATTGCCGAGGACCGTCAGCGTCGCTTTGTCAATGATCGGAATGTCGGCCAATTCGAGGTGTGCCTGCAAAGCCTGGTGCGGCAACACGGCAGGCTCAACCACCGTCGTAAAGCCCATGGCAGCGTAAGTGCATCCGGTTTCGAAAGTATTCCAGGTGCCTGCCGGCCGTGGAAAATGACCAGGGTGGAATCCATCCAAGAGAGATCGCCGCTCGGGCAGTACCAAGCGACCCATCGTTTCGTTGCTTCCGGCGATATGAGAATGGATGTCGATGGCGCCCGCCATGACGATCTTGTTGGAAATGTCATAACTCTCGTCGACCGTGCCGTTGGCAGGCGCGTCCACGATGCGGCCATCGCGGATGAAAATGTCGCCTATCGCGTCGCGCCTATTGGCCGGATCGATCACATGACCGCCGGCAAGACGGGTCAGCATGGGCGCGCCGCCGGTAGCTTCGTGATGATCTTGTCGAGAACGCTTGCCACCGATGCCGCGGCTTCGGGATGACGAGCACTCACGGCGGCGAGCGTTCCCGTTGTAGCAAGATGCTCCACGGCGTCGTGGTCGAGGCCCGGGCGACCGACGGTGATGGTGACGTGGGTCCTAATTGTGTTGGGATTGTCTGTCAGTGCGACAAGTGGAATGTCGCGCTTCCAGGTCGGCGGGCGCGCGCCGTAGGCGGAAATCCAGACTGCACAATCGGCTTCCCCGCTATCGACAAGCCGGGACGCTTCGAAGCGCCAAGGATCGTGCTCGGGGACCCCGCGCCCAAATCCGGTTCGCAACGGATAGCCAGTCATCCAGCCAGCGACCTGCTGCACCGCGGCGGCATTGTCAGCACTCGCCAGCGGCAGACCCGAGAATCGCGTGCCCGCGTTTAGGTCGTTCACGAGCCCGCACAACATCTCGATGGTGAGGCTGTCGAGCCGGGCAGCTGACCAGACTGCCACTCCGAAACGAACTCTCCTCAATTCAGCGACAAGCGCATCGATTGTCGCCAGTGCAATAGGAGCGTTCGCCACGGGCCGACCAGCGCAACGCGCCCGCAGTAACGCGACGATCGCAGGCAGATCGGCGGGATGGTCTCCTACAACGGCAACGTTCTCATATGTGCTTGCGGAAACCGCCGCAGCATCCGGACAAAGCCAGACGACCCGGCGTTTAGCAAAGAGCCTTTCGGGTAAGGCCGGCCATGCTTCGATCAATCCAGGGCCGACCAGTAGGAGAAGATCGGCACGCACGTGCGCCTCGGTCGGCATAGTCAGCATCATGCCGGCTTCGCGCGCGACGTCGAGGTCGCGCAACAACGCGCCGGAATGCATGTGATCGACAACGCCGCCAACGAGCCGCGCCAACTTGATTGCGGCGCGTGCTCCGGCAACATCGGTACCAAGTCCGGCAATGATCGGCTGCCGGCTACCCGCAACAATGTTGGCCGCTTCGGCTATCGCGTCGTCGAGCGGGGCAGACTTGCCGCGAATCCATGCCTCAGCCATGCGCGCTCCTTCGGCGTGGTCCGTTCGGTCTTCAGTCTCCCTTGACCTTACTTGTCGTATTTGATGTAGGCGAAGCGTGCATCTTGTTGTGGTGTACCTTCAAGCGCTCCGCCGGGTTTGGCCGGTTGCCAATGAACGACCTCTTCGATCTTTTTGGCCAACTCGAAATCTTTGTCGGTTACTCCTTTGGCGGCGTGGTTTTGCAGGCGCACCTCGACCCAAGCGTAAGAAGCAGTGATGTCGGGATGGTGCCAAGCTGCCTCAGCCAAGTGACCGACGGTATTGATCACCATCAGTGTGCCTTTCCAGCTGTTGGTCCGATACTTGCGCCTGATCCAGCCGCCCTCCAGCCACCAATGCGGCAAGTCGCGGGCGAGCCGCGCCTTGATCTCGTCTTCGCTGTAAGTACGTTCCTTGTGCGCTTCTGCCGTCATGATGCGAAGCCTTTCTCGTACGCGATGAACCCGATCTGTTCGCAATTGCCATGCAAGTCCAACTATCGCAGTCTAGTCCCGGATTGCATAAATGAAAAACCCGGCCCGGCATCAAACATCGGGGGTCAGTCTTTGAACACAGGGCTGAACAGCGTGGTCGTCACAGCGCCGGCCCGACTGCATTTAGGGTTCCTCGATCTCAATGGCGAGCTCGGGCGAAGTTTCGGCAGCATGGGCCTTGCCATCAGCGGATTTCGTACGCGCATTAGGATCTCCAAGGCGCCGACACCGTCCGTCAGCGGGCCGGACAGCGAGCGCGCGCGTCGCTATCTTGAGCGCCTGCAAGTATTACTTTCGCTTGACGGGGCTCATCGTGTCGAGATTGCGGAAGCCATCCCTGATCACGCAGGTCTGGGTTCCGGTACGCAGCTTGCGCTCGCGCTTGCCGCCGCAATCCGCAGCCTCCACCATGTGCCGCTTGACGTTGGCGGCGACGCATTTCGTCTTGGCCGCGGCCGCCGTTCCGGGGTCGGGATCGGGCTTTTCAATTCAGGCGGGGTCGTCGTCGACGGTGGATGCAAGGACCCGTCGCGCGCAGCGCCAATCGTCAGCAGAATACCGTTCCCGGACGAGTGGCGGATCGTGCTGGTTCTCGATCGAAAACGCACCGGCGTTCACGGCGAGGAGGAGAGCGCGGCGTTCGCGCGTTTGCCGTCCTTTGCCGCCGCAGATGCGGCGCACATTTGCCGCCTTGTCCTAATGCAGGCACTTCCGGCCCTCGTGGAAGCCGATCTCACGTCGTTCGCGGCGGCAATCAAGGAGATGCAATCCATCCTTGGAGCGTATTTTGCCCCGCTGCAAGGTGGTCACTCCTTCGCCAGTCGCGAGGTGGCCGCGGCCATGGAAGTACTCGAAGGTGAAGGCGCGGTGGGCATCGGTCAAAGCTCATGGGGACCTACCGCTTTTGCCTTCGCGCGCTCGCGCAATGAAGCGAGGCGGCTGATCGACGTCGCGCGTAACGATCCGCGTTGCCGGGCCGTGGACATCCAGGCTTGCATGGGAATCAATCGCGGCGCAGATATAGAAGCCGACGCCGTCGCGGCGGTGCCGAATCCGTGACCTAGCCGGGGAGATGGATGTGGCTGACAAGCATATCCTGCATATGCTCACCCCGCTCAGGCATATGAGCCCGTTCGACGTCAATATGGCTCTCGATGCGGGGTTTGACGCTGCGATCCCTCACACCGAAGTAACGCTCGAGGACGTGTCCGGTCTCGTGCAGGACGCGATGTTCTCGCGTCCGCCGAAGACAGGTATCAAGACCGGCATTTTTATTGGCGGCAAGAAGGCGCTGGAGGCGCTCGACATGTTGTCAGTCGCCAAGCAGTCACTCGTGCCACCATTCGGTATCTCGTTCTTCGCCGATCCCGCTGGTTCATTCACTACGGCCGCGGCAATGGTCGCCTGTGTCGAGAAATTGCTGCACGACAAGAAAAAAAAGCAGCTTAAGGGGACTCGCGTCGCGGTATTTGGTGCGACTGGTGTCGTCGGGTTC
This sequence comes from Pseudolabrys sp., assembly GCA_035692045.1. Taxonomy (GTDB): domain Bacteria; phylum Pseudomonadota; class Alphaproteobacteria; order Rhizobiales; family Xanthobacteraceae; genus Pseudolabrys. Next base: position 13,642 of record DASSIJ010000178.1, on the reverse strand, counting down.
TCAGCGGCGGTCACCGCCGCGCTTCATGGCGCCGACGCAACTCTCGTCGGCTATGACGGCGTCAAGCGCGTGAACGAAAGTGCCGCCGAAATCAGGACGCGCTTCCATACCGAAGTGCGCGCCGCCGATGGCAGCGACGAGAACAAGAAAAGCAACATCCTTTTGGCCTGCGACGTCGCCCTGTGCTGCGGCCGCGCCGGCGTGCGTGTCCTGTCGCGGGCGCAAGTTGAAGCGGCGAAGAGTTTGCTTATCGTAGCCGACGTGAATGCAGTCCCACCTTCGGGTGTCGAAGGCCTCGATGCAATGGCGAACGGAAGCGAGGTCAATTCGCATCACACACTGGGCGTGGGCCCGCTCGCGATTGGCAATATCAAGTACAAGACCGAATTCGGATTGTTCAAGAAGATGATCGAGGCGACCAAGCCGGTGTGCCTCGATTTTCGCGACGCTTTCGCTCTTGCGCGCGAACTCAATGGATAGGGAGAAGCCGGTGCTGATAGCCGCTGCCTCCGGCCGAGCACTTGCCGCAGGTGCGCGGCGCGCGGGGTACCTTCCGCTGGTCGTCGACGGTTTCGGTGACCAGGATACGCTGGCCGAAGCTGGCCGCCACGTCCGGGTTGACTTCGCGCGTCCGATAAATGGCGACAGGTTGATGTCGGCCCTGCAAAGCTTGGCTGATGGCTGCGATTGCGCTGGCATCGTCTGCGGCAGCGGTTTCGAAGACCGCGTCGATCTGCTGGGCAATATAGGCAAGTACTGGCCTCTACTCGGAAACCCTCCGGAAACGATCGCGCGCATAAAGGATCCGATGAATTTTGCCGCGGCTTGCCGAACTGCGGGCATTCCGCATCCGGAAACTTCGTTGGCGCCAGCAACCGATCTGACCGGCTGGCTGGTCAAGCGGATCGGCGGTGCCGGCGGCTGGCATGTCGCATCCGCCGACAAGTCGGAAGCGCGCAACGATGTATATTTTCAGCGCCGCGTCAAAGGGCAGCCGGTTTCCGCCATGCTGTTGGGCGACGGCAGCAACGCATTGGTACTCGGGTTCAGCGCACAATGGACGGCACCGACGCCGCGCCATCCTTTCCGGTATGGCGGCGCGGTTCGACCCGCGCTAATGCCCAATGATGTTACGCAGGCCATGATTGCAGCGGTCGAGAGGCTTGTTGCGATCATGCCGCTTGTGGGCCTGAATAGTGCCGATTTTGTTGTGGACGGTGACGCATTTCAGTTGCTCGAGGTTAATCCGCGACCCGGGGCGACCTTTGACTTGTTCGAGCCGGAAGGGGGCTCGCTGTTCGCTCTGCACGTTGACGCCTGCCGCGGCGCTCTGCCCGCATCGGCCCCAAGATATCGAGCGGCAATGGCAGGCGCCATCGTCTACGCCAAGCGCGACATAACTGCAGCGTCTGCGCTCGATTGGCCTGAATGGACCGCCGACAGGCCCCCCGCCGGCAGTCACATCGAGGTCGAGCAACCCGTGTGCTCGGTCTTCGCACGTGGCGAAACGGCGGACGAAGCGAGGCAACTCGTGGAACAGCGATGCGCTAACGTGCACGCACTCTTTGGCCCAGGCGTGCAATGACCGCGGAACCGGCACTCAGTGTGAACGCGCGTGCTCAAGCACTAATCGAGATGCTCGTCGCCGCAAAAGCTGAGCACAAGATCGAAGTATCACGCGGCGCCCGTGGAGAAACGTTAATCGATGCCGGAAGCCGCGCGCTAGGCAGTATCACGGCGGGTCTGGCGCTCGCCGAGATCTGCATGGGCGGTTTAGGCAAGCTGCAGCTCACGTCGAGCAGCACGACGCCGCGGTGGCCCTGGACGCTGCTGGTTTATTCGAGCAATCCGGTGGTCGCGTGCCTTGCGAGCCAGTACGCCGGATGGCGGCTCAGTTACGGAGAGGGAAAAGACGCGTTTTTTGCCCTTGGTTCCGGGCCCGCGAGGGCGCTCGCGCGGGTTGAACCGCTGTTCGAGACGCTCGGCTACCGCGATCAAGCGAAAAGTGCGGCATTGGTCCTGGAGAGCTCGCGCGCGCCGCCCCCCGAAATCGTCGACGAGGTGCTGAAGGCCTGCGGTATTGCGCCGGAGCGATTGACCGTTCTCTATGCACCGACGCAAAGTCTTGCCGGCAGCACGCAGATCGTCGCACGCGTCCTTGAGGTTGCGTTACACAAGGCCCACGAATTGAAATTTCCGCTGGGCCGCATTGTGGAAGGCATGGCCGCTGTACCCCTGGCGCCGCCCCATCCGGAGCTGATCACGGCAATGGGACGCACCAACGATGCCATCATATATGCCGGTCGTGTGCATTTAATGGTGCTTGGACCAGCGGCGGATGCTCGCGCGCTCGCCGAGCAATTGCCATGCGTGGGATCGCGGGACTACGGCCGGCCGTTCGCGGAGATTTTCAAACGATTCAATGGGGACTTTTACGCAATAGATCCGATGTTATTCAGTCCGGGACAGGTTACGGTCACGGCGCTCGAAACCGGCGAGAGCTTCGACGCCGGCCAAATCAATCTGAAACTGCTCGATGCCTCGTTTGTCTGAATCAATTGCGCCGCGTGCCACGTCTGCCCGGACGATTGCCCTCGTGACCGATACAAACGACTGGCACGCGCGTGGCCTCCGCAAGGCATTCGCCGCCCTGGGCGCGCATACCGTTTTGTTGAAGCTTGCGGCCTGCCGTTTCGATACCGGGGCACGATATGGTCTGCACTTGCCGGATTTTGACCTTGGGCTACCCGACGCCGTGCTGGTGCGTGACATGGCGGGAGGAACCTTCGAGGCGGTGACATTGCGGCTCGGCATCCTGCATGCGCTACAGGAAATCGGAATTCCGGTCTGGAACGCCGCGCGTTCGATCGAACGCTGCGTAGACAAGTCGGCAACAAGTTTCCTTCTCGCACGTGCCGGCTTGCCGACGCCGATGACCTGGGCCGTGGAATCGCGAGAAGCGGCTGCGGAAGTCGTGCGGCGCGAAGCCGGCCCATTCGTGCTCAAGCCGCTGTTCGGTTCGCAGGGGCGCGGCTTGCGGCTCATACGCGGCGAGCGGGACCTTCCGCATCCCGCTGAGGTTGCCGGCGTCTACTATCTTCAACGTTTCGTCGGCGTCGAACGCGACGGCTTCCGTGATTTTCGTGTGCTCGTCTCGGGCGGCCGCGTGCTGGCGGCCATGATGCGTCATTCCCTGCATTGGGTGACAAACGTGAAGCGTGGCGGCAAACCCGTCGCGGCAGTCGCTGACGCCGCGATGAGAGATCTTGCCGTTGCTGCGGCGGCAGTGGTGGGAGCCAATTTTGCAGGCGTCGACATGGTTTGCGATCAGGACGGTCGGCTGTCCGTGCTCGAGGTAAACAGCATGCCGGCGTGGTCGGGATTGCAGCGAACGACGTCGATCGACATTGCCGCCACGCTTGCGAGCGACCTGGTCGCAAGCCTGCCAATGCAGGCCCAGCGCAATGTCTGAGCCGGCTCACGGCTGGCCAAGCCAGATCGCAAGAGCTTTCGAAGCTGCGTGCCGGGACGAACTTGATGCGCCAAAGCCCGGAAACGTCCACGTGTTCGCCAATGGCCATCGGCTGGATGTAAAGGATTTTGAACGCAGCGCCGCGGCAGCTGCGGACCCGCTCAGCGCCAGCGGGCAAAGAGTGGGAGCGCGGATTCTCGGCGCCGTGGAGGCCACCGCGGCGGCGGTCGAGACCAATACAAACCTCGGTATTATTTTACTGTGCGCGCCTATCGCAGCGGCGGCGGAAAGCAAGCCAAGCGACCTGCGGTATTCGCTCTCGCAGACCCTAGGCAGCCTCGATAGGGATGATGCCAATCGTGCTTTTCAAGCCATTGTGCGTGCGTCACCAGCCGGATTGGGACGGGCTGATCGCCATGATGTGTTTGCCCCGGCAACGGCAAGCCTGCGCGAGGCCATGGCCGAGGCAGCGGGCCGCGATCGCGTTGCCCAACAGTATGTGACGGACTTTGCGGATGTTTTTGAGCGGGGCGAGCCTCTGCTTGTTGCCACGCTTGCAAGGTCGGCAGATCGGCGACTTGCGACACTCGTTACTTATCTCGATTTCCTCGCGGCATTTCCGGATGGCCATATTGTCCGCAAGCACGGCCCGGGTGTCGCCGAGCAGACGAGCGAACGAGCAGGGCCACTGGCTGCATTGGCTCGGAAAGCCGTTCGGCTGGAGGATGTTTTGGCAGCCGCTCTTGCCTGGGACGCGGAACTGAAAGAAGCGAACATCAATCCCGGTACGAGTGCCGATCTGACGGTAGCGACGCTTTTCGCGCATCGGCTACGGAATATCTTGCCGAGGGCAGGCAACGGTGATTGACTCCGGCCTGCGGAAAACTCTGCCGCTATCTGGCTAACCGGTCCGGGTTTCGGATGCTGACAACAAGGATAGCCGTTCCGCCGACCGCTTCCTAATGAGGCGTCGGTGAAGGTGTAATGTTCCTTCGGAGGAGATGGCGATGGCAAAAGTTAGTGGACTTTGCGTTGGTGAATCACTTGTCGGCGAAGGTAACGAGGTCGCGCATATCGATCTCATTATAGGGCCGCGCGGAAGCGCTGCCGAAATGGCGTTTGCAACTTGTCTGACAAACAACAAGGACGGTTTCACATCGCTGCTTGCGTTGGTGGCGCCGAACCTAATGTGTAAACCCGCGACGGTGCTGTTCAATAAGGTCACGATCAAAGGCGCCAAACAAGCGGTACAAATGTTCGGGCCAGCTCAACATGCAGTGGCCAAGGCGGTGGCCGACAGCGTGGCGGAAGGCGTCATCCCCCAGGCAGAGGCCGACAATCTGTTTATGTGTGTCGGCGTTTTCATTCATTGGGAGGCGGCGGACGACAAGAAAATCCAGGACTATAATTACCGTGCAACCAAGGAAGCCATTGCTCGCGCCGTTGCTGGCGAGCCAAAGGCCGCAGAAGTGGTGGCCAAGCGCGATCAAGTTAAACATCCTTTCGCCGCCTAGGAGCTAAACAGCCGGCAGGGTGAATGGTCTTGCCTCAACGATCCGGCAGGGGGCTACCGCGTGTAGCTCTCTGCCCGGTCGATTTGGGCAGGGAGTAAATGTCTGCGGCTGTGATTTTCCCGTTGTGCAAGCTTGAAGCGACGAGCACACCAGTGATGTCCGCGTTCACAAGTACCTGAAGGTCGCGGGCATCGCGTACTCCTCCCGCGGCATAGATTGCCCGGTCCTTGGCTGTCGTCTTTACCTTGCGAAGTCGTTCCAAGTCCGGCCCGGATTGACTGCCGACCCGATCCAAAGTCATCACGATGACGCGCGCGGGCCAACAGTCGACATGCATCAAGAGCGCCGACGGGCCCAGAAATGCGCTCCCGCGAAAATCGAGCGACAAGACAAAGCGGGGATCACGGGAAAAATGAGAAGTGGTAGACGTGTCAGTTTGTGTTTCGCTGCCGAGGACAAGGTCCATGCCTAGCGGCAACCATTTCGCGGCAGTTTCGGCGTCCGCAATGCCGCTATCGACCCAGAACCTGACTTGGGGAAAAGCTTTCTTCAGGTCAACGATAGAAGCGCGGTTGTTATCAGAACCTTCGATAGCATCCAGATCGGCAATATAGACGGTCGCGAATGGATAGATCGATATGATCCCGCCCACAACGTCAACAGGGAGGCTCGTGCGCGCGAGCGATGTGCGGATTGGGCGATAGAGTTCGCGCCGTCCCATCCGCGCGTGGACTACCAAACCGCCCTTGAGATCGATGACGGGAATGACTTCCATACCGACTCCTATGCGTGCCGATATTCCTGTGCAGACGGCGCCGACGGTCACTGAAGGTATATTTGAGTTTGGCGGAGGACGCGATGGCGGTGGTGGGCTGGGATATTGGCGGAGCACATTTGAAAGCGGCGCGCTGTGAAGAAGGCAGGATCGTTGCGACGGCACAAGTCGCGGCGCCACTGCGCCTTGGACTTGAGCGGCTGGTTCAAGCTTTTGCTGAGGCCAAAGCACTGATTGGTTCGGCGAACAGCCATGCGGTCACCATGACGGGCGAATTGGCCGACACCTTCTCGTCGCGTGCTGAGGGGGTTGCGTGTCTCACCGGCGCCGCCGTGCGCGAGCTGGCACCGGGCCGTGTCGTGATCTATGCCGGTCGTGCTGGCTTTGTAGCACCTGCGGACGCGGCAAATCATGTCACCGATATTGCTTCTGCTAACTGGTTCGCCAGCGCTTCTGTTGTAGGCAAAAGGATTGGATCTTCGTTGTTTATGGATACTGGCTCAACCACGACGGATATCGTTCCGATCGTGAACGGTACAGTCGCCGCGCATGGCTACACGGACGCCGAGCGGCTAGCCAACGGCGAACTAGTTTATACGGGAATGGTTCGTAGTTTTCTCATGACAACTGCTGAAGAGGTCCCTTTCGCAGGAAGCTGGAGCGCGCTGATCCACGAGAACTTCTCAACCATGGCAGATGTTCACCGAATTCTCGGGAGCCTTCCGGATGGAGCAGACCAGATGGCCAGTGCGGATGGCCGCGCCAAGACGATTGCTGCGTCGCAGGCGCGCCTGGCGCGTATCGTCGGGCGCGATTCCGACGATGCCGAGCCCACCGCGTGGTTTGCGTTGGCTCAGTATTTTGCGGAAGCCCAGATTCGCGCCATTACTGACAGCGGTATGCTTGTCTTGTCCCGGGGAGAACTGCCGGTAAGCGCGCCAATCGTCGTTTCGGGCATTGGCGCAAATTTGCTGCGAGAGGTGGCGCGACGTCTTTCTCGCGAGTGCATCGATTTCGAGGCGCTCATCGACGTATCGCATGAGGCAGGCCCCACGGTATCCTCGGTCGCGCCAGCAGCATCGGTCGCGATACTGGGCTCGCGGGCCGAGGAGTTCCTTGGTTCCCGCGTGGCGTAATCCCACTTAGGCTTTGCAGTTCCATCACGGGTGGTGCGACATGAGGTGCGGTTGTCACCTCACCGATTAGGCGCTACCATGCTGGATAGTTGAAAATCGGAGGAGCGTCTCATGATTTGGACAACCCCCAGCCTGGTGGAAATCTGCATCGGCCTTGAAATCAATGGCTACTTGTGTGCCGAGTTCTGATATTCCAGCTCACGCTCGATAAAAATTGTGAGACCAACGGCGTGCACTAGCGCAGACGGCGCTATTTGCGCGCCGGATTTTTTAGCGCCTGAAGGGTGAGTTCCCGCCGGCAGCGACGTGTCGATGGATCGACTCAGAATGTTGCGCGAATGCCTGCATAGGCCGCCAGCGGCATGCCAGGAATAAAAGTCCGTGGGTCGTTGAAAGTGAGAAACGATATGCCCTGCGTATCAAAGAACGTCCCGGCCGCGTAGTAGCGTTGGTTGAAAAGGTTTTGCACGAGGCCGAAAACTTCCACATTTTTGTTGATCTTGTAGGAGGTGTGCACATTGACGACCCAATAGGCCGGCACCTTCGGATTTTGGTTTGATTGATCGCCAATCAGGTATTGGCTGCCGACGGCATTCAGATCGGCGCCCACGGTCCAGGGTTGCGTGATTGAATATTCAAAGCCAGCTTTGAAGCGGTGCTGCGGAATCGCCGGGATGCGATCGCCGGGGACCACAAAGATATTTCCATCAGCATCGGCGGCCGGATTTTGCGGTGAAGATAAAACCAGAGGCGTTTGGAATGTCGCATCGACAAACGCGTAGTTGATATACGCGTTCCAGCGATCTTCCTTGTACGTCAAGCCGGCTTCAAAGCCCTGTCGCCTCGTCTTTGCAGCATTCTGGAAAAAGCCAAAACCGTTGATCTCACTCGCAACGTTGATGATGTCATCTTTGCTGATCGTCCTATACGCCCCAATGTTCCATTTCAGCTTTTGGCCAAACTCAGTGCCGCGCAAGCCAGCTTCGTAGGTATACGAAACCACTTGCTTCAGCGGAGGATCGGCAACGAGGAAGTTGTCAATTAGGCAAGGATGCGCCGGGTCGGAGCAACCGAGTTCGAGAGGAGTCGGAGCGCGATTGGCCTGTGAGTAACCTGCATAGGCCGTCACGCTGGGTGTGATCTTGTAGGTCAACCCGACGACGGGATTTAAATGCGAATAGCGATTATCGCTGTCGAGTGCCGTGCCGAGCGTATCGTCGAGTTTGATCTGCGCAATGTTGAAGCGGGCACCCGCCGTCAGAGATAATTTCGCGTTGATGTCAATCGTATCAGTCGCGTAGATGCCGGTATATGTACTGGTCGTATGTAGTATGACCGGCGAAAGATCTGCGGCCGGCTGCTGGATCAGTACACCTGTCCCGGTGACGAACAAATTCGAGTCGATTGTTCCCAGCTCACTGTTGCCGGAAAAATGTGCGCGGCCGTGATCAACACTGGCTCCGATGACGAAGTGATTGTTGCGACCTAGAATTTGAGCGGTGCTTGTTGCCTGCAGCGTTCCCCCAAAGGTGTTGGCACTTGTCCAGGTCCGATCGATCTCGCCAAGATTGGTGCCAAAGACATCGGGCACCTGGATGCCGGTAAGGTTCAGAAGTGGCGTGGTATCGTCCCCGAAGCACAGCAAGCCGGGCACGGCACAGGGCTGCGCGTCCGTCGTGTTGCCGTCGACGTGGCTTTGCCAAAAGCCGCGGTAATAGGCGTTAGCTTGCAGCAAAAGCGTGTCAGTTGGGTTGTAGTTTGCCGAAGCCTGCAGGAAAGCCAGCTGGTTGTGGGTATTTTGTGGGAAGGTATAAACGCTCGACCATCGCTGATTGAGCATCTGGACGGGGGTCGCTGCAACCGAGCCAAGTTTGTTGTCGGCGCCCGTGAAGGAAAGATGAAATTCAGTCTGATCGCCGCGGGCACCTAAATCAAAATACATGCGACGCAATCGCGACGATGACGAAAAATCGCGCCAACCGTCATCGTTCACTGCGTCAGCCGTGATGTAGGCCGACAAGTTTCCTTTTTGGCCGCCGGCCTGGGCGGAGGCTCCAATCCGACCATACGAACCGCCGGTCACCTCAGCCTGAGTTCCGTGGTAGTTGAAACCATTCTTCATTTCGATGGAAATCGCGCCGCCCAGAGCATTGAGTCCATAAACTGGATTGCTCGGCGCCAAGGTCATGCGATTGATGGCCATCTGGGGGATGAGGTCCCAATTGACCGTGTCGCCGAAGGTTTCGTTGATACGGGTCCCGTTCTGATAGACGGCAAGCCCCTGCGGCGTGCCCGGCACGGGCGATGCCGTGAAGCCACGATAGTCAATGTTGGGTTGAAACGGATTGCCGGTTTGGTCACTCCGCGACACGCCGGGAAGCGCCCTTATCATGCCGTCCACCAAGCTCGACGACACTGTCTGGTCGAAATCGGCCGATGTGGCGGTCAGAACGTTCGCCGGGATCTTGTCGCGGTCGATGTCAGACCCGGGAAGCGGCGTATTGCCGATGACCTCGATCGTCGGCAACGTAACCGTTGCTTGAGCCCATGCGGATGCCTCCATTGACGCCAGCGCGCCAACGCTTGAGGCGAGTGCAATTGCGAACCTGTGCAGATCGACCACAATGTCTCATGAAATAACCTTAGGCGCGACACGTCCCGGGACCTTTTTGCAATCTTAACCGGGAGGTTTTGGCAATGCTGATAATGGTACTAATTTACAGCGAGCAATCTGACTGCGGTACTCACCAATTCCTGAAGATTTTTCACGGCGAGCTTCTGTCGTAGCTGCCAGCAGGTATTCACCACGGTCTTGTAGCTCACGTTGAGATCGGCAGCGATTGAACCGTAGGTTTTTCCTTCGGCGAGGAGGGCCAGTGTCTGTAATTCGCGTGGTGTCAGGTCGGCCAGTGATCCTTTGCGCGCAAAAGCAATCTTGTTGGCGAGATCGTCGCTGAGATAAGGAAGGCCGTTCAGCACCCGGTTGATAGCCCTGACCAGCTCTTCGGTCGACGTATCCTTGATCACGTAGCCTGTCGCACCTGCATTCAGGGCCCGCGTGACGACAACCGGATCGCTATGCATGCTCAGGACCAGAACTCTTGCCTGCGAATTATGCCGTTTGATGCGCTCAACAAGTGCAAGGCCCGCAAGACCGTTGCCTTGAAAGGATAGATCGACGACGACCATGTCGGGGACGTGCCGGAGAAACTGCCTGTAGCCGGCAGCAATGTTTTGCGCCTCGATGACCGTTTCAATGCCAATGTCCTCAAGGATGCGCCGGCAGCCTTGAAGCAGAATTGGATGATCGTCGACAATTAGAACACTAGTGGTCATGGCGCTGAGACCCCGCGTCCGACGTTTGCAGCGCAATGCCTCTTGGCAGCGGGATCTCTATCCTCACAGTCGTGCCGTGATCGGTTGCGCCGTCGATTTGGCAATTTCCACCGAGCGCCTCTACGCGCTCCTGCATGCCCTGGATACCTACGCCTTTCGAGGCGTGCGATTTGATGCCGCATCCGTCATCGGCAATGGTGAGGATCAGCCGGGAAAAAGTCTGCCGATCCTCATTGCAATCGCTTTCGTGCGCCACAGTCACCCGTGCCTGATGCGCTCCGGCGTGGCGGATAACGTTGGTGAGACTTTCCTGGACACAACGATACACGGTCACGTCGATGGATTCGCCGTAGCTGTTGCACAGCCCGTTAGAAGAATACGCAATTGACATGTCGGGAAACTGGCGGCCGCGTTCCTCGATGAGCGAGGAGAGGAGTTCCCCGAGCGGCACCTGACCCAACGCCATCGGGCGGAGCCGAGCTAGCACGCGTCTGTTTATTGACTGCAGGGCGTCAATCATCGCAAGCATTTCGCGTGCTCGGATTTCGACAACGCTGCCCTTCGAACTATTGGCGATCGAGGTTGCATTCGCCTTGAGGCCAAAGAGATAGGGGCCGACTTCGTCGTGAAGGTCGAGCGCCGTCTGTCGACGCTCGTCGTCCTGAACGGTGATAAGGCGCGTGCTCAGCTTTCTGTTCTTCACCATCATCGTTTCCAGCGCTGATGCCAGAGAATTAAAGCGCTGCGCGATGGTCGACAGCTCGCGGGCTTTCGGTTGCGGCAGTCGCACGCGGTAATCGCTTAGACCCAGGTAACGCAAGCCCTCGGCAAGTGAACGCAGCGGTGCCAGTACGCGACCAAAAACGATGTACAAAACGATGATGCTGATAATGCCGGTAAGAAGCGCGACCCCGGCAAGCGATGTTGCATTCTCCCAAACCTCCGCAATTTCATCACCGGGTTCACTCGCAATTACAATTGCGCCTAATTGTTTTTCATTGACGAAGATGGGCACCTCGCGGCTTTCGAAAGGCGGAGCAATCAGTCTGGTGAACCAGTCAGGTGCTGGCGTGCGCGCTTCGCCTTGTCGAAAGTCTTTATAACTTTTGTCAGGGAGTAGGGACGAGCTGTGCGTGTCTGAAGTGACCGAGAGACGAACGTGACGCACGGAGCCAACTTGATCAGGGATGGATGCCAGTGCGCGTTCAGGCGAATTGCTCTGCTGAACAAACGGAATGGCATCACGGACGAGCGCTTCAGCAAGCTCCATCGCGGCATTTATTTCAATATGGGTCGCCTTTCGTGCGTGGAATACTGTGATGCCTCCGCCAATTACCGACGCCATCGCCATGAGCGCGGACAAGGCAAGGACCAGCTGCGTCCGAATCGAATAGGATCCACTCAGGGTGGACCACAAGCGCCTTCCCGCAGAACGGACTGAATCGGCGGCTCCGGCGGCCAGAGCTGACATCAGTTTACAAACGCGGTATGTGACGCCCACTATCTAATGCCCCCAACTCATTGCCTGAGCACGGTGCGAAGGCTACCGAGTGCATAAATCGACAGCAAGAGGTGCGCTCCTAAAGCGTTGAGCGACCTAGCAAACTAAGCAGGAGAACCAGGAGAGGTAAATCGATGATGAAATCCAGGCGAGAAGTCGTTCTGAGCGCTTCGGTTGCGCTCGCCATGTGTGCCTCTGCGGCGTCCGCGTTCGCGAAGCCCCGCAGGAGTACGATGTACGGGCTTGATCCTGACAACGACGGCACGGTCGATCTCGAGGAGGCGAAACGGGCGGCGTCTGCGTTGTTCGATCGTCTCGATCGTGATCACGACGGAACCCTTGATCGCCGGGAGCTCCGCGGCCGGTTGTCGGCGAAGGAACTAAACGATGCGGATCCCGATCATGACGGGACACTGACGAAGAACGAATACCTTGCTGTCGTTGAAAAGCGTTTCAACGCGGCCAATCCGGATCGCGATGGAACGCTGGATTCCAAGGAACTAACGACAAAGGCCGGCCAGGCTTTGCTCAGGCTCTTGAAATGAAACTCCGTATGTTTGGGTCGTAGGCGGTATGGGCTGCCGCACATTTGTCAGGCTTGCGGCCGCGCTGGCGATTTGGCCGGTGCTTCTATTTGCCGCGCAATCGGTTGAGACCCGCGCCGCCGAAGAAGCGATCACTCCGGTGGTGGTTGCCGATTTCGACTACAGCGACACCTCGGGCGAGGTCACGGATCAGCGGGCGGAACACGCAGCGCGCGTCAAGGCATTCGCCGGTCTTCTGCGAGACCGGCTCGCCGGCGAGGGCAAGTACAAGGTTCTCCACCTCGATTGTGCGAAGGCGGCCTGCTCCGTAGGGAGTATGGGCGCAGATGATCTCGTCGCTGCTGCGCGGAATGTCGACGCGCAGCTCCTGATCTACGGCGGAATCCATAAAATGAGCACCCTCATCACGTGGGGGAGTGTTCAAATTGTTGATGTACGGCAGAGGCAGCTGCTCTTGAACCGCCTCTTCTCGTTCCGCGGTGACACAGACGAAGCGTTTCGCAGAGCAGCGAAATTTATTAGTGAGACATTGCAGGACGAAATCGTGAGTGCTGGCGGCAGGTTGCAACTCACACCGCTTGAGTAAGGCTTGTTCAGTTTTCGCTGTTCAACGCGCGGCCTTTGTCTTGAGCTCTACTCCTACGCTGTTGGGCGCACTTCGTAGTTGCCTCACTTCTGGCGGGACAAAGCCAGCGTCCTTTATCCCTAGAATCACACCAACTTGGTCAGGTCCGTCGGGTGCATTTGTCCATCCGAGCGCCATAAGTACGCCGACGCGCCGTAATGCATCTGCTAATTCGCGCGCGTACTGTTCCGCTTCACGATCACCGACTACGTGCGCAACAAAAATCTCTGAAATAGGCGGGTTTATTTTGCCACTTCGGCGCCGAGTTTACTTATTTGCGCGCTACTGAGATGGCGTTCGGTGACCGGTAAGGGAGGATAATATGCGAGATAAAAGGGAACGATGACGCAGACTCTGCGAGTAGCGCTATGAGTTGCGACCAGTTTTGCCAGATGTAGCCCACCACGTAGCCCAATGAAAATTTGAGGTGTAGGGCTATCGCTAAACACCCTCTGTTTCGCGGCTTTTCTCTGCCCGGTGAATGATAATCCCGCCGGCAAGGTGCCGGCGGGCCGTCATCAGAAGCTAAACCGGAGTTTCAGCCCCGCAATTTTCGTCGTTTAGCTGGTTTTCCTATTGGTCACTCTATTTGGTCATTTGGCCGCGGATCTCGCCACCCTTGTTGGCGGCAGTATGGACGTTCACGTACCACTTGCCGGCCATGAGTTCCTCGGCCTGCGCGTCGGTGAGCGTCGCCGAACCTTCGAAAGCGCCCTTGTCGGCACCGGCAATTGGCAC
>DASSIJ010000177.1:0-15303 GCA_035692045.1 Pseudolabrys sp. | reverse complement strand
CCACGATCGAGCGGCAGCGTTCGGGATAGGCGAATCCAAAATGAAGAGCCGCAAATCCGCCCATTGAAAGACCGACAATGTGGGCCTTCTCGATCGTAAGTGCATCGAGCACCGAACGGATGTCGTCCCGCGCGCGATCTTGCGAATAGCGCTCGCCGTCCGTTGGCACATCCGAAGGCGGATAGCCGCGCGCGTTAAAAGTGATGCACCGGTAATATTTCGAAAAATGACGAACTTGTTGTTCGTAAGAACGGATGTCGCCGGCAAATTCGTGAATAAAAACGATGGGGATGCCTTTACCGGTTTCCTCGTAATAGAGCTTGATCCCGTCGTCTGTCGTCAGATGTGGCATGAATTCCTCGTTCAGAATGCTTGGGCGCGCGCGGATAAGCCGGCATCGATGGTGACAACCGAGCCGCTGGTATAGGCCGAACGTTCGGAGGCAATGAACGCGATCGCGGCGCCGATTTCTTCGGCGGTAGCGCCGCGACCAAACGGCAGGGGTTTGAGCAAGTCCTTCCAGTTGTCGGCGTTGCCGGTGCGGTCCAGCGCTTTCTTTTTCATCAGGCCGACCAGCCGTTCAGTCGCCACAGGTCCCGGGCTGACCGCGACCACGCGGATGCCGTCCTTCGCACTGACGCTGCCAAGTGACTGGGTGAACGCGGTGAGCGCGGAGTTTCCTGCGACTCCACAGATATATTCGGGATCATGAGTATCAGCCGCGTTGCCGACCACATTGACGATAACGCCGCGTTTGCGTTTCTGCATTAGCGCATAGAAGGCGCGGCACATATTGACGTAACCGAACACTTTAAGATCCCAGGCTTTGCGCCAGGTCGCCTCGTCAACATTGAGCAACGTGCCACCAGGAATGGCGCCAGCATTGTTCACCAGGATATCAATATCCGGATAATCGCGAGCGAGCTGGTCGACATTCGCACTGTCGGATAAATCAGCGGCGACGGTGTCAACGCGCACGTTGGTCTTCTGGGCGATCGCAGCCTTCGTCGCCGCAAGCGCGTCCGCGCTGCGCGATACGATAATGACGTTACAGCCTTCGCCGGCTAAAATTTCGGCGGCCGCGCGGCCGATCCCTTTGGATCCGCCCGTGATCAAGGCGGTCTTGCCGGCGAGTTTCAAATCCATAGTCGCTACCCTCCACAAAACGCAACGGCGGGACTATGACGACCGCGCCGACGCCCGGCAACCTGATCGTCAGCGTGCCGCTTCGATCATACGGCGAATGCCTTCCCGGTGACCCACTCTGGCGCGAAATCCGAAGTCGCGTGCCGGCGCATCGGTATCGACCGGCCCTCTCGCCGCAACCGGCTTGCTGTTGTCAAACGCGAGGCGAACCGGCTTGCCGAGCGCTGCCGCAGCGGCTGCGATATCTTCAGGCGTCACCTTTTCAGGATGCGCAATGAAATAACTGAGCTGTTTGCGGCCTTCGGCAAAGCAAGCAGAGACCGCGGCCTGCGCGGCGTCGTCGATAAAGATGTAAGGCCAGTCGGTCATCGGCTCAATTTGCGCGACCTTGCCCGCCAAAGCCGCGCCGACGATTTTTTCGACGGTGAAAACGGTTTGTCGTCCGGGGCCATAGATCACCGTGTAGCGCAGCGAACACACATCGATTGGTACTTTGCCCCACAGCCCGCGCAACACCGTATCCATCGCCGCCTTCGAGGCGCCGTAGGCCGAGGTCGGGCGTAGCGGATAGTCTTCGCCGACAGGTTCATTTTCGTAAAAATTGCCAAGCGACGAAACCGAGGAGCAGTAGACGAAAGTTTTGACCCCAGTTTCGACCGCGGCGCGCAGCAAATTAAGGCTGCCGACGACATTGATGGTCATCGTTCCGAGGGGGTCGTCCGCCATGACCATCGGACCTGACACGCCGCCGGCATGGATGATGTGTGTGACTTTCTCGCGCGCGAGCAACTTTTTCAGGCTCGAGCGATCGGAGAGGTCGTCGATGATTTGAGTCGTTGTCGACGCACGCGGATCGAGCCCGATCGCGCGGTGCCCGTTTTGGGTGAGCAATTTCATGACGGCGTGTCCGAGGAAGCCGCTTGCACCGGTAACCAGGGTCACATTGTTGGTCATTGGGATCCGCTGCGAAATTCTCATAACAGCGATCCCTGATATGACGCCGTCACCAGATCGCACACCGCGGCAGGGACGCGCGCATGCCAATCGCTGCGTTCTTGCACCGCCGCAGCCAGTGCGATCAATGCATGATCAGATTGCGGCTTGCCGACGATTTGCAAAGCGACCGGCATGGCGCGATCGTCGAATCCGGTTGGAATAGCAATCGCCGGAAAGCCCAGCATATTAACGAAGCGTGTCCAGCGGCTGAGTTGATAGAGCGTTTTGGCATTGAATAACGTCGAGCGGGGATCACATTCAGCGACTGTTGGCGTGCGGATTGCAAGCGTTGGCAGCACGATCGCTCCGGCATTCCTGAAGATGCGATCGATGAAGTCCGCGGCAAGCTGAGGGCGTGCCGAGATGCTGGCTGCAAGTACTGCATCGTCGATTGTGAGCCCTTTGCCAAGCCGCTTTGCCAGGACCGGATCCAGTGATCCGTCTTCCATCAACGTTCGATGCGCGCGCGCAGCCTCCGCCTGCATGATCGTAAAAACGTGCAGGTCGTTTGCTTCAATGGCCGTGACTGCATTGCAGGAGTCAATTTCGACCCCGCAATCGGCGATCGCTTCAATGCCGTCCCGGCACGCTTTGGCAATCGGCCCCTCGGCAAGATCAAGCGCATCTTTGGCGAAAACAACCTTTGTGATTGGTTCGATGTTGCGTGGCTCGAACAAGATCCGCGCGGCGATTTCCATGTCCGACGCGCTGCGGGCCAGAATGCCGATCGTGTCGAGCGTCGGTGCGAGGGGCATCGCACCAGCCGCCGGTACAGCGCCGTAGGTCGGCTTCCACCCGGTAACGCCACAACAATGCGCGGGAATGCGTAGAGAGCCGCCGGTGTCGGACCCGAGGGCGACGACCACCGCTCCGCTCGCAACAGCAGCCGCCGAGCCTGAGGACGAGCCGCCGGCGATGAAGTCAAGGTTCCACGGGTTGCCGACAGGCCCATGCGTCGCGTTGTAGCCAGATGGCTCATAGGCGAGTTCCGTCATCGCGGTATAGCCGACAAGCCGCCCGCCTGCGCCATCGAGGAGGTCGAGCACCGTCGCCGGCTGAGTGTTTGGCATCGGCAGTGGCTTGGCGAGCCCTCCATGCGGCATGCGCGTGGCGGACATAAACATGTCCTTTGCTGCATACGGCATGCCGTCGAGGACTCCGTGCCTGTCGGGAATTGCTCCACTTTCAAATTCAGCAAATGCCTTCAGTCGCGGCTCAAGCCGGCGCACAAAATCGGCCGCGCTTGCGGAAAGTCGCGCATGCATTGCTGCGTCAAGTCCCGTCCAGTCACCGAAGCGCAACGGCATTTGTCTGCAGCCTCTGATTGACTTGATGTATGTGACGGAGAACGGGAGCATGCGCGGGTCTACGGTAATCCGGGCTGACCTGACACCGCAATTCTACATTGTCTTTGGGGTGACCCAGGGTCGGGCGGCCTTGTCCTTCGCCCTGAATGCTGTGATTTGTTCACGATAGCTGTCCGTCAGGTCGACATCGTCCCAACCATTCAGCAGTTGGTTGCGGCTGACCGGATCAATCATGAACGTGCAATTCCAGGCGCCACTGCTGATTGTCTGCCGTTCCAGATCAACATCGATTGTCTGTGCGGGATTGGCGGAGATGGCTGCCGCGAGCTTGGCAATCTCTGCCTCCGTGGCAACCGCCGTCAACAATCCGTTTTTGACCGCGTTTTGCGCGAAAATATCTCCGAACGATGGTGCGATCACGCAGCGGAAGCCATGATCATAGAGAGCATATACGGCCGCTTCGCGTGAGGAGCCGCCCCCGAAGTTGCGTCCGGCCAACAGGATCCTGGCGTCACGATAGACGTCTTGATTGAGTGGGATGTCAGCCCGCGGACGGCCTTCGCCATCAAGACGGAAGTCGTGAAACACCACCGCGCCGAGACCCCTTGACCGCGGCCACTTGAGATAGCGTGCCGGCAGGATCTGATCCGTGTTGAGGTTTGGTATCATCAGCGGGCACGCTTTGGCGGTCAGGCGGACGAATTTTTCCATATGCGCCCCTAAGGCTTGCGCCCCGCCAGGAGGGGCCGGACATCGGCAAGATGTCCACTGACGGCCGCTGCAGCGACCATGGCCGGCGACATCAAATGCGTGCGCGCGCCCGGACCCTGACGGCCGCGGAAGTTTCGGTTGGTGGTCGAGGCGCAACGTTCGCCCGGAGGCACCAGGTCGCCGTTGATGCCAACGCACATCGAGCAACCGGAATCCGCCCATTCGAGTCCAGCGTCGCGGAAAATGCGATCGAGTCCTTCGTCTTCCGCCTGCCGTTTTACGGTTGATGAGCCCGGCGAAACGAGGCCCGGCACTTTACTGACGCGACCGGCAAGCACTGCCGCGGCAGCACGCAGGTCCTCGATGCGTGCATTGGTGCAAGAGCCGATGAAAACCCGATCGACCGCGATATCGGTCAATTTTGTGCCCGGCGCGATGCCCATATAGTCGAGCGCTTCGCGAACATAATTCGCACGCGTGGAATCAGTCTCGCGGGAAGGGTCGGGCGCCCGGGCGTCAACAGGCAAGGCATCGTCCGGTGTCGTGCCCCACGTAACGATCGGCACGATCGCGCTGGCATCAAGCGTAACTTCGCGGTCAAAAACGGCGTCGTCATCGGACGCAAGTTTCGACCATGCCTCGACCGCCCGGTCGAAATCTGCGCCCTTCGGGACATAGGGGCGGGCATTGAGATAGGCGAAGGTGGTTGCGTCTGGCGCGACGACGCCGCAGCGTCCGCCCGCTTCGATCGACATGTTGCAGAGCGTCATGCGGCCTTCCATCGTGAGCGCGCGTATTGCCTTGCCGGCAAACTCGATGGCGTGGCCCTGCGCGCCGTCGGCGCCGATGTGCGCGATCGTGGCGAGTGCGATATCCTTGGACGCAATGCCGGGAGCCGTCGTTCCGTCGACGACGATGCGCATGCGTTTTGGCCGCTTCTGCCAGAGTGTCTGCGTCATCAGCACATGAGCGACTTCCGACGCGCCAATTCCGAATGCATATGCGCCAAAGGCGCCGTGAGTGGAGGTGTGACTGTCGCCGCAGACAATCAACAGTCCGGGCAAAGTCAGGCCCTGTTCGGGGCCGACCACATGCACAATGCCCTGACGCGGATCGCGCAGGCCAAACAGCGTGATGTGATTTTCCGCCGCATTGGCTTCAAAATTTCGCACCATCGCGGCGATCTCGGGATTGGCAATGTCATTTCCGCGGCCGCGCGTTGGCACATAGTGGTCGGCGACACCGAAGGTGAGCTGCGGTTCAGCGACAGCGCGCCCGCGCGTTTTCATCTGGCTGAAAGCGTGGAACGAGCCCTCATGCACATAATGACGATCGACCCAAAGCAAAGCGGCGCCGTCGTCGCGGCGCACAATTTCATGCGCCGACCATAGCTTGTCGATCAGGGTCTGGGGCTCGCTCATGTCCGGTCGGGCCTGCTTTAGCGGTTGCGAGCTTGTCGAGGGTCCGCAATATTGTAAAGCCAGGTTCAAGGGCCTTGAACGGCAGGGCCGCGACGCGAACCGTAAAGCGAGATCGGGAGGGAAGTCATCATGCCGAACCAAGAGAATCCGCTCAGCCGCCGCCGGTTCCTCGCCACGACGACATCCGGCGTCGCGGCTGCGGCAATCGGCAGCGTCGCGATGCCTTCCGTGCTACGGGCGCAAGGGGCGTCCGTGAAACTGGGCGTGCTGCATCCGGTCACTGGCGCGCTGTCCTACTCCGGTCAGCAGGGCCGGCTGGGCGCAACCCTGGCGATCGAGGAGATCAATGCTGCCGGCGGCATCAAGGGTTTGGGCAAGATCGACGCAGTGCTCGGCGACGCACAGTCGACCCCCGATGGTGGGACCGCGGAGGTCGAAAAAATGAATTCTGCCGAGGTTGCCTGCATTGTCGGTGGCTATGCCAGCAACATCTGCCTCGCTACCACACAGGCGGCGGCGCGCTATGAATTGCCCTATGTGGTCGACGTCGGGGTTGCCGACAGCATCGTCACCCGCGGACTGAAAAACACATTTCGGTTTGGCCCGGGCTTCGGCGTCATCTCCAAAACCGCTCTGGCCAATCTTGCTGTGATCAACGACCAGGCCGGCAAGCCCGCCAAGACCGTCATGATTGTGCACGAGGACTCGTTGTTCGGCTCCGGCCTCGCCAAATTGCTCAATGCACAACTCCCGCAGCAGGGCTTTGAGATTCTTGAAACGATCCCGCATCCGACGCCGACGCGCGACTTCAACAACGTGGTCCTCAAGATCAAGGCGCAGAACCCGGATCTCGTTATTCCGGCGAACTACTACAATGAATATGTCTTGCTTGCCCGCACGATGCAGCAGCAGCAGGTCAAGCCGAAAGGTATCTATTCGGTGCTTGGCGGCGCGGCCTCGTCTTACAAGTTCGTCAAGGAATTCCCGGACGCGGCCCGATACATCATGGATTGCAATCACTGGTTTGATCCGCGTAACGACAAGGCGCAGGCGCTGAAGAAGAAGGTCGAGAGCAAGGACCAGTTCTTCACCTACGAGGTTTATATGAACTACAGCTGCGTCTATCTGATCGCCGATGCGTTTGAGCGCGCGGCCTCGGCCGACCGCGCCAAGCTCACCGCTGCGCTGGCGAGTTCAACCTTCGCAGGCCACCTGATGCCTTACGGCCCGACCAAGTTCGTCAATGGTCAGAACGAGGGGGCCGCGCCAGTCAATACGCAGGTGCTCGACAATGACATCAAGGTGGTCTTGCCGTCCGCCTTCGCGAACGCGAAGCCGGTGTTTCCGAGGCCGGCGTAAGTGTCATAGAGTTGCGGGCGGGACACCGAAGACGCCGCCCGCAACCATGGCTCTCAAAGTATCGTGCTGTCGCCCACCATCCTGATCCCTGCGATCCTCAACGGCCTGTTGATCGGCGCAATCTATGCACTCGTTGCCCTTGGGCTGACGCTGATCTACGGCGTGCTCCACATTATCAATTTCGCGCATGGCGCGCTGTTGAGCGCGGCCTTGTTCGCCGCCTTTTTCGCCTTTCGTCTGTTGGGCCTTGATCCTTATGTCGCCGTCGTCGCGCTCGCGCCCTTATTTTTCGCTCTCGGCTATGGCTTGCAACGCTTCATCATTGGTCCCGCTTCACATGGCGACGAGCGCAACATGCTGCTGGTGACTCTCGGCATCGCCGTGATCATCGAAAATACACTGCTCTACGTGTTCCGCGCCGACACGCGGACTATCGACGTGCCTTATGCGTTCCAGACGATTGATATCGGGTCGACATTTCTGGCTGTCTCGCGCGTGGTCGGCTTTGTTGCCGCGTTCGCGGTCGCACTCGTGCTCTGGCTCATTATGACATTCACCGACACCGGCCGGGCGATACGCGCCGTCGCGAAAGAGAAACTCGGCGCCGAACTGGCGGGCATTGACGTCGCGCATGTCTATGCCGTCACCTTTGGCCTCGGCACCGCCTGCGTCGCCATCGCGGCTTGCCTGCTGATCCCGAGCTATTACGTCAACCCGACCGTGGGCGACGCCTTCGTGCTGGTGGCCTTCACCATCGTCGTGCTCGGCGGCATGGGCTCGGTTCCGGGCGCGCTCGTCGGCGCTCTGCTCATCGGCGTGGCAGAAAGCCTGTCCGGCCTGTTCCTCGGCGAATCTCTCGGTCAGATCGGCATTTTTCTTATTTTTATTGTCGTGCTGCTGGTGCGGCCAAGCGGCCTGTTCGGGGCGCGCGCTTGAAGGCGCTGATCCCAACCGCAGCGGTTCTGGCCGTCCTGGCCGCAGTCCCGCTTGTCGTGCATTCAAACGTCACGCTCAATTTCCTCGTCGTAGCGTTGATGATCGCGCTGGCCGGACAGGGATGGAACATTCTTGGCGGCTATGGCGGTCAATATTCCTTTGGCCACGCAGCCTTCTTCGGCACGGGCGCCTACATCACCGCGATCCTGCAGGTGCGCTACGGCGTCAACGCATGGATTGGCTTTGCCGCCGGCATTGCGGCCGGTGCCGCGCTTGGCGCCGTGCTCGGCGCGCTCACATTTCGTTCCGGCCTGCGCGGCTCTTACTTTGCATTGGTCACACTCGCGTTTGCGGAAGTGCTGCGCATCATCGCAAGCGTTGCCCCGATCACGGGCGCCGGCGTGGGCACTTTGATCAGGCTCGACCTGGGCATCGGGAATCTCCAGTTTCAAAGCCGCGCTGCGTTTTATTGGATCATCCTTGCGCTGGTCGGAGTTTCTCTTGTGACAGCGCAACTGATCGAACGCTCACGGTTCGGAATATGGCTGGTCGCGGTGCGCGAGAACGAAGATGCGGCAAAGGCGCTGGGCGTCAATGTAAACGGCGTCAAGCTGGCGGCGATGGTTATTTCGGCCGCCATGACCGCCGCCGCCGGATGCTTCTACGCGCAATATTTTCTTTTCGTGGATTCCGGAATTGCCTATGGCACCTGGATCTCGATCCAGGCGCTGCTGACGCCGATCATCGGCGGTGTCGGCACCGTGTTCGGTCCGCTGCTCGGTGCTCTGGTTGTGAAGTCGTTGGGCGAGGCCGCAAAGCTTCTGACGGGTGATGCTCCCGGCCTCGATCTCATTATATATGGCTGCGTGCTGGTGCTGGTGATCTGGTTCACGCCGCGTGGCTTGATCGGCGGCCTCACGCAGGCGCGCAAGGTGTTGATGCGCCGCTCCAGGCCAGCCGCCCCTTCGGCCGGGGAGGCACGCCATGGCTGAGCCTTTGCTCGCGGTCGAACGCGTCACGTGTCGTTTCGGCGGGTTGCTCGCCGTCAATGCCGCGTCGCTCACAGCCTCTGAAGGACATGTCACCGCGCTCATCGGTCCCAACGGTGCCGGCAAGACCACGCTCTTTTCGATCATCTCCGGATTCATCAAGGCGAGCGGCGGCGCCGTCCGCTATGCCGGCGAGGACATTACCGGCGAACCGCCGCATCGCCTCGCACGGCGCGGCATCGCACGAACCTTCCAGATCGTGCAGCCCTTCGTCGGCCTGTCGGTGCGCGAGAACATTCTGGTCGGTGCCCATCTTCACCACCGCACACGCAGCGCAGCACTCGCTGTCGCCGATCAGATCGGCCACGATGTGGGGCTGGGCGATTTTCTCAATCGGCCGGCTGACACGTTGACTGTCGCCGGGCGCAAGCGGCTCGAACTTGCGCGCGCGCTCGCAACCGGACCAAAGGTGTTGCTGCTGGACGAGGTTCTGGCGGGACTGAACCCATCCGAGATCCGCGATATCGTCCCGCTTATTCGTGACCTGTGCCGACGTGGCATCACCATCCTGATGATCGAGCATGTGATGCAGGCGGTGATGAGCCTGGCCGAACACGTGTTCGTGCTGGCCGAAGGCCGCATTATCGCTCAGGGTCCGCCGGCGCAGGTCGTTGCAGACCCCGTCGTCGTCGAGGCCTACCTCGGCCACGGCGCTGCGGCAAAGCTAGGGACGTCGCATGGACGGTAGCCCCTTGCTCGCCATTAGCGACCTGCACGCCGGCTACGGCGAGACCGAGGTGCTACGGGGCGTCGACCTTGCGGTGGATGCGCGCGAAATCGTCGCCGTGCTCGGTTCCAATGGAGCCGGAAAATCGACGCTCAACCGCGTGATCTCTGGCGTGCTGCGCGCAAGGAAAGGCTCCATCCGCTTCGCCGGGGATACGATCGATCAGGAAAATCCGGCACGCATCGTCTCACGTGGACTCATTCATGTGCCGGAAGGGCGCCGCGTCTTTCCCAATCTGAGCGTTAAGGACAATCTCGATCTCGGGGGCTACCGGCGCGCACGCAATCACCGGCGGCAGAATCGCGAGCGTGTATTCGGCATTTTCCCGCGTCTTGCCGAGCGACAATCGCAGCTTGCCGGCACCCTCTCGGGCGGTGAGCAGCAAATGCTGGCAATTGGCCGCGGCCTTATGGCCGAGCCAATTCTGCTCATTCTCGACGAACCTTCCCTGGGTCTTTCACCGCTCCTCGTCGAAGAGCTCTTTGCCTTGATCCAGCGCATCAACGGGCAAGGCATCGCCCTTCTGCTGGTCGAGCAGAACGTGGTGCAGAGCCTTGAAGTCGCCCATCGGGCCTATATCCTCGAAAACGGCAGCGTGGTGCTGAACGGGGCGTCAGATCATCTCCGTAACGACCCGAATCTTAAACGCGCCTATCTCGGACTATGACCATGACGGATGCGGCAAACCTTCGGACGCGACTGGCGCGCAAGCCTATCGTGGTGGCGCCGGGAGTTTTCGATGCGCTCACCGCGCACCTCGCCGAGCAGGCCGGGTTTTCGACACTCTATGTGTCGGGGGCGGCCATTGCTTACACCCGTCTCGGACGCCCCGACATCGGTCTCGTCGCCATGAGCGAAGTCGTCGACACCACCGCCATGATCCGCGATCGTGTCGGCGCCCATCTCGTCGTCGATGCCGATACCGGCTACGGCAACGCGCTGAACGTCCGCCGCACGGTCCGCCTGTTCGAGCGCGCGGGGGCGAACGCGATTCAGCTCGAAGATCAGGCATTTCCCAAGCGATGCGGCCATCTCGACAACAAGGCGCTGGTCCCGGCGGAGGAAATGGTTGGCAAGATCAAGGCCGCTCTCGACGCGCGGCACTCGCGCGAAACTTTGGTGATCGCCCGGACCGACGCAATCGCCGTCGAGGGTTTCGAGCGCGCTATTGCACGCGCCGTAAGTTACCGCGATGCGGGCGCCGACATTTTGTTTGTTGAAGCGCCGAAAACGCGCGCCGAGCTCCAGCGCATTCCACCCGCGGTCAATGGCGTGCCGCTCATGGCGAACATGGTCGAGGGCGGCAAGACGCCCCCGCTCTCGGCGGCGGATCTGCAGGCGCTCGGCTTTTCGCTCGTCATTTTCCCCGGGGGCATCGTCCGCGCATTGGCGCGTACGGCAACCGAATTTTACGCTTCGCTTGCCGCGCTTGGCACAACCGAACCGTTCAGTGAACGCATGTATGACTTTGCGGCTCTCAACGACATCATCGGGACACCGGAATTGATCGAACTCGGCAAAAAATATGAAGCGGCGGCGCCGGACAGCAAGAAAGGCCGCAGCACGTGAGTAATCGTCTTCGTCTCTTCGCTGCCATTGCGATTCTTTCCTTGTCGCTGACGCAGGCGTCCCACGCCGAGGAGTATCCGGCGCGGCCGATCAAATTGTTGGTGGGCGCGCCGGCCGGCGGCACCACGGATACCATCGCGCGCGCCATTTCTGAGCCGATGGCGGCCGCCCTGAAGCAGCCTGTTCTGGTTGAAAACCGGCCAGGCGCCGGCGGCAATCTGGCTGCTGCCGCGGTCGCCAAGTCGACGCCCGACGGATATACGCTGCTGGTGAGCTTCAGCAGTCACACGATCAACGCGACGCTTTATCCAGCCTTGCCCTACGACCCCGTCGCCGATTTCACCGCGATCACCATGGTGGCGAGGGTGACGAGCCTGCTGGTGGGACGTTCCGATCTGCCCGCAAAGGATCTCAAGGCGCTGATCGAACTGGCCCGGGCAAAACCACACACACTGACAATTGGCATCGGCGGCATCGGCTCATCACTTCATCTCGCCGGAGAGAAACTCAAGCAGATGACGGACATCGACCTCCTCAATGTTCCGTACAAAGGCACTGCGCCGGCACTCACCGATCTCCTGGGCGGACAGATCGATCTCATGTTCATCAGCCTGGTCACAGGTGCCGAGCAGGTCCGCGCGGGGAAATTGCGCGCCTATGGTGTCACGAGCGTACCGCGGCAGCCGTTATTCCCGGAGCTGCCAGCGATCGGAGAGACCGTGCCCGGATTTGAGTCCAGCGCATGGTTCGGCGTGTTCGCGCCGGCCAACCTTCCCGATGCGATCACCGAGAAACTCAATGCGGTCATCGTTGGCGCTCTCGCAGAGCCGAAACTGCGCGAACAGCTGAAAAATGAAGGCGCCACAAGCGTGGGCAACACGCCCAAGGAATTCGCGGCTTTTGTGCGCGAAGACATCGACCGCTGGGCGCCGCTCGTCAAATCATCCGGAGCGACGCCGAATTAAAGGCCGCGAGTAAGCCAGGGAAATGTCTCGTATGGACAAGCCTTTCGATACTGTCATCAAGAACGCCCGCGTTGTTCGCCCGAACAAAACCTCCGTTGATTGCCTCGATATTGCGATCAAGGATGGAAAGATCGTCCGGCTTGAGCCGGACATTCAGGCAGACCAAGGCAAGACAATCGTCGATGCGAAGAACCGTCTGGCATTTCCTGGTTGCGTCGATGCGCATATGCATATCGGCATCTATGCGCCGCTCGCCGAGGACGCTGTTTCGGAGAGCAAGGCCGCCGCAATGGGCGGCGTCACCTCAAGCCTGAATTATCTGCGGACCGGCCATTACTACCTCAACCGGGGTGGCCCTTATCGCGAGTTCATGCCCGAAGTTTTCAAGCAGGCGGACGGACGATTCTGGGTCGACTACGGTTTCCACATTGCGCCGATCGAGGCCGGGCACATCGATGAAATGGAGCAGCTGGTCACGGACCATGGGGTGACCTCGTTCAAGATCTTCATGTTTTATGGCGGTTACGGGCTGCACGGCCGTTCGTCCCAGCAAAATGATTTTTTGATGATCGGTCCCGACGAGCGTTACGACATCGCGCATTTCGAGTTCATTATGCGTTCTGCACAGCGCCTGATGGAAAAATTCCCCGGTCACGCTCCCCACATCAGTGTGAGTCTGCACTGCGAACTCGCGGAAATTCTCAATGCGTATACAAAGATTGTGGAACGCGAAGGCAAGCTGACCGGCTTGCATGCCTACAGCGCCGCGCGCCCGCCGCATTCCGAGGGTCTCGCGATCTGGATCGCTTCCTATCTGGCGAATGAAACAAATTGCCTGAACATCAATCTGCTGCATCTGAGCTCACGCAAGGCGGTGGATGCCGCGTGGACCATGCAGCAGGTTTTTCCGCATATTGCGTTCCGCCGCGAAGTGACAGTCGGCCATCTTCTGCTCGATACCGACTGCGAATGCGCGGTGCATGCCAAGGTCAATCCGCCAATCCGCCCCCGCGCGGACGTTGAAGCGCTGTGGCAGGCCGTGCTCGACCGCAAGATCGACTGGATTGTCAGCGATCATGCCTGCTGCTCGGCCGAGCAGAAGTGGTCAAAGGACGATCCAACCAACATCTGGCTGGCCAAATCGGGATTTGGCGGCACTGAATATCTGCTGTCAGGCGTTCTGAGCGAAGGCAGCAAGCGTGGGATGTCCTACAATCACATGGCCGAGCTTTTGAGCTGGAAACCGGCGCAGCGCTTCGGGCTGCCGAGCAAGGGGGACATCGCTCCAGGCTATGACGCTGATATTGCGATCGTCGATCCGCATGAAAGCTTCGTGGTGCGCGCCGCCGAATCCGAATCCGAGCAAGGCTACTCACCCTTCGAAGGCATCGAACTCCGCGGCCGGGTGAAGAGTACTTTTTTGCGAGGCGCTCTTGTCTTTGACAACGGGAATGTTGTCGGGCCGGCTCGCGGCAAATATCTCCGGAGGTCGGAAGCCATTCGAACGCGATGAATTTCTTCTTTGTCCGCCGCGTTGCGCGAGCTCGGTAAGCCATGAGTGTGGTCATCGGTGCACCCACCGCGGAATTCGAAACGCAACTGCCTTTGCTCATTGTCGGGGCCGGCGCGGCCGGATTGTGTGCCGCGCTTGCGGCAAAGGAAGCCGGCGTCGACGCGATCGTCATTGAGCGCGGCGCGGTGCCGGCAGGATCGACGGCACTCTCGGCAGGCCTGATTCCCGCTGCGGGAACGCGATTTCAACGCACGAGGGGAATCGACGATAGTCCGCAACGTTTCGCCGCCGATATCCAGCGGAAAGCGAACGGCGAGGCGGATCCTGCGGTTGTTGAGGCTGTTACGCGCGGGGCAGGGCCACTGGTCGAATGGCTGGCGGACCGGCACAAGCTACCCTTCGACCTCGTCGATAATTTCACCTACCCGGGTCATTCGGCCTTGCGCATGCACGGTTTGCCGAGTCGCACGGGCCAGGAACTCATTGATCGGCTGCGCACCGCCGCCGAGGCGAATGACATCGTGATTCTGACGCAACGTGCCGTCGAGCGCCTTTTCGCCGAGCCCGACGGCCGCATCCGTGGCGTCGACATCATGCACCGTGATGGCACACGCGAGCTGGTGGGATGTGATGCCTTAATTCTCGCCTGCAACGGCTTCGGCGGAAATCCGGACCTTGTGCGTCGGTATATTCCGAAAATGGCCGACACGCTCTATTTCGGCCATCCCGGAAATCGTGGCGACGCTGTTGTTTGGGGCGACAAGCTCGGCGCCGCGCTTTTGCATCTCGGCAGCTATCAGGGCCACGGCTCGGTGGCGACGCCGCACAATATCCTGATCAGTTGGGCGGTCATCATGCAGGGCGGCATCCAGATCAATTGCGACGGCTGCCGATTCAGCGACGAAACGCGCGGCTACTCAGAGCAGGCCGCCGAAGTGCTGCGACAGCCAGGTGGATTTGTTTGGGACGTATTCGACGAGCGAATCGCCACTGTGGCGCGTCAGTTCGAGGATTTCCGTGACGCCGAACGTGCCGGTGCAATTCTGACCCGCGATACGGTCGCCGGACTCGCAGCGGCCATGCACGTTCCCGCCGCAACTTTTGCTACCGAATGGAGGGAAGTTGAAAGCCTGAAATTGGCCGGCGGCCGTGATCGCTATGGCCGCGAATTTCTTGCGGAACAGTCATGCAAGCCGCCGTACCATGCGGTTAAGGTGACAGGGGCTCTGTTCCATACGCAAGGCGGGCTTGCGGTCGACTCAAGCGGTCGAGTCAGGCACAACAATGGAACAAAATTTCCCAACCTGTTCGCGGCCGGAGGGGCGGCAGCTGGCGTGTCGGGTTCGAATGCAGCGGGTTATTTGTCTGGCAATGGCTTGTTGACGGCCATTGTTCTCGGGTACTTGACGGGAAATACCGCTGCCGGGCAAATGTTGCGTTGATGTGGCGCCGGTAGCTCAGCTGGATAGAGCACCAGACTTCGAATCTGGGGGTCAGGGGTTCGAATCCCTTCCGGCGCGCCATTAACTCTTTGACTTTGATTCAGAATTTCTGCGCGAATTTTTTTGCCTGTTGACTGCAGGATCCGTCGGGCAGCACCGGGG
>DASSIJ010000176.1:0-16953 GCA_035692045.1 Pseudolabrys sp. | reverse complement strand
GATATAGCCGCGGTCGAACTGCATGCCCTCGACGATTTCGACCTCGGTCTCCATCGCCTTGGCTTCCTCGACGGTGATGACGCCCTCGTTGCCGACCTTTTGCATTGCCTTGGCGATCATGCTGCCGATGGTGGCGTCGCCGTTCGATGAGACGGTGCCAACCTGGGCGACTTCCGCCGAGGAGCTCACTTTCTTGGCGCGCTTCTCGATGTCCTTGACCACGGCGGTGACCGCGATGTCGATGCCGCGCTTGAGATCCATCGGGTTCATGCCGGCGGCAACCGACTTGGCGCCTTCCTTCACGATTGCCTGCGCCAGCACCGTTGCAGTTGTTGTGCCGTCGCCAGCCAGATCATTGGTCTTCTGGGCAACTTCACGAACCATCTGCGCGCCCATGTTCTCGAACTTGTCTTCCAGCTCGATTTCCTTTGCGACCGTCACACCGTCTTTGGTGATGCGTGGCGCGCCGAATGACTTATCGAGCACGACGTTGCGGCCCTTCGGGCCGAGCGTCACTTTCACCGCGTTGGCAAGGATGTCGACGCCGCGGAGCATACGATCGCGCGCGTCGCCGGAAAATTTTACTTCTTTGGCAGCCATTTCAAACTACTCCGTTGAATTCTGATGAGATGTCAGGCGATGACGCCCATGATGTCGGACTCCTTCATGATCAGGAGTTCCTCGCCATCCAGCTTGACCTCGGTGCCCGACCACTTGCCGAACAGCACGCGGCTTCCGGGTTTCACGTCGATGGGAATAAGCTTGCCGCTCTCGTCACGGCCGCCAGGCCCAACAGCGATGACCTCGCCTTCCTGCGGCTTTTCCTGAGCGGTATCGGGAATGATGATGCCGCCTTTGGTCTTCTCTTCGGCACTGATGCGGCGCACGACCACGCGGTCGTGCAGGGGACGGAATTTAGTCTTGGCCATGGTCTTCCTCATGCGCTAGCGCGCGTTCGTGAACAAAAAGTTTCGATTTTTCAGTTATTTAGCACTCGCAAGAAAAGAGTGCCAATCGCTGCCCGGGAAATATTGCCTCTGCGTCCGGGTGTCAAGGCAAGTGATCCGCCAAATCCCGACGGGCTTCCCCAAAGTGCGCTTGCGCTGTCCTTTGATGCACTCCAAAGTCGTGAACCTGCTACGCTCAGGAGCCGGAATGAGCTACTCAAATCGTCCCTCATTGTCAGCTGTTTTCATTATCGGGATCTTCGCGCTTGGGCTGTCCGGTTGCGCGACCGGGCCGACACTCGAGCAGCCGGCTGCGCCGTCAGGCGGACCCGCGCTGCCGCCAGCTTTCCCGCCGCAGGATATCGTCGGACGCTGGGGGCTGGCCGCCTACCACAAGGACGAGGATCGTGCGCGCACAGAGGCTGCGGCCGCCGGGCAGTGCAAACAGCCTTACGTGATCACGCTTGGTCCCAGCGGCGGCGTCATGATGCACCTTGCCGATGAGGCGACGCCAACCGAGCTGCGCTTGAGAGGCGGTCCCGGCGGGAAGACCTTCATCGGTCCGGCCGATGGCGAACCGGGCGGTGCTCAGGATCGGGAAGTCGTTTCCTTCAATGGCCGCATACTGATCCTGCGCTGGATGGATTCGGAAGTTCAAGGTCGCTACGGCACCATGGTCTATGTCCGCTGCGGCGGGGAGGGCGCCAGGCCGGTTGCGGCCAAGCCAAAACCCAAGCCGAGAACAGCGCCGCCACCAAAGCCGCAATGACGATTCGCTCGTCCCGGCACGCATGAGCGCAATCGCGCCGGCATGCTAGAGGTACGGGCATCGTCATTCGCAACGGCTGCACCATGATCGCTCGCCGTGACTTCATTGAAGGTCCCTGGCGCGCGGTGCCGGTGCTCGGGCTCACCCAGATCCTGTCGTGGGGCACGATCTTTTACACCCCGGTTCTGATCGTGCCGTTGATCGCGGCCGAACGCGGCTGGTCGATCTCCTTCACCATGGGTGGATTCTCTATCGGGCTCCTGGTCGCGGGACTGGTTGCGCCTTACGTCGGGCGATCGATCGATCGTCTCGGTGGGCATGTTGTTATGACCATCGGCTCGCTGATTGGCGCGCTTGGTCTGTTTCTGATCGTGCGTGCGAGCCATCCGGCCGCCTACTACGCTGTCTGGATGGTTCTCGGCGTCGCCATGGCCGCAAACCTTTATGATTCTGCGTTCGCCACCCTGGGCCGAATATTCGGGCTCGGTGCGCGCCGGCCGATTACCGCGCTGACGCTTGCCGGCGGCTTCGCGTCGACCGTGAGCTGGCCAGTCACCCATTTGCTCATTGAGCGTGTTGGCTGGACCGGCACTTATCTTGTCTATGCGGCGCTTCTCGCCTGTGTTGCAGCGCCTCTTCATGCGTTTGCGCTGCCGCGCAGCCGCTTCGAGGCCGATGTGCCGCTGCCGGACGGGCAAAAGGAGCCGGTCAAGACGCTGCCGCCGCACGGCTTGCCATTCATCCTGGTGGCGTCCGCATTCGCATCGTACGCTTTCGTTCCTTCCGGCCTCTCAGCCCACCTGCTGGCGATTTTCGGGCGTACCGGCATCGATGCCGGGACGGTGGTGTGGATTGGCGCATTGTTTGGGCCGGCCCAGGTCGGCGCACGGCTGATCGAATTCACCTTTGGCCGCAATCTGCATCCGCTGTGGGTGGTCCGTTTTGCCTTGAGCAGTCTGTTGTGTGCCTTCGTCATGCTAGCGCTGCTGGGCGTATCGACGGGCACCGCGGCGGCCTTCGCGCTGATGTTCGGGGGCGCCAATGGCCTCGTCACGATTACCCGCGGCGCGGTCCCGCTCGCGCTGTTCGGTGCGTCCGGTTACGGCCGTTTGATGGGCCGTCTTGCTGCGCCATTTTTGGTGATGCAATCAGCCGCGCCGCTGGTGATGGCGTTCGTCGTCGAACGCGCGTCTGATCCGGCGGCGCTGGCGCTTGCCGCCGGTTTTGCGTCCATTGCGCTGATCTGTTTTACCGTGATCCGTCGGCCGGCCTAGGCAAACATCGCGTCGATATCACGTTGGCTGGCGTGGCCGTCAGCGCCGTCGAGCCGGGGTCCGTTGATAAGGCCGGTAGGCCTGGTCGCTTCGCCGGGTTGGGCGCCCGTGCCGCTATTGCGTGCGATCATGGCGGCCAGTCTCTCCTCGATCATGATCAACAGCGTGATCACCTTGCCGATCCGCTGGCCGGCGAGATCCTGAAAATTGCAAGCTTCGTAGATGCCGACCACATGGTCCTGCACGTCTTCTGCCAGACCATGGTGGTAATCATCGCTCAATGCCGCGGCGAGGGCGCGTGCGCAATCGTCGATGACCTCAGCCGACGCAAGAATTTTCTGTGTGGCCTTTTCCATGCCCTCGATGGCGGCGCCGAGTTCGCCGGCCGCGCGCGCCATTCGCCGGTCATTCCCGTCGTTGATGAGCACTGAAAGTTCCTGGATGTTGCGCGCGATGGCCGAATGGATGGCTGAGAGCTCGTGCGCCATCATCGATTCGGCCGCAGGCCGGGAATGCGAATCGCCCGCATCATCACCCAGCCCGTGGTCGTGCTGTCCGTCCGCGCTCGCAGCGCGACCGCCTCCGGCCAACTCCTCGACGCGAAATACTTTGCGCTGCACGCCTGACGCCCCACGCAATGACGGCGATGGTCTTAGCGAGACTGCATTAACGCTGGGTTGCGGGGGCAATAGGAGACTGACTGGAAATCGCCCGGAAACCGGGCGTTTACCATGTCGAATCGTGGTTTACGCCGATTTACCAATCGGTGTGCCTTTCGGCTTTTACTCGAAAACACGAATGAAACTGGAAGGTATGTCGATGCGGTGCTCGTTCCTGCTCGGTCTCGCAATAGTCTCTCTATCGGATCCCGCATTTGCGCAGTCGATATTTGCCGCACCTCCCGAGCCTGTCGAGGATGCGCCGGTGGCGTTGGCCCAGTCGCAGCGGCCGCAGGGCAATTTCGGCGGCGGCTTCATCGAATTCCTGTTTGGCGATTCGAACCAGCAGTACCGGCAAAGATCGCAGCAATGGTTCGGTCCGCCACCGCGCCAGGACTATTATCGCAACGAGGAAGACCGGCAGACGTCTTACGCTCCCGTCGACCGCTCCGAGGGCCGGATGGACCCGCGCTTCATGCGCCAGGACGTGGCGTATGACGGAAGGGAGGCGCCGGGCACTATCGTCATCGATACGCCGAACCACTTTCTTTATCTGGTCGAGCCCGAAGGGCGCGCGATTCGTTACGGCATTGGCGTCGGCCGCCCGGGCTTTACGTGGTCAGGCCGTCATTCGGTGTCGGCGAAGAAAGAATGGCCGGACTGGACTCCGCCCGATGAGATGGTCAGGCGGCAGCCGTATCTGCCGCATTTCGTGGCCGGCGGTCCGAACAATCCCCTGGGCGCACGCGCGATGTATCTCGGCTCGACGCTGTACCGAATCCACGGCTCGAACGAGCCCTGGACGATCGGTCAAAACGTGTCGTCCGGCTGCATCCGCATGCGCAATGCGGATGTCATCGATCTTTACGATCGTGTGAAGGTCGGCACCAAGGTCGTGGTGTTGTAGGCCGACTCAAGCGCTGTCGTCGCCGCCGCCGAAATCTCCGCCGGTGTCACTGTCGACGTCGTCATCACCAAAGTCGGACTCATCATCGGAGTCGTTATCGCCAAAGAGCCCGGCCGGCTGCGTGTCATTGCGCGCGCTGCGTCCGACATCATTCAGGCCTGCGTCACGTGCGAGATCGCTGCCGGAGGCATCTTTGCTCCATGGTGAATCGGTCTGGGGCACCCCCGCGAAAGCGCTGCCGCCGCCATGATGACCGAACATCGAACTTATCGAATTGAGAAGCAGCGCGCCGCCAATCATTCCGGCGGCCGATGCTGCAGCGGTGCCGAGGAACGAGCCACCGGGCGCGCCCGGTGACGGCGCTGCAGCTGTTGTGGCAAGAGCACCGCCGCTGTTCCAGCGCGGGTCTGGTTCGGTTGACGCATTCGGACGCACGCGTGGCACGGATGTCGCCGTTGCACGGCCCGTCAGCGCGTCGCGCATGCTATCGAGAAAGCCGCCGCTTGCAGGTTCGCCGGCATTCTCGCCGGTGAGTTCACGGATGCGGGCGTCCGCGCGCTTGAGCGCCTCATCCTGCACCAGCACCGTCTGGACGAGCGGATAAATCGCGTTCGGTGAGCGGGCGAGGCCGTCCGCGATTGCGCGTTCGGCCGCTGCGTCGCGCGGAGCCGTTTCCAGGCGCGCGAGCCGGTCGAACAGATCGTCAACCATCTGGCGTTCTTGCGGGGTCATGGTGTCCTCCCAGGACTGTTGGCGCCCTATCTAGGCGGCGCTGGCGTTTTCGCCAGAGGGGGATGCAAGGGTGAAACCTTGCTCGGCCAACACGTGCGGAAAAGCATTGGAACTGAAGTAGGCGAATTCCTGCTCACGCAGGGTCGTCAGGGAATCGAGCGCTTCCAGCTCGGCGTCGACGAAACCCGGATGACACATGATCAGGGCCCCATCTGGCAGGCCCGGCAGGAACCGGGGAAAGATCTCGGAAAATTTCGTTTTTGCGTGAAAAGCGTAGGTGCCGGCAAAAGCCGGGTCGAAGGCAATTCCCCGGCGCCTGGCCTTGCGACGAAAAGCCACGCTCAAGACGTCAAGCACCAAGGCCTTACGGTCAAGTGTGTGTCCGCGCGTGTGTCGGCGGCCGCACTGTCTTACCCAGGCGTTTGGCGCTCCCTGTGCAACCACCTCGAGAAAAGCGTCACGGATTTGCGGAAACAGATGCACATGCTGATGGCCGTCCACGAAATCGGGCGGGCGGCCGAACATGCCGATAAAAGTCCGCAGCTGTGCGGCGATCTCAATCACCAGCACTTCGGAATGCAGGCGGCGTGCGATTGCCGCCCGCAAAACGTCGTTGAGGGACAGGAACCGGCCTTTGCGCAGCGGCGCAAAATTCGGGCTCAACGGACTGAACGGCGCGGTCAGCGTGACGTGCAAGCCGATAGCCGCGCGTTTCTTGCCTGAATTGAGTGTGTCGAGCGCGGCAGCCTCTTCGCCGTTGAAGTGCGGTGACGCCACCATGACCGACGTCGCATTGATGCGTTCGCGCTCGATCAATTCACGGATGGCGGCGCTGACGCCTGGGGAAATTCCATAGTCGTCGGCACATAGCCAGATGTGGCGACGTGCCGTGGACATGGCGCGCGCCGGACTACTCAGCGGCGCGCGATGTGACCGGCCGGGTCTTGGCCGATTCCGCGCGCTTCACGCTGTGCTCGGCGACGAAATAGACCGGGCGGCCTTTGATCTCCGACAGCAACTTGCCGATATATTCGCCCAGCACGCCAATCAGGATGAGTTGCACACCGCCGATCACCATGACGCTCACGACCAGCGAGGGATAGCCTGGCACGTCCTTACCGTAGAGAAGCGTTTCCAGCACGATCCAGCTGCCGAAAAAGAGTGCGGTCAGCGCCAACAGCATGCCCAGCAGGCTCGCAACGCGCAGCGGCGCGACAGAGAACGACGTCAGCCCCTCGATCGATAATCCGATCAGCGTCCACGCGTTCCACGTGGTAACGCCATGCTGGCGCGGGGCCGGATCGTAGTCGACCCGTGCCTGGCGAAAGCCGATCCAGCTCGACAGTCCTTTGAAGAAACGATTGCGTTCCGGCATCTGTCGCATTGCCGCAGCGGCGCGCGCTGATAACAGACGAAAATCGCCGGCGTCTTCCGGAATTTTGTGGCGTGCGCCCCAGTTGAGCAACGCGTAGAACGAGCGAACACCGGTCCGCCGCAGCCAGGATTCATTCTCGCGATGAGCCTTCGCGGTGTAGACCACGTCGTAGCCGTCATCGAGCCAGCGGGTGATCAGCGTGTCGATCAAATCGGGCGAATGCTGTCCATCGCCATCCATGAAGAGCACGGCGCCGGGGCGGGCATGGTCCAGGCCGGCGAGCAAGGCGGCCTCCTTGCCGAAGTTTCGCGACAACGTCACGATCTGGATATCGAGCGGCATGGCGGGCAGCGATCTGGCAACATCGCTGGTGCCATCGCTGCTGCCGTCGTCGACATAGATCACTTCCAGGTTCAGTCCGCGCTTGACCTGCAAGTATCGCGCGACTTCGGCAATGCGTTCATGCAGGTCGGGCAGGCCCGTGGCCTCGTTGAACAGGGGAACGACGACGGACAGCATCGATGCAGAAGATGACGTCCGCGCACGCGCACCCGGTTTGGTCGGTTTCACCGCCATCTTAGGCTAACCTGTCGCTCCCGTTATCCGGGCGATCTATACCGCACCGGAAGGGCGCTGTCGCGTCCGGCCTACCGGCACAGGATTTACCGTGCTAATCGAAAGCGGACGATGACCCCGGCGCCCCTGCGAAACATCTTCGACCGTCTCACAGTTGCCTGGCACGAACGCGCCATAGCGCTGAAGGCGATCAGCTTTGCGCTGGTCGGTGTCGTCAATACGGCGATTGATTTCAGCATTTTCTGGACAACCGCTACATATCTGCATTGGCCATTGATACCGGCCAACGTGCTGGCCTGGCTTGTGGCCGTGGCTTGCTCCTACGCAATGAATTCCTTCATTACCTTCGGTCCGGAGTCCGGACGCATTCTGCGCTGGCGCGACTATGCGAGCTTCGTCACCTCGGGAGTTGCCGGGATGGTCGCAAGCACGGCGACCCTGTTTGCGCTCTCCTTTTTTGTTCCGATATTGCTTGCGAAGCTGGTGTCGATCGTCGTGAGCTTTGCGGTTAACTTCTCGCTCTCCCATTTCGTGGTGTTCCGCGTACGTCAGCCGCGTGATGACGCCGGCTGATGACAAACCAGGTCCTGATGATGCCGCACGATGACAATCTGAAAGCCAGGCTTCCGAGTTTTGTGACGCATCTCGAATGCGCGATGACCGGCGAGCGCCATGAGGCCGATCAGGTGCACAATTTGTCGCGCGCCGGCAAACCACTCCTGGTGCGTTACGATCTCGAAGGGGTTCGCAAGGCGCTCAGCAAGGAGACGCTCGCAGCCCGACCGCCCGATCTCTGGCGCTATCGAGAGTTGCTGCCGGTTCGCAAAGCGGAGGACATCATCAGCCTCGGCGAGACAATGACTCCGATTGTGCGCATGCCGCGGCTTTCCGCAAAGTTCGGCGGCGGTGAAATCCTCGTGAAGGACGAAGGCCGATTGCCGACCGGCTCGTTCAAGGCGCGCGGACTGGTGATGGCGGTCTCGATGGCCAAAGCGCTTGGCATCAGACACATGGCGATGCCGACAAACGGCAACGCCGGCGCCGCGCTCGCCGCCTATGCGTCGCGTGCCGGCATCAAGACCACTGTTTTCTGCCCGGAAGACACGCCGGAAGTGAATGTCAGCGAGATCGCGCTGCAGGGGGCGGCCGTCTATCGCGTCAATGGTTTGATCGACGACTGCGGCAAGATTGTCGGCGAAGGAAAGGCGAAAGTGGGCTGGTTCGACACGTCAACCTTGAAAGAGCCGTACCGGATCGAGGGCAAGAAGACGATGGGCCTCGAGTTGGCCGAGCAGTTCGGCTGGCAAATGCCCGACGTGATCTTTTATCCCACCGGTGGCGGCACGGGGCTGATCGGCATGTGGAAGGCCTTCGCCGAGCTGGAGGCCATCGGATTCATCGGCAAGAAGCGTCCGCGCATGGTCGCCGTACAAGCTGCGGGCTGTGCGCCGATGGTGAAAGCGTTCGAGGCGGGCGAAGAGCACGCGCCACGCTGGGAGAATGCGCACACCATCGCGTCAGGCATTCGCGTGCCACAGGCGATCGGCGACTTTCTGATCCTGCGTGCCGTGCGCGAGAGTGGCGGCTTCGCGATCGCAGTGACTGATGCGGCGATCAGTGCGGCGCTCGATGAAATGGCGCGCGAGGAAGGTTTCCTGTTGTGCCCTGAGGGTGCGGCAACTTATGCAGCCTACAAGCAAAGCCTCGCGGATGGCCGCGTGACGCGAACGGATCAGGTCGTGCTGTTTAACTGTGCGAGCGGCCTGAAATATCCGCTGCCGCCCGCGCGACGCACGCTTGACCGGCATAAGCCGATTGATTTTGCCTCGTTGTGAGCGGATGATTTCCGCCGCGCAAAGAAGGCACGGGGAAGCAATGAAAAAGCAGATCGTTGCCGCAATAATTGCGGCGCTGGCATCAATTGCATCAGCCAGCGCCGAAAATTACCCCTCGCGAGCCATCACGTTCATTGTGCCCTTCTCGGCCGGCGGTCCAACCGACGCACTGGCGCGCATCCTCGGGGAACGCATGCGCCAATCGCTGGGACAGCCAATCCTGGTTGAGAACGTGACCGGGGCAGGGGGAACGATTGGCGTTGGCCGCGCTGTGCATGCGGCACCGGACGGCTACACGTTGAGCATCGGCCATCTCGGAACGCATGTGGTCAATGGCGCGATCTATCCTCTGAATTTTGATCTGGTGAAGGACCTTGAACCGGTTGCCATGATCGCAAGCAACCCGATGATGGTCGTTTCCAAGAACAATATTCCGGCAAAAAATCTGAAGGAACTGATCGCCTGGCTCAAAGCCAACGATGGCAAGGTGACGGCGGGGACAGCCGGCGTCGGATCCGGCTCGCATTTTTCGGGCGTTTATTTCGGCCAGCAGATCGGCGCGAAATTTCAGTTCGTCCCCTATCGCGGCACGGGCCCCGCGTTGCTCGATCTCGTCGCCGGACAGATTGATATCATTGTCGATCAGGCTTCCAATTCGTTGTCGCAGGTGAAGTCCGGCAAAATTCGCGCCTATGCCATCATGGCGGACAAGCGCCTTGCTGCCGCCCCCGAGATACCGACGGTCGATGAAGCGGGACTTCCCGGATTTCACGTCGAGCTCTGGTCGGGAATTTGGGTTCCCAAGGGAACGCCCAGCGACATTATCGGAAAGCTGAACGCGGCCGTGACTGATGCGCTTTCTGATCCGGCGGTGCGCAAGCGGCTGGAAGAGGCGGGCCTGGACATTCCGCCGCGCGAGCAGCAGACGCCGGAAGCGCTCGGCGC
This sequence comes from Pseudolabrys sp., assembly GCA_035692045.1. GTDB lineage: Bacteria > Pseudomonadota > Alphaproteobacteria > Rhizobiales > Xanthobacteraceae > Pseudolabrys. Next base: position 6,934 of record DASSIJ010000176.1, on the reverse strand, counting down.
GTATCAACAGGCCGAAGTGAAGAAATGGTGGCCGATGATCAAGGCCGCCAACATCAAGGTCGAATAGACGTCAGCCAAGGCCTGCTTCGAGCTTCGCGTACAACGGGTTGTCGCGCGAAAACACGTAGCCGAGATCGGCCACCGCTACGGCCTCTGCGCCATTCTCGCGCAGGAAATTCGTAAGCGCGTAGACCTGATCCGGTGGACAGTGCAACGTCAACATGCCCGATCCGCTCGGGCCGCCGAATGGCGTTTCGATGTTGAATTTGCTCCTGGCGTTTTCGACCAACATATCGGTGCCGCTGGCAAAACGTGCCCGGACCTCACGAAAGGCGCGTGCGCGTGCCTGCGCCGCCACGCGGTCGAGAATCACGCGGGCGAGATCGCGTTCGTCCTGACCCCAGGCGGCGGTGCGCGCCGCGACGAGATTTGCCTGTGAGCGCAGGATGGTGCCGTCTTCCACGACCTTCAGGCCGTTGGCCGCAAGCGTCGTGCCGGTGGTCGTGATGTCGACGATCATCTCCGCGGTACCGGCGGCGGGCGCGCCTTCTGTCGCGCCAGAACTCTCGACGATGCGATAGTCGATGATGCCGTGCGACGAGAAAAAGTCGCGGGTCAGATTGATGTACTTCGTCGCCACGCGCATCTTGCGGTCGTGGTGTTGACGGAAGGACGTGGCGACGTCGTCAACGTCCGCCATCGTGCGTACGTCGATCCACGCCTGCGGCACCGCGACGACGACATTGGCAAAACCGAAGCCAAGCCCCTCGATGAACACGACGCGCTTGTCCGCGTGGGGGATCATCTCCCGAACCAGGTCCTCCCCGGTGACGCCGAGATGCACGGCGCCGGCCGCGAGCTGGCTCGTAATTTCGGATGCCGACAGATAGGCGACTTCAACGCCGTCGAGGCCGGCGAGGGCTCCCCGGTAGTCGCGCGCACCGCGTGGCTTGACGAGTGCGAGACCGGCACGCGCAAAGAACGCTTCCGCATTCTCCTGCAGGCGGCCCTTGGCCGGGACGGCGAGCACCAAAGGCGCGCTCATGAGGTGCCCCCGTAGATCGCCAGGCGCTCGATCCAGACCGCGAAACCGACGGCGGGAATGGGCTCCACCGCGCCGAGGCGGGTGAGCAACTCGTCGTAACGACCACCGGCGATGAGCGGATCGCCGGTGCGTTCGGGATCGGTCAATTCAAAGACCAGGCCGCTGTAGTAATCGAAGCCGCGGCTGAATGCGGTCGAAAAGTGCACGCGCTTCACGTCGATGCCGCGGACCTCCAGAAATCCGGTGCGGCTTTCGAATTGATCGAGGGCGGGACCCAGCGTCGGCATCAGCTTCGAGTCATGCGCCAGCGCCCGCAAAGCGCCCGCGGCTTCGTCGGGATTGCCCTGAATGGCGAGAAAGCGCTCGATCAGTCCCCGTACCTCGCGCGGCAACCTGGCGCTGGCGCCAAGCGCGGATTGTTCGAGGAACCGGTCCGCGATTTCACCAACCGAGCGGCCGCCCACGGCATTGATGCCCGCAATCGACAAAAGATCAGTGACGAGTGCATGCGCGCCCTTCGGATCGGAGCCAGCGAGCGCCGCCAGCACGCCCTGATATTCCGGCCGCGCATTGTTGCCGCCGAGCACAAGCCGGTCGAGGTCCTGCGCCAGATTGGTCTTGCGGTTGAAATCCTTGATCAGCCGACGCTTCCAGGCCGGCGGCAGATCAAGTCCCGCAACGAGGCTTGCGAATAGCGCGACGTCGCCGATCTGAACGTGCGGTGCGGCAACACCGTAGTGTGCGGTCGCATCCAGGCCAAGCGACAGCATCTCTGCATCGGCGGCTGCCTTGTCGGTGCGCCCGAACGATTCGATACCGGCTTGCAGAAATTCGGCGGGCGCGTCGCGACGGTAGCGAAAGACCGGACCGAGATAACAGTAGCCCGCGGGCTTTCCGGCGACTGCGGATGCGAGATAGTCGCGCGACACAGGAATGGTGAGATCCGGTCGCAGGCAGAATTCATCGCCGTTGGGCGCGGTGGTCAGGTACATGCGGCGGCGGATGTCCTCGCCCGAGAGGTCGAGGAATGGCTCCGCCGGTTGCAGCATCGCGGGCGCAACACGAGCGTAGCCGGCGCGCTCGTAGGAGGCGACCAGCGCTTCCGCCCGCGCGTCGGGCTCATGCTTCTGCGTTGTTACGCTCGCGTCCATTCGCATTCCAAAAACAATTGCAAATCCGGGGTTGGGGCGGCCTTTAGCATGACCGCCTTAAGGATTCGACGACGTTTGGCCGCTGGCCTTAACGGTCAGGGCAGCCAAATGTTTGTCGTCGTTAACAAATTTTCCCGTGCCGGGGCGGCCTGCGCCGTTGCGGGCCCGGCGTATGGCGGACCTTCCATATGTCGTTGGACGGGTAAGGGAATTTCAATACAACCGGCGTTCACTGGTATCCGGAGGCGAAAGCCAATGAGCGGTCCAGTCCGGCGCGCAATCGTTGAGGCATTTTATGGTGCCCTGGCGAACCGCGACATGGCCACCCTCGCGACCTTTCTCGATGACGACGTGGTGTGGACCATCAGCGGTCCGGTCGACATTCTGCCGTTCTGCGGCCGGCGTGTCGGCAAGGATGTCGTGATGGACCTGCTCGTGCGCGAGGTCCCAACCTTTCTGTCAGGACGGCGCTTCGTTGCGAAGACAATGCTGGTCGACGGCGATCGCGCCGCGGTGCTCGGCAAACTGACCGCGACCAAGCGTGATGGCGGTCGCGTCATCAGCTATCGCATCGCGCATTTCATTCAATTTCGTGATGAGAAAGTTATCGACTACGTTTCGATCATCGATAGTTTTGATGCCGCCGAGCAAATGCTCGGTTACAGCCTCGACGCATATGACGGTTACCGGGTTGACGGAAACATAGTCACGGTATGAACTGGCTGTGCCGACCGCCACAGTTGTAGATGCCTTCCACACTGTAACTTACCGCCATTGTTAGTCTGACCTTGCCTCGGAGCACATATCATGCGCGCTCATCCCGCTATTGTTGTTGCCGTGCTTTTGTCCGCTTCATCGGCGCTCGCGATCGACATGCCGACGCGCAAGGCGGGGCTGTGGGAGCTCAAGATGGAGTTCCAGGGCCGCAATCTTCCGGCTCAGCTTATGCAGCAGTGCACCGATGCCACGACCGACAAGCTTATGACGCTCAACTTCGGCGGAGCGGCCGAGCGAAATTGCCAGAAGCGCGACGTCAATAACAACGGCGGCACGATCACCATCGATTCGGTCTGTCAGTTCGGCGATGCGACCACCACGTCGCACGCGGTTGTCAGCGGCGATTTCAACACCGCCTATACCGTGCAGATCAATTCAACGCGCCAGGGCGGCAGGCCCATTCCCGGCGTTGCGCCTGGCAGCGAGTCGCACATGACCATCGCCGCGAAATGGCTCGGCCCTTGCGCCGCGGGCCAGAAGCCCGGCGATGTCATGATGGGTAACGGCATGAAGATGAACGTGCTCGACATTCAGAAGATGGGCGGCCAGCCGGGCCAGCGTCCGGGCACACACTAGCCCTGGGCCGTGACCGCTACCTCGACGGTCATGCCCATAAAATCCGCGCTTGCGCCGGTGTAGCTTCCGGAAATGGGTATTGCCTGTGACGGGTCGCGTGTCACCGCGACACGGATCAGAAATTCGCCGGCGATGAGAACGTCGGTCGGGTCATATTCGATCCAGCCGGCGCCCGGCAGGTAGACTTCCGCCCAGGCATGCGTTGCCGCGATTGCCTGCGTGGCGTCGCCGCGATCAAGCGCCGGATCGTAAAGATAGCCGCTCACGAAGCGCGCGCCGAAGCCGAGATAACGAGCGGCTTCGATGAACACCATGGCGAAGTCGCGACAGGCACCTGCTTTCTTTTCCAATGTCTCTGCCGGTGATTGTGTCCCGGGCTCGTGGCGCTCCGCGTAGACGATCTCCGGCTTGAGCGCGGCGTTCATGCTTGTGAGCAGATCGAGCGTGCGCATCGGCCGCGAGGTGACAAAGCTGTCGGCCCAGCGCGCCAACACGCCATTGGGATCCTGATAATGCTGTTCGAGCAGGCGTCCGAGATCGACCCGATCGCTGCTCGAATAGATAAAAGGATAAAATTCGGCTTCCGGCGCGATCGGGAAGACGGGCCCCTCAAGGCCGTAACGCTCGATCTTGAGCGTGCTCACGATCTGCAACATGGCGGCCTGCCCCTGGAAATCCACCAGCGCAACCGAATTGCCGAAGACATCGTGCAACCACCGCACATTGCCGGGCGGCGACAAAGTGAGTTCCGCGTCGACCAGCCGCAGATCGTGGCTATCTCGGGGGCGCAGCATGAGCCGGTGCTGGCCAAGCGTGACCGGCCGGGCATAGCGGTAGGTGGTTGCGTGGCGCACCGTCAAAAGCCGCATGGTTCCGCCGTTTTTGGTGACTGTCTGGATGCAAGCGATGCAAGGGACGCGCCAACTTGCGGCAGCCGTTTCTAGGCCAGTTTATGACGGGCGAGCAGCATCCGTACGGCTTCGACCATCGCGTCTTCCTTGACGGCAAACTGCGCCTCGGCCTGTTTTTTCAGATATTCGTCGCGATCCTTGGTGGCGGCCAATGCTGCACCGAGGATCAGGTCCTTGATCTGGATCTCGCCGCGCGCCTTCTCGTCGCCGCCCTGAATGATGGCGCAAGGTGAGCCACGCTTGTCGGCATATTTGAGCTGCGCGCCGATATTGTTCTTCGGATTGCCAAGATAGAGCTCGGCGCGGATGTTGGCGGCGCGCAACGCCGACACCATACGCTGATAATCGGCGAGCCGGTCGCGATCGAACACGGTCACCACAACAGGACCGGGCGCTGGTTTCTCACCGGCCTTGCCGAGTGCAGCGAGCGCGGCTTGCAGGCGCGAGACTCCGATGGAAAATCCGGTCGCGGGCACCGGCTCGCCACGGAAGCGCGACACCAGCCCGTCGTAACGGCCGCCGCCGCCGACCGAGCCAAAGCGAACCGGACGGCCCTTTTCGTCTTTGACTTCGAAGGTGAGTTCAACTTCGTAGACCGGGCCCGTGTAATATTCGAGGCCGCGGACGACAGTCTTGTCAATACGAACACGATCATCGTATCCGGCGGCCCTCACAAGTACGGCAATTTCTGAAAGCTCTTGATCACCCGCGCTTGCCGCCGTCGATTCGGCTTTTCCAGTGATAGCCGCGACAATCCCGGCAATTTGTGAATCTGCGAGTTCAGCGCCCTTGGTGAAGTCCCCGCTTTCATCTTTGCGGCCCTTGCCAAGCAGCATCTTGACACCATCGATCCCGAGCCGGTCGAGCTTGTCGATTGCGCGCATCGTGGTGAGGCGTTTGCCTTCGGGAATTTGAAGGGCATCCATCGCGCCGTCCAGAATCTTCCGGTTGTTCACCTTCACCACATAACTGCCGCGCGGGATGCCAAGCGCTTCCATCGTGTCGGCGGCGAGCATGCACATCTCGGCGTCAGCGGCCATCGAAGCTGCACCGACGGTATCGGCATCGAACTGCATGAATTGACGGAAGCGTCCCGGGCCCGGCTTTTCATTGCGGAACACCCAGCCGAAACGGTACGAGCGATAGGGCAGCGCGAGATTCTGAAAATTTTCCGCCACGTAGCGCGCGAGGGGCGCCGTCAGGTCGTAGCGCAGCGAGAGCCACTGCTCGTCATCGTCCTGGAACGAGAAGACCCCTTCGTTCGGCCGGTCCTGGTCGGGCAGGAACTTGCCGAGCGCATCGGTGTATTCGATCGCCGGCGTCTCGACCGGGTCAAAGCCATAACGCTCGAACACGACCCGGATCGCCTCGACCATGTTCCGGGTCGCGGCGATTTCGGCCGGTCCACGGTCGGCAAGGCCGCGTGGCAGGCGGGCTTTGAGCTTGCTGGGTTTGTTCGGTTTATCGGCCATCGCTGGTCTACATACCAGACACCCGCATTCCAGCAACGCTGTAAACTGTCATGGCCGGGCTTGTCCCGGCCATCCACGTCTTTATGAGGTAAGGTAGACGTGGATGCCCGGCACAAGGCCGGGCATGACGGCGAATGAGTGGTGACAGGCCATGACACAGGCACAGGCAAAAATCGCTATCCCCAATGACCTCGAACCCTACTGGATGCCGTTCACGGCCAACCGCGCATTCAAGAAACGGCCGCGGCTGGTTGTCGGCGCCAAGGATATGCATTACCGCACCAGCGACGGGCGCAAGCTCATCGATGGCTCGGCGGGCCTCTGGTGCACCAATGCCGGGCACAACCGCGAGCAGATCATTATCGCCATCCAGCGCGAAGCGGCGACGCTCGACTACGCGCCGGCGTTCCAGTTCGCGCACCCCAAGGCCTTCGAGCTGGCGAGCCGCATTGCGGCGCTCGCTCCCGGCGACCTCGACCATGTTTTCTTCTGCAATTCCGGCTCTGAAGCAGTTGATACCGCGCTCAAGATCGCGCTCGCCTATCATAATGTGCGGGGCAACGCGTCGCGCGTCAGGCTGATCGGGCGCGAACGTGGGTATCATGGCGTCGGGTTCGGCGGCATTGCGGTGGGCGGCATTGTCAATAACCGCAAACAATTCGGTGCGCTGGTTGCCGGTGTCGACCATCTGCCGACAACCTACAATCGTGAGAAGCAGGCCTTCACTGTTGGTGAGCCGGAATGGGGCGCTCATCTCGCCGACGAACTCGACCGTCTCGTCGCGCTGCATGACGCGTCAACGATTGCAGCGGTGATTGTCGAACCGGTGGCGGCGTCGACCGGCGTGCTGCCCCCGCCCAAGGGCTATCTCGAACGACTGCGTGCGATCTGCGACAAGCACGGAATTCTCCTGATCTTCGACGAGGTGATCACCGGCTACGGGCGTCTGGGCTACGCGTTTGCTGCCGAACGCTATGGCGTCGTCCCCGACATGATCACTTT
>DASSIJ010000175.1:0-6664 GCA_035692045.1 Pseudolabrys sp. | reverse complement strand
GGCCGGTGGCGGGATGATCTTCGCGGCCGGTTTGATCGCCTTCGGCGCGCATCTGGCCTGGCAGGTGACGCGTCTCGACATTGACGATCCGGCGCATTGCCTGATGCTGTTCAAATCCAACCGCGATGCCGGGCTTATCCTCTTTGGTGCGATGCTGATCGACGCTGCAATCTAGAAGCGCGCGTCAGCGGGCGGTCAGCCGGTCATCAATCAATTTTTGCTTTTTTGGAAACCGGCGCCAGCGGCTTGATCGCGCCAGTGATGTCGTTGTCTCCATCGCGCGCTGCGCCAGGGCGGCTTTGCAAGTTGATCAAGAGATCGTCCAGCAGGAAGCCATCCTCGCCCGGAATCGCGGCCGGTGCACGGCTTGTTCTGGCGTTGCTCCGGGTCGCGCTGGTCAACGCGGGGCCACGCTGCCGGCCGGCATAGACTGCCCGCGCCTTTGCTGCGGCGACCTCGCCGGACATCGCTTCCGGCCGGCAAGGTCGGTCTCCGCTCCCACGGCGCATCAGATCGACATGGATATGGTTGTAGTGCGCAGCGTTGTAGCCCGGCGCCAGCACCGTCGAAAAATGATCGCAAGCGGCAAGATGGACGTCGCGCAGGAAACCCTGCTCTTCCGGCGTCCCGTGCCATCCGGCTTCAACCGTGACACGGCGGCCGTCGGAGAACATGAAGGCAGCAATGTCGATCGCGTTGCCGAAGGCATGTTCGGAGATTCCCGAGCCGCCGGATCCAACCATGCCGCGGCAGGAATACGCAGAGATCTGTTTGATTTCGGCGACCGGCGTGCCGAACCAGCGCATCGCTGCCGGCTGCACGCCTTCGCTCACCCAATGGTCGAGCGCGGAAACAATCGGACAGGCCAGAGTGGCGGGCGGCGTGAGGACAGCCGGCGTCATCGGACCGGCTTTTTGCCGTCCACGTACGGGCCCGAGCGATGGCAATGCACGCTGCGGCGGCTGGTAGACCGGCGCGCCATAGGCGCGTTGCGGTGGCGGCGAATATGTGCGGCCGGGCGGTGGTACGGCATCGTCGGGAATATCGTCGGGTAGTGGTGCGTCTGGCGTAACGCCAGACTCTGCGCCCGGCGCGCTCAATGGGACGGGCCGGCCGGCCGGTGCAACGGAGTTTGGCCGCTCGGCCGGAGATGGTCCCGGCACCCAGCGCATGCGCGGTGCATCGATTGGCTGCGCCGACGCCGGCGCGGCGGATGGAATTGGCGCGGGCGGCGTGTATTGCGGTTGGTTGATGGGCCACCGCGGCATCTGTGCGGAATTGGGAATTGATCCAGGCGGGCGCGGATCGTCCGCATAGCCGACGAGCGGACTGCTCTCGCCCAAGGCGGAAACCTTGAGCGGGAAATCCGCACCGCACATGCCGGGACCTTCGATGGGATCAATCTGCACGACACCAGTGCCGATCTTGACCGAACCCGATTTCATACATTCGACTTCGGCCTGGTGGCGCCACGGCGCGCGTTCGCCGGACATGAAACTGCGCCCGCAACCGGCGAGCGCCAGCAGCACGCCTGCACCGACGAAGTAAAGACCTACGCCACCCTTCATGCTCGCAAAAATGCGAGCAGTTTCTTTAACGAGGCTTCAACGTTTGCCGCCGACGATTCCGTTAAGGATAAGAAATCCTTGCCAAACCAGGCCGGTTGCCTTGAACTGCGGTATTCACGTCACGCGGGGTCAGGCAATGGAAGGCAAGGCCAGGTTTATTTTTCCAGTCATTATCAGCGCGCTCATTGTCTTTGTGGTGAGCGGGGTCGTGACTTTCACCAATATCGGTTTTCGCGTCGACTTCGTGCCGCGTTGGCTCAAGGCCTTCATGACCGGCTGGCCGGTAGCAGCCGTGCTGGCGTTTTTCGCAATTCCACACGTGCGCCGCGCAACGGAATTGATCGTGCGGCTGATTGACGGCCAGGCCTGATTTTACTGCGCTGGCTTGATCTCGAGGATCTCGCCGATTTTTTTTACGGTCGCACCCTGCTCTTCAAGTGCCACCGCAAACTCGGCGGGCGTTCCCGGATTGACCACCTGTCCCGTCGCGCTGAGCTTCGAGTCGATCTGCGGGTCGCCGACAACCTCGCGAATATCGGCCGCGATCCGATCGCGGACCTTCTGCGGCAAATCCCGCGGCCCGAGCAAGCCGACGAGTCCATCGAATTCGAGTGATTTGTATCCAGCTTCCGCCGCAGTCGGGATGTCGTCCAGCGACTTCGCGTGCTGGCGATTGGTCAATGCAATCACCTTGACCTTCCCGGCCTGCACCCGCGGCCGCATGATCGCGTAGGCTCCGACAAATGCGTGGATGCGTCCTTCGGCAAGATCATTGATGGCTTGCACGGCGTCTTTGTATGGCACCTTGGCCATGTCGAGCTTTTCGGTTTTCAGCCACGCAGCGAACAGCAAATCATTTGCGCCCGTGACCGAGGCGTAGTTCAATTTTCCAGGCTCCGCTTTGATCTTGGCGGCCAGTTCCTTCACGGTGGAGACGTTGAGATCGGCGGGCACGCCGAGTGCGATCAACGTATTGGTCACCCGTGCAATCGGCGTGAGATCTTTTGGATCGTAAGGCAGCTTGTCGTGCAAGAGTGTGTGCGCGGTGAACGTGGAGGCTGGCGCGAACAGCAGCACATGGTCGTCATGGGCATTAAGCACCGCGGTAATGGCGAGGAAGGCATCGCCACCCGGGCGGTTTTCGACGACGACCGGCTGTCCCCACTTCGCAGCAAGCTTGTCGGCCAACAGCCGGGCGGTGATATCGACGCCCGAACCAGGACCAAGCGGAATGATAAAGCGAACCGGGCGCTGCGGCCACTGATCGGACGTCTGCGCTTGCGCGAACGGCGCCGTCAAAATCGTGGCTGCTACGCAAAAGGAAACAAGGAACAAGAAATTACGCAGACGTTGCATGGTGACTCCCGGCAGTGACTTGAAGCCGCCGCCAAATTTGCGCGCGGCGCGCGCGGATCACGTCATAACAGCACCTAATACGCAATAACGAATTTGGATTTTATTCTTGTGGCACCGCATAGGGTTGTACGGGGCCGGACGATCCGCGATGCCGAAAATTTGCCCCAAATTCGCCACGAAAAACGGCGCCGCACTTACATTTTGCACTGCGGCATTTTTAGAGTCTGTATTTTTTTGCGTCGCGCGATCAATCGGTTGTCGCCGTTATGAGCAGAGCGCATGACCTTTGCGCAAATGTCGAAGAGTCCGTCTGCAACTACCTTCGGGGGTGCGGCGTTTTATGTTAAATCCTGTCCCTCAACAAGGGAGGCACCTGCCGTGGACCTTGCCTTGAAGCTCGATGTACTGGCTGTCTGCGCTGTGTTTGCTTTCGTTGGCGCAATTTTGCTCGGGGCATTCTGAGTTCAAGAGGCCGACGACAACGCCATAAACATAATACCGGACGTGATCCGGAAAACGATTACAACACCGGAGAGCCCACGCTCTCCGGTGTTTGATTTTTTGGCGGGCTACGCCGCCACGATGCTGGGCGAGGCGCGGATATCGTAATTGAGGACCGGCGCGAGCCACTTTTCCGTTTCGGCCACGCTCCAGCCTTTGCGCGTGGCGTAATCTTCAACCTGATCGCGCTCGATCTTGCCGACGCCGAAATAGGCGCTCTGCGGATGACTGAAATAGAGCCCGCACACCGCCGCACCCGGCCACATTGCGAAGCTCTCGGTCAATTTCACGCCAATGCGTTCGCTCTGCAGCAGCTTGAACAGCGTGCCCTTTTCGGTGTGATCGGGCTGCGCCGGATAGCCAGGCGCCGGGCGAATGCCGCGATACGTCTCGGCGATCAGTTGCTCGCTGCTCAACGCCTCGTCGGCGGCGTAGCCCCAGAACTCCGTGCGCACGCGTTGATGCAGTCGTTCGGCAAGCGCTTCCGCCAGACGGTCGGCCAGCGCCTTCACCATGATGGCCGAGTAGTCATCATTGGCGCGCTTGAAGCGATCGGCGACCTCGTCCTCGCCGATTCCGGCAGTGACGGTAAAACCCCCGATATAGTCGGCAAGTCCACTCCCGCGTGGCGCGATGAAATCGCTCAGCGCGGCATTGGCGCGACCCTCGCGCTTGGATAATTGCTGGCGCAGCGTGTGTAGCACGGCGACCGGCTCGCCGCGCGCCTCATCGCCGTACACGCGAATATCATCGCCTTCGGAATTGGCCGGCCAAAAGCCGAACACGGCGCTCGCCCGGAACCAATGCTCGGCCACGATCTTGTCCAGCATCGCGCGTGCATCGTCATATAAGGGCCGCGCGGCGGGGCCAAATTTGGCGTCGTCAAGAATTGCAGGGAATTTTCCGGAAAGCTCCCAGGTGGAGAAGAATGGCGTCCAGTCGATATAGTCGATCAGTTGCTTGATGGAATAGTCGCTCAGAACCTTCGTGCCAATGAAGCCCGGCTTTGGCGGCTGGTAGACGCCTGACCAGTCGAGCTTGAGCGCGTTGGCACGGGCAGCCGCCAGCGGCAGACGTTTTTTGTCCTCCTGCGCGCGCGCATGGGCAGCGGCAATACGGGCGTATTCGCCGCGGAGTTCGGTCACATAACCGGCGCGGGCGTCGACAGACATCAGCGTTTGCGCCACGCCGACCGCGCGGCTCGCGTCGTTCACGTAGACCGTCTGTCCGCGCTGGTAATTCGGGTGGATCTTGACCGCCGTATGCACGCGGCTGGTGGTGGCGCCGCCGATCATCAATGGCAGATCGAAGCCCTGGCGCTCCATCTCCGCCGCCACATGGCACATTTCATCGAGCGAGGGCGTGATCAGCCCAGACAGGCCGATGATGTCGGCTTTCTCCGTGCGCGCTGTCTCGAGAATTTTCGCGGCAGGCACCATGACGCCGAGATCGACGACTTCGTAGTTGTTGCACTGGAGCACAACGCCGACGATGTTCTTGCCGATATCGTGCACATCGCCTTTCACCGTCGCCATGACGATCTTGCCACTGGAGCCGCCGTGCTGCCGGCCGTCTTTTTCCTGCTCCATGAAAGGCATCAGGTAGGCGACGGCTTGTTTCATCACGCGGGCCGATTTCACCACCTGCGGCAGGAACATTTTTCCTGAGCCGAACAGATCGCCGACGATATTCATGCCGCCCATGAGCGGGCCTTCGATGACGTCGAGTGGACGCTTGGCGCGGATGCGCGCCTCCTCCACGTCTGTCTCGATGAAGTCGGTGATGCCGTGCACCAGTGCATGTGACAGCCGCTTCTCCACGGGCTGTTCACGCCAGGCGAGATCGACTTCCCTGGCTCCCTGCCCGCCGCCCTGGAATTTTTTCGCCAGGTCCAGCAAGCGCTCGGCCGCGTCGGGACGGCGGTTGAGCACCACATCCTCGCAGGCTTCGCGCAATTCCGGCTCGAGATCGTCATAGACCGCGATCTGGCCGGCATTGACGATCCCCAGGTCCATGCCGGCTTCGATGGCATGGAACAGGAACACCGAATGCATCGCCTGCCGCACGCGTTCATTGCCGCGGAACGAGAACGACAGGTTCGATACGCCGCCCGAGACGTGCGCGTGTGGGAGATTCTTGCGGATCCAGTGCGCCGCTTCGATGAAGGCCAGCCCGTACCCGTTATGCTCCTCCATGCCGGTCGCCACGGCGAAGATATTCGGATCGAAAATGATGTCTTCGGGCGAGAAGCCGACCTGATTGACCAGAATGTCGTATGCGCGCTTGCAGATCGCCGTTTTGCGTTCGAGCGTGTCGGCCTGACCCTTCTCGTCGAACGCCATGACCACGACCGCTGCACCATAGCGGCGCACGATGCGCGCATGATCGATGAACGCCGCCTCGCCCTCCTTCATGGAGATTGAATTGACCACCGGCTTGCCCTGCAGGCATTTCAGCCCGGCCTCGATCACCGAAAACTTCGAGGAGTCGACCATCACCGGCACGCGCGCGATATCGGGCTCGGCCGCAATGAGATTGAGAAACGTGATCATCGCCTGCTCGGAATCGAGCAGACCCTCGTCCATGTTGACGTCGATCACCTGAGCGCCGTTATCGACCTGCTCGCGCGCGATCGACAGCGCGGCCGTATAGTCGCCGGCGGTAATCAGTTTGCGAAACTTTGCGGAGCCGGTGACGTTGGTGCGCTCGCCGACATTCACGAACGGGATCTCCGGCGAGCGTGCGAATGACTCGAGACCCGACAGGCGCAATTGCCGCGGCACGTCCGAAATGGGGCGCGGGGCCTTGCCGGCGACGGCTTTCGCGATGGCCGCAATATGCTCCGGCGTCGTGCCGCAGCAACCGCCGACGATATTGACCAGTCCCGCCTGGGCGAATTCGCGCAAGAGATCCGCCATATAGGCGGGGCTCTCGTCATAGTAGCCGAACTCGTTCGGCAGCCCGGCGTTCGGGTAGGCGCACACAAAGGTGTCCGCCAGCCGGCCCAACTCCGCGATGTGCGCGCGCATCTCACGCGCACCTAGCGCGCAATTGAGCCCGATGGTGACGGGCCTGGCGTGTTTCACCGAATTCCAGAACGCTCCCGGCGTCTGCCCCGACAGCAGGCGGCCGGAGCGATCGGTAATGGTCCCTGAAATCATCACGGGCACGTCAAGGCCGCGTTCGTCGCAAACCTCGGAGATCGCGAAGATGGCGGCCTTGGCATTGAGCGTGTCGAA
>DASSIJ010000174.1:0-13054 GCA_035692045.1 Pseudolabrys sp. | reverse complement strand
ACAGTTGGCGGTCGGCGCCGACCGACGACCAATCGAGATCCTTGATCTGCGCATAGACTTCCATCGTCATGCGCGCGGTACTGATCGGGCTGGCGTCCCACGCGTATGCTGCGGCCTGCCGGGTACGCTCGCGCGCCTCGCTCCAGGCTTTCTTCATGCCGGCGCCGCGCGCCTCGATCGCGGCCTTGCGCTCGGATGGCAGTGCCTGTTTCACGGCCTCGATCAGCGCCGGCATTGTGGCTTCCCCGTCGCCCGCCATGTCGACGTCCACGACCTGGAAACGCTGGAAGTCCTGGTAGTTCGATTTTGTGTTGAGCTGGACGGAGTTGATGCTGATGAGCCTTGCATTTGGCTTGATGTGGGATTCCTGCAAGCCCACGCCATCGTTGTCGCCGTTATCGATGAACCCGTTGACCGTGGCCCAGTAGTCCGAAAGTTCGAGGCCCAGGATCACGTCGGCGTCCTTGATCAGCGCTTGGGCCCGCGAGTTCTGCAGCAGATGGTGGGTATTCGGGAAATTCATCCGGCCTCTTTGATCGATGACAGGCGCTTGCAGTACTTCGGCAAGCTGAACGAGCCATTTTATGCCGTCCGCCGTGCGCGCGTACTTGTCGGCGATGATCACCGGATGCTCTGCCGCCACGAGCAGGCGCGCGGCTTCACGGACAGCGTTCATCTCGCCTTGCGGCGGTGCGGTCGGCACGTAGCGCGGAATACTGAGCTTCGCGCGCTCATGCGTCGTCTCTTCTTGCAGGCCGGCATGCAGCGCGATCATCACCGGCTCATGCGGCGGCGTCATCGCCAGTTTGTAGGCGCGCACCGTCGACTGCGCGAAGTGCTGCAGCGACACCGGCTGATCGTCCCATTTGGTGAAATCGCGCACCAGCGCGTTGATGTCCTGCGCCGAATGGAAGGTCGGTACTCCGGGCGGGCGCTTGGAGGCATCAAGATCCGTGCCACCCATCACGATCACCGGCACGCGGTCGCACCAGGCGTTGTAGATGCTCATGGCCGCGTGCTGCAGACCGACGGTGCCATGGCAAAGCACCAAAAGCGGCTTGCCGGCGATCTTGAAATAGCCGTGCGCCATCGCCACCGAGGATTCCTCGTGCGTACAGGTAAGAAACTCGGGCTTCTTGTTGCCACCGTAGTTGATCAGGGATTCGTGCAAGGCGCGGAAGCTCGATGCCGGATTGCACGGCAAATATTCGATATCGAGTGACTTGATGACATCGACCATGAAGTCGGAGTTGGGTATGCCTCCGGCTTGCATCGAGGGTTGCGGCGTCGCGGTTTCCGCCGCGGCGACCACCGCGTTGGGCCGCAGCGCCGATGGCCGGGGCGAGGCTGGCGGGACCGACGGGGCCACGGCGTGGGACGCCTCGGCCGCCAGCGGCGCACTCGCCGCGCCGGTGACCGCCACGCCGGCCAGGAATTTGCGCCGATTCAATCGGGTTTGCGATAGCACACGCGCCATGTCCGCCTCCGTTCAATATCGAGGCTCCGACCCGACGCTGCTCGGGCCGTGCAGATCGCAATGTTAGTGCAGTAGCGAGGGGCGCGCCACGGCCGCGATGCGGTCTAACGCACGGGCGGCAGCGGCGAGGATGTAATCGCGCTGGAGTTGCTGCGCGGTACGGTGCCAGTGTTTACCGGTGGCGCAATATTGGCTGGCCCGCCCGCCGGCGCCGGACCGCCCGCAGCTGGTTGCATTCCCGTGTTGGCGACGTGCTCAGGCGGCTTGCCTCCTGGAAGCACCACAACGCGCGTGCCGACCTGCACGCGGCTAAACAGATCCTCGATGTCTTCATTCAACAGGCGGATACAGCCCGACGACACGAAGCTGCCAATGGTGGAGGGCTGATTGGTGCCGTGAATGCGGTACAGCGTCTTGCCGAGATAAAGGGCGCGCGCGCCAAGCGGATTGCCCGGGCCACCCGCCATGAAGCGGGGCAGATAAGGCTGGCGATCGATCATCTCCGACGGCGGGTGCCAGTCCGGCCATTCCGACATCCTGCTGACCCGCTCGGTTCCTGCCCAGGTAAAACCTTCGCGGCCGACGCCGATGCCGTAGCGGAGCGCTTTGCCGCCACCGAGCGCCAGATAGAGGTATGTGTTTGATGTATCGATGATGATCGTGCCGGCTGGCTCCTTGGTGCCAAAATCCACCAGCTGCTTCTTGAGATGCTGCGGCAGTTCCTTCGGCTGGCCGGTTTCCGGACGATCCTCTGGTGGCAATGCCGCGGTCGCAGACGGCGGCGATCCCTGCGGCGCGACGCCTATACCAGCCGGCGGACGCACCTCGTCCGGATCGTTGGCTATTGGAGAGGCTGCGCCAGGCGCCAGTGCTGGTGCCTGTCGAGGATCAAGCTGATGGCCATAACCGGCTGGGCGCTGCTCGCGCGGGCCGAATAGACCGGTCGGGGGCGGCAGCGGCGGGTCCTCATCCGGATAGGGAAAAACGCGGCTCGGAGCTCCACGCTGAACTTGGCCAGGACGCGCTGCACGGCCCGGCGGCGGAAGCACATCCTCATCGTCATAGCTGCCCATGACAGGCGGCAGCCGTTCTTCATAGATCACTGGCGGGGGCAGCCGCTGCTGCTGGCCCAGCGCGGGCGCAGCCGTGAAGGCCGCCGCAACCGGTAGCGTCAGCAGAAATGCAGCAGAAAGTCGGACCATTATCCACCCTCGGCGGCGAAGCAGCCGCCAAATCCGGGCCCTGATTGCCCCGGGATGAAGGCACATTCAAGACCAGAATACGACTATCTCGTTAACGTGATTTTGCTGACGACTCAGGCTTTTTTTGCCTCCGTGGCCAGCACCTGTTTGGCGACACGGTGGCAATCCACCGCCGCCGGGAACCCGCAATAAACGGCGACCTGACGCAAAATGGCGGCAAGCTCCTGCGGGGTCAGCCCGTTGCGCAGCGCACCACGGAAATGCGCCTCGAACTCGTGCATCCGGCCAAGGCAGGCAATCATGCCGAGATTGAGGATGCTGCGCTCGCGCGGCTTGAGGGCGTCATCGCCCCACACCGCACCCCAGCAGTAAGTGGTGAGCAGCTCCTGGAATTGCCGGTTGAAGTCGTCCGTATTGGCAACGGCACGGTCCACGTACTCGTCCCCGAGCACCTTCCTGCGCATGGTCATTCCACGGTCGTAGAGTGCCTTGTCCATGTCGAACCTCCCGAATGGTGTTGATTGTCTCGCGAATACCCCATGTTGACAGAACTTGAGCGATTTCGTCCATTCTTGCGCCAAACAAGAAACTGAATCGAAGGCGGGAGGAAACACCATGCGGACCACATCCACGCGCGCACTCCAATTCTCTCTTGTCCTCGGCATTCTAGCCTTAGCGGCCAACTACGGAGTGCCCAAGGCCGCGAGCCAGGACGCCGGTTGGGTCACACTGTTTGACGGCAAGAGCCTGGACGGATGGGACCAGGTCGGCGAATCGAACTGGCGCGTCGAGGACGGCGCCATAGTCGTCGACAAGATGGCGGGCAAGGAAGCTGGCTACCTGGTGAGCAAGAATTCCTACAAGAACTTCGTCGTGCGGGTCGAATTCTGGCCGAGCGACAATGCCAACAGCGGCATCTATTTCCGCTGCCTCGATCCGAAGAAAATCACCGACCGGACCTGCTACGAAGCCAATATCTTCGACCAGCGTCCAGACCCAAGCTACGGCACCGGCGCAATCACGCGTTATGTCGAGGTCGAACCAATGCCGAAGGCCGCTGAGAAGTGGAACACGTATGAGGTCACCGCCACGGGACGTGACATCACGGTCGTGCTCAACGGACAGACGACAGCAAAGCTGCGCAACGGCATGTTTGACGAGGGGCCGATTGCGCTACAGCACGGTGCCGGGGCAATCAAGATTCGCAAAGTGGAGATCAAGCCGCTGTAAGGAGACAAGCCAGCGAATTGGCGTGACCGGATGGACGTAGCGATTGTCGGCGGCGGCATTTGCGGGCTCTCGCTCGCACTTAATCTCAAGGAGCGTGGAATCGGCTGCCGCGTCTACGAGCGCGCGCCGGAGATCAAGCCGCTCGGCGTCGGCATCACGCTGCTGCCGCATGCGATGCGCGAATTCAGCACGCTCGGCCTTGGCCATGAATTGCTCGAGGCCGGCATCGAAAACCAGGACTGCCGTTTCTTCAACCGTTTCGGACAGTTGATTTACCGCGAGGAGCGCGGAAAGTTTGCCGGTTATCCGTTTCCCGAAGTTGGCATCCATCGCGGGAGGCTGCACGTCATCCTGTATGAGGCTGTACAAAAGCGTCTCGGTCAGGATGCGGTCTTAACCGATTATGAATGTGTCGGCCTTGATCAGGATGACAGCGGCGCGACCGTCCATTTCAAGCAAACCAGCACTGGCACACCGCGCGAAAGCGTACGGTCAGATCTGGTTGTGGCCTGTGACGGCATCAACTCGGCTCTGCGCAAGCAATTCTATCCGAACGACAAGATCGCGTTTTCCGGAATCAACACCTGGCGCGGAGTGACTCGTCGCAAGCCGATCTTGGGCGGCCGCACTTACATGCGGGTCGGCTCGATTCTCACCGGTAAGATTGTGATCTATCCGATCGTCGATGACGTCGACGGCAGCGGCAATCAATTGATCAACTGGATGGCCGAGATCAAGCGCGACACCACCGAGCAGAACGACTGGAACAAGGCGGGCAATCTTGCCGACTTCTTTCCCCTTTACGAAAGTTGGCGCTTCGACTGGCTCAATGTGGCGCAGATGATCCGCGATGCCGACCAGATCCTCGAATATCCAATGGTGGACAAGGATCCCATCGATCGTTGGACGTTTGGCCGCGTCACACTTGCCGGCGATGCCGCGCACCCGATGTATCCACGCGGCTCCAACGGCGCGGCGCAGGCGGCGATCGACGCGCGCACGCTTGCCGACCTGTTGACGAAAAAATCCGATCCGCGCGAGGCGCTCAAAGCTTATGAAGCGGCGCGCGTCGCGCCGGCAGCGAAAGTGGTGCGCACCAATCGCGAGCAACCGCCTGATTTCATCAATATCAAAGTCGAGGAACTGGTCGGCGACCGGCCCTTCGAAGACCTTGACAAGTACATTACACAGGACGAATTGCGTGCACTGTCGGAAAACTACAAGCGCGTTGCCGGCTTCGCACTGGCCGATGTGACGCCGAGCGGCAACTCCACTTAATTCTCCGCAATTCGATAGCCGATACCCGGTTCGGTCAAAATAATCCGTGGATCATCGGGATGCTCTTCAATCTTCTGCCGCAGCTGGCCGACATAGACACGCAGATATTGCGTATCCTCCGTATGCGCGGGGCCCCACACCGCAGTGAGAATCTGCTTATGGGTCACCACGCGCCCGGCATGCCTGGCCAGGAATGACAGAAGCTCAAATTCCTTTGGCGTGAGCTTGAGCTCGGCGCCGGCACGGCTCGCACGATGGCGCACGGCGTCGACTTCGAGATTGCCAACACGCAGAACCGGAACTTCCGCCTTGCGTTGCATCCGGTGCCGCAACGCCGTTCGCATCCGTGCCAGGAGCTCGCCGACATTGAAGGGCTTGTTGACGTAGTCATCGGCACCGAGATCGAGCGATTCGATCTTTTCGGTTTCCCGTTCGCGCGCTGACAGGACGATAATGGGAAGATCGGACCATTCCCGCGCCCGTCTGATGATATCCTTGCCGTCCCCATCCGGCAGCCCCAGATCAAGCAGGACGACATCGGGTGTCTCGGCGGCAATCCGTTTAATACCCTCGGCGATCGTCCCGGCACTCGTCATTTCATAGTTGTTGGCCTCGAGCGCCGGCTTGAGAAAGCGGAGGATTGCGGCCTCATCGTCAATGACCAGCACGCGAATTTTTGCGCTCATGCCGGAGGCTCTTCGCGCGGGAATGTCATGATGAAGCGTGCGCCCCGGCCGTTCTCGGCGGGGCTTTCTCCTTTGATCGCGCCGCCATGAGCCTCCATAATCCCCTTGGCAATAGCGAGGCCGAGGCCCGTGCCAGGCCCGCCGTCCGGGCCACGCCCTTGCGGCTCGCCTCCCTTGGCGAACTTTTCAAAAACATACGCCAGCCCATCGGACGGAATACCAGGCCCATCATCGGTAACGCGCAGCGCAACGCTATGCGGCGCAACGTTGGCGTCCAGCAGAACATGCGTTTCGGAAGGCGTGTGCACAATTGCGTTGGCAACAACATTTCCAATGGCCTGTTCGGCCAACGTGGCATCAGCTCGCACCAGCGGAAGATCGGCCGGCAGGTTGATCTCGATACGCTGCCGCGCTCCGTGCCGACGTGCGGCACTAACCACGCGCTCGGCCACCTCTCTCAGATCGATCCAATCGCGACGCAATTCCAATGCGCCTGCGTCGATCCTGGTGATCGCCAGAAGATTGCGCACCATTTCATCGAGGTCTTCGGCTTCCTTCTTGATTTGGCCGAGCAGATCTTTCTTCGCCGTTTCCTCCAGTTGATTTCCGTAGTCGATCAGGCTGGTGGCCGAACCGAGTATCGAGGACAACGGAGTGCGGAAGTCGTGCGAGACAGACGCCAACAATGTGTTACGCACCCGCTCGGTCTCCGCGGCGGTCTTTGCAGTGACCATGTCACGAGCGAGCGAGGCGCGTTCCAAGGCGGCCGCAGTCTGTTCCACGAGGGTAGCGAGCAAAGCGCGCGCTTCGGAGTCTAGCGGCGGCGCATCCTTCTCCTTGGAGACCCCGATCACGCCTAGCGTCTTCGTGCCAATACGAAGCGGGACGAAATACCATGGAATAATCGGCAATGTGCCGGTGTCAGCACCGGCCGGCTCGACATGGTTGTAGGCCCATCGCGCGGCCGTCATCGCTGCAGCGTCAAGAGTATCTTCGGGCGGCCACGCCGCAATGAGCACAACGTCGTCACCTTGCGCAAGCAAGACTACAACCGGACGGCCCAGGCTTGCATGGATTTCGCTGGCAGCGCCTTCCGCCACGGCATCGAGTGTCGCCAACCCGGACAAACGCCGCGTAAATTCGTACAATCGCCGCATCGCACGCATGCGGCTCCCAGAAATTCTTGCCTGTTCCCGCACTCGGCCGGCCAGTGCCGAACTGATGACGGCGACGACCAGAAAAATCACCAGTGCCAACAGCTCGTACGGCTCGGCAATCGTGAATGTATAGAGCGGCGGGATGAAGAAAAAATTATAGACGAAGAATGACAAAACCGATGCGTAGATCGCCGGCCAGATACCGAAACTCATGGCCGTCACGAGAACAGCCAGCAAGAATACGATCGAGAGGTTGGGAATTGGCGTGATTTTGGTGAGCGCCTCACCCACAGCGAGCGCCGCCGCAACGGCAAGGGTGGCGTACAGGAAATGCAGTGGAGCGAGCACGAGAGTTTTCGGCCATCGCGGGAGGGGGGTCTTCGCAGACGCTTCCGCTTCCCGCGTGACCAGGTGAATGGCAATATCTTCCGTGCGCCGCACCAGCTCGTGCGGCAGCGATCGGCGCAACAACTCGCTCACGAAACTATCTCGTGACCGGCCAATCACGATCTGGGTGACGTTCTCGAATTTCGCAAAACGCAGCAGCTCCGCCGGCAGATCCGAACCGCTCAGCGTTTGCGTTTCAGCGCCAAGACTTTCGGCCAATTTCATGGCCTCATCCAGCCTTTGGCGAGCGGCCGCGTCGAGGTTCGTGCCCGGCCTTTCTACAGTGACCGCGATCCACGGCGCATCCATCAGGTCGGCCAGCCGCTTGGCTGCCCGTACGACCGTAGGAGATATCGGATCCGGACCGATGCAAGCCAAAATACGCTCGCCCGCAGCCCAAGGGCCTTCGATGGCCTGCGCCTGCATGCGTTCGACGAGGTCCGCATCGACCCGCTCGGCTGCGCGCCGCAATGCAAGCTCACGCAAAGCGGTCAGATTTTGCGGCTTGAAAAAATTCTCAACCGCGCGCGCCGCGGTGTCCTGGACATAGACCTTTCCTTCGGCGAGTCGCTTGAGCAACTCGTCCGGAGGAAAATCGACGAGCACAACCTCGTCGGCTTTGTCGAAAACCACGTCCGGGACCGTCTCGCGGACCTTGATCTTGCTGATTTTCTGGACGACGTCGTTGAGGCTTTCCAGGTGCTGGATGTTAAGAGTGGTCCAGACGTCGATGCCCGCCGCCAGAAGCTCGTCGATATCCTGCCAGCGTTTCGGATGGCGGCTGCCAGGGACGTTGGTGTGGGCATATTCATCGACGAGCAGCAGGTTCGGCCGGCGCACCAGCGCGGCGTCCAGGTCGAATTCCTTCATGATCTGGTTGCGATAGACGATTGGCTTGCGTGGAAGGATTTCGAATCCTTCGATCAACTGCTCGGTTTCGCGCCGGCCATGCGTTTCGATCAGGCCGGCGACGACATCGCGTCCGCCCGATTTCTCCGCGCGGGCGGAGGAGAGCATAGCGTAGGTCTTGCCGACGCCCGGCGCAGCGCCGAGGAAAATCTTCAGGTGGCCCCGGCCTTCTTTCTTGGCCAAGGCAAGCAGTGCGTCGGGTGAGGCTCTTTGTGCGACGTCGGCGGCCATTCAGGTCCCCTAAGGGGACCAATCTACGACTTCAGTGCATCAAGCGCGAGATTGAGATTGAGGACATTGACCCGCGGCTCACCCAGCAGCCCGAGGGTGCGCCCTTCGGTTTGGCTGTCCACCAGAGCGCGCACACGCCCTTCAGGCAGACCTCTTGCTTTTGCTACGCGCGGCACCTGGAAGTGGGCCGCCTCCGGAGAAATGTGTGGGTCAAGGCCGCTGCCCGAAGTGGTCACCAGATCAACCGGGACTGCCGTTGACGGATTCTCTTTCTTGAGGGTTTCCACTTCGCCCTTCACGCGCTCGGCCAGTGCCTTACTGGTCGGGCCGAGATTCGAACCCATGGAGTTCGACGCATTGTAGGGCGCGTCGACAGTCTTGGTGGAATCCTTCGGATCTGGCGCGTTGGTCGCGGATGGCCGGCCGTGAAAGTATTTGTCGTCGGCGAAGACCTGACCGATCAGCGTTGAACCAATAACCTTGCCGTTTTTTTCGATAAGGCTGCCTTGTGCCTGGTACGGGAAGATCACCCCCGCGATTCCGGTCATCGCCAGAGGGTAAATCAAACCCGTGATCAGGGTCAGCAAGATCAACAGGACGATGGCGGGGCGGATTTCTTTCAACATGGGGATGTCCTCACACGAGATGCAAGGCGTTGACGACGAGATCGATGGCCTTGATGCCGACGAACGGGAGCACGATGCCACCGAGGCCATAGATCAGCAGATTCCGGCGCAACAGAGGGCCGGCGCCGATCGGACGATAGGCGACGCCCTTCAGCGCGAGCGGAATCAGCGCGATGATGATCAGCGCGTTGAAGATGATCGCTGACAGAATCGCACTCTGCGGCGTAGCCAGCTGCATGACATTGAGCACGGCCAGTTGCGGATAGAAGGCGAGAAAGATCGCCGGGATGATGGCAAAATATTTTGCCACGTCGTTGGCGATCGAGAAGGTGGTGAGCGCACCGCGCGTCATCAGCAGTTGTTTTCCGATTTCGACCACCTCGATAAGCTTTGTCGGGTCGGAATCGAGATCGATCATGTTGCCGGCTTCGCGCGCGGCCTGTGTGCCGGTCTGCATGGTGACGCCAACGTCTGCCTGGGCAAGCGCCGGCGCATCGTTGGTACCATCGCCAGCCATTGCGATCAGCCGACCGTGCGATTGCTCGCTGCGGATATAGCGCAGCTTGTCCTCGGGCGTTGCCTGAGCGATGAAATCGTCAACACCGGCTTCCGAGGCGATTGCAGCGGCGGTCACGGGATTGTCGCCGGTGATCATCACGGTCTTGATGCCCATGCGGCGCAAGGCGTTAAAGCGGTCGCGCACATCCGGTTTCACCACGTCCTTGAGGTGGATCACGCCAAGGATGCGGCCGTCGTCGACCAGGCCCAGCGGGGTGCCGCCGGAACGCGCGATCTTGTCGACCGCGGCGCGAAACGCCGGCGGCTCGGCGACATTCTGCCCGGCCTGCTCGCGCGCGAACTTGAGCACGGAATCGATCGCACCCTTGCGCACCTTGCGAGTTCCGATATCGACACCTGACATCCGTGTCGTGGCTGAGAACTCGATGAACTTGGCGCCGGCCGGAGCCGCCTGACGCTTTACGTTATACTTTTCCTGCACCAACGTGATGATGGAGCGGCCTTCCGCAGTCTCATCGGCATCGCTGGCCAGCAATGCGGCTTCCCCTGCCTCTCGCTCGCTGACGCCCGGCACCACAATGATTTCAGTCGCAAGCCGATTGCCGAAGGTGATGGTGCCGGTCTTGTCGAGCAGCAGTGTATCGACGTCGCCGGCGGCTTCCACCGCTCGGCCCGACATCGCCAGCACATTGAAGCGCACCAGCCGATCCATGCCGGCAATGCCGATGGCCGAAAGCAAGGCGCCGATGGTGGTCGGAATCAGCGTGACGAACAACGCCACCAGGATGACGACGGAAACGGCTCCGCCGGCATAGGTGGCATAGCTTGGAATGGTCGCGGTCGCGAATACGAAGATGATGGTCAGACCGATCAGCAGAATGTTCAACGCGATCTCGTTCGGCGTTTTCTGCCGCTCGGCGCCCTCGACCAGCGCGATCATGCGATCGAGAAACGATGAGCCAGGCGATGAGGTGATGTGGACGACGATCCAGTCGGAAATCACCGTCGTGCCGCCGGTCACTGCCGAGCGATCGCCGCCGGATTCACGGATGACGGGAGCCGATTCACCGGTGATCGCCGCCTCGTTGACCGAAGCGATGCCTTCGACCACATCGCCGTCGCCGGGGACGACGTCACCGGCTTCGACGAGGACAAAATCTCCGGCCCGCAGATCCAGCGCCGAGACCGCCTTAAAGCTGTTACGCTTTTTTGGATCCGAAAGCTTCTTGGCCTTCGTCTCGACGCGGCTGCGGCGCAAGGTATCCGCTTGCGCCTTGCCGCGACCTTCCGCCACCGCTTCGGCGAAATTGGCGAACAGCACGGTGAACCACAGCCAGAGGACGATCTGGAAGGTGAAGCCGGTGCCCGGGTGATGCTGCACGAGGTCGCGAACGAACAGGACGGTGGTCAGCGCCGTGACGATCTCCAGCACGAAGATCACCGGATTCTTGATCAATGTGGCCGGGTTGAGCTTGACGAAGGCCTGGCCAATCGCCGGCCCGACGATCTTCGGATCGAGCAGCGTGGCAACCGGCATCCGCTTTCGCAATTTGGTGGTGTCCATAATCGTAGCTCCGATTTGAGTCCGCTCAGAATACGGTGCCTGCCTGCATCGCGAGATGCTCGACCAGAGGCCCGAGCGCGAGCGCGGGAAAGAAGGTGAGGCCACCGACGATGACAATCACGCCTACAACCAGACCAATGAAAAGGCCGCCAGTGGTGGGGAACGTGCCGGCTGACGGCGGAACTGACTTCTTGCCTGCCAGCGATCCGGCAATCGCAATCGCCGGAACGATCATGAGGAAGCGGCCGACGAACATCGCGACGGCGCCGGTAATATTGAAGAACAGCGTGTTGGCCGTAATGCCGGCGAAGGCCGATCCATTGTTAGCCGTACTTGACGTGTACAGATAAAGCATCTCCGAAAAGCCATGCGGTCCCGCATTGGCCAGCTGGGTCAGCGCATCGGGATTGACCGCAGCCACGGCCGTCCAGCCGAGATACATCAACGGCAACACCAGGATGGCTAGCATGGCCATCTTGACCTCTTTCGCCTCGATTTTCTTGCCGACGTATTCGGGTGTGCGGCCGACCATCAGGCCGGCAACGAAGATCGAGATGATGACGAACAGCAGCATCCCGTAAAGGCCGGCGCCGACGCCGCCGACGATGATCTCGCCGAGTTGCATGTTGATCATCGGGATCATGCCGCCGAGCGCAGTGAACGAGTCGTGCATGGCGTTGACGGCGCCGCAGGAGGCTGCGGTGGTGATCACGGCAAACAGCGCCGAGGCGACGATGCCGAAGCGGACTTCCTTGCCTTCCATATTACCGCCAGTAAGGCCAAGTGCGTTGAGCGTGGTGGTGCCCCCGGCTTCAGCCCAATAGCAGACGATCACGCCGGCAATGAACAGCACGCCCATCACCGCAAGAATGGCCCAACCCTGACGCTGGTTGCCGACCATGCGGCCGAACACGTTCGTGAGTGCCGCGCCGATCGCAAAAATCGAGATGATCTGGATGTAGTTCGACAGCGCGGTCGGGTTCTCGAACGGATGCGCTGCATTGGCATTGAAGAAGCCGCCGCCATTGGTGCCAAGCATCTTGATCGCGATCTGCGAGGCAACCGGGCCGATCGCGATGGTCTGTTTGGCGCCTTCGAGCGTCGTTGCATCGACATAGGCACCAAGTGTCTGCGGGATGCCCTGCCAAACCAGGAACAGCGTATAGGGCACGCAGATGGGGATGAGGATGTAGAGCGTGCAGCGGGTGATATCGACCCAGAAATTGCCGATTGTCTTTGCCGACGCGCGTGCAAAGCCGCGAATGAGCGCGACCGCCAGCACGATACCAGTCGCGGCTGACAGGTAGTTCTGGTGCGTCAGGCCGAGCATCTGCGTGAGGTACGACATTGTCCCCTCGCCGCCGTAGTTCTGCCAATTGGTGTTGGTGATGAAGCTGATGGCAGTATTGAAGCTGAGATCGGGCGCGACCGCCGATTGCCCGGCCGGGTTGAAAGGCAGCGAGGCCTGGAAGCGCATCAATCCATAAAGGATGAGGAAACCGCCGACGTGAAATAGCAGCATGGCAACGACGTAGGTCAGCCAATGTTGCTCACGCTTTTCCTCTACGCCCGCCGCCGAATAGAGTCCGAGTTCGACCGGGCGCAGCACGGGCGTCAGGAATGTGCGCTCGCCATTGAAGACGCGCATCATATAGGCGCCGAGCACCGGCGTGATCGCGACGATAATCGCGCAATAGATCAGAATTTGGACCCAGCCAATCGTGGTCATGACACGCCTCTCAGAATTTTTCGGGCCGCAGCAGAGCGTAGGTCAGGTAGAACAGCAGC
>DASSIJ010000173.1:0-5539 GCA_035692045.1 Pseudolabrys sp. | reverse complement strand
TCCAGTCTCGGCGATACGCCCTATGGCCGTCGACGTATCTTTCATTTTAATGGCGGCAGTTTTGAAGGGCCGAAGCTTGAGGGCAAGGTATTGCCCGGTGGCGGCGGCTCGTCGCTAATCCGCCGCGACGACGTGATGGAGGTCGACGTACGATTGGTACTCGAGACCAGCGACAAGCATCAAATCTACACGGCCTGGAAGGGACTTCGCCATGGTCCGAAAGAGGTCATGGACCGCCTTTATCGCGGCGAGATCGTCGACCCGGGAACCTACTATTTCCGCACCACGCCTTACTTCGAGACGAGCTCAGAAAAGTACGGCTGGATGAACCGCATCTGTTCGATCGCGAAAGGATCACTTTCGGCAAACGCACGAACGCTCGATGTTTTTCAGGTGTTGTAGTCAATGGGTCAGATGTCCGCTTCTGGCCCTTAGCAGACCATCCCTAGTTGCACCGCACATGTCCGCTTTCAGGGGTAAAGCAGACATCACCTTTTGGGGTGCAAATGTCGGCTTTTGACCCAAAGCGGACTGTTGGCGTTGCGGGCGCCCCTTCCTGACCACACTTGGGAATTGTACCATCCCGGTGTCCAAGCCTCGGGGGCGACAATGAGGCGACGCGAATTTATTTCATTCATTGGCGGAGCAGCAGCTGCTTGGCCGCTCGTAGCGCGCGCCCAACACCCCGCGATGCCGGTGCTCGGGTTTATCAATGGCGCTAACGCCAAGGGCTACACAAACCAGTTGGTTGCTTTTCTAAACGGGCTGAGGGAGGCCGGCTACTCCGAAGGCAATAATGTTGTGATTGAATACCGCTGGGCGGACGGTCAGTACGATCGACTACCGGCGATGGCGGCAGATTTGGTCGATCGCAAAGTCGCAGTTATTGCCGCAACCGGCACTCCGGCCGCACTTGCCGCGAAAGCGGCGACGACAAGCATCCCCATCGTATTCGAAACAGGCAACGACCCGATCGAGCTCGGTCTCGTCCGCAGCCTTAATAAGCCCGGCGGTAATATCACGGGCGTGGCTCAATTGGCCGTGGAGATCGCACCGAAGCGGCTGGAATTACTGCACGAGCTGGTCCCTACGGCAAAGGCTATGGCGCTCCTCGTTGATCCGACCGATGTTGTCTCGGAGAAAACGACACGAAGTGTGCAGGCTGCGGCCACGAGTCTCGGACTGAAGCTCCATATTCTGAATGTTACTGCTGAACGTGAGCTCGATGCCGTCTTCCAAAACCTTATCCAATTGCAACCAGGCGGACTGGTCATTAGCGGAGGCCAATTCTTCAATAGTAGAAGCAAGCAGCTCGCCGCGCTGGCGCTGCAATATAGAATGCCAACGGTTTTCACCTATCGCGAGTTCGCTGCGAACGGCGGTCTCATGGGCTACGGGACAAGCCTTGCCGATGCCTACCGCCTTGCTGGCGTCTACGCCGGCCGGGTTATCAAGGGCGAGAAGCCCGCGGATCTACCGGTCCAGCAGGCAACTAAAGTCGAGCTGATCATTAATCTGAAAACGGCAAAGGCCCTCGGTATCAACATCCCACACACGCTCATCGGACGCGCGGAGGAGGTGATCGAGTGAGCGGCGGAATGTCTGCTATTGGCACAAAGCGGACATGGGCTGGTGCACTGCACAGGTCCGCTTCTGACCCAAAGCGGACATTCATAGTCACTTTTATTTTGTTCATCTGACCATGTACGATGCGGAGGACCAATGAAGCGCCGCGAGTTTGTCGCATTTCTTGGGGCGGCCGTATCGGCCTGGCCGCTTGGCGCACTTGCGCAGCAGCGCGATCACCCACGCCGTATCGGCGTGTTGATGGGTTTTGCCGAAACAGACGAGGTTTGGCAGACCTATCTTCGCGTTTTCCGCGAACGCATGCGCGACTTCGGCTGGACCGAAGGACAGAACATCAAGTTCGAATATCGGTTTGCCGGCGAAAGTGCCGAACGCACACGGCAGGCCGCCGCCGAACTGGTTGGCAGCAAGCCGGATTTGCTCTTTGTCACGACGAATCCAGCGCTGTCAGCGCTGTTGAAAGAAACCCGCACGATTCCCATCGTGTTTACATGGGTGTCGGAGTCGGTGGGAAGCGGTTACGTCAGCAGCCTTGCCCATCCCGGCGGCAATGTTACCGGCTTTCATAATTTCGAGCCCGCGGTTGGAGGGAAATGGCTTGGCGTTCTCAAGCAGATTGCGCCGCAGGTTCGTCGGGTGGGCTTTGTCCACGTTCCGGAGATCGCCGCCAATGTAGCCTTTATTCGCGCGGCCGATGCGATTTCCGGGCCGCTGGGCATGACCGTCTCCGGGCTGGGCGTTCGTGACGCCGGCGATTTCGAGCGGGTGCTCGCGGACTTTGCCCAGGATGGGAATGGCGGATTGATCGTAACACCGAGCCCGCTTACGGCGACGAAACGAGACGTGCTGATCGGCGTTGCGGAAAAGCTCAAGCTGCCGACGGTGTACCCGTTCCGTTTTTATGTCGCGAGCGGCGGGCTGGCTTCTTACGGAATTGATCAACTGGAGACCGTGCGTGAAGCGGCGTCTTACGTCGATCGCATCTTGCATGGTGCAAATCCGGCCGATCTTCCCGTTCAGCTGCCGACAAAATTCAGCTTGGTGGTGAACTTAAAGACCGCCAAAGGGCTCGGTCTTACGGTCCCGGAATCGTTCTTGTTGTTTGCCGACGAAGTGATCGAGTAGTTGCGCCGCACATGTCCGCTATTGGACAAAGCGGACATCCGTAACGGCGGGGTCGGCGTCGAAGCAAGTCACGACACCCGGACAGGAAACCCGACAATCAAGTTCACGCTTGCCGGTTCACTGTCAGTCAAAGAGCAGATGGACTTAACTGGGGCCAACGTAGGCAAGAAGGCTGCACTCCGTATCAACGGGAGCGCCATAGCATCGTCGGTAATCCGGGAGCCGATAGCCGGATCAATCCAAATTACCGACAATGATTGGACTGAGGAAAAGGTGAAAAGCCTTGTGGACCAACTCACGCAGACTGGCGCGAAGGTGGAGCTAGTTGTTCTCTCTGCGAATAGCTTAAATGGCGGAATGTCCGCCTTTGGAGGTAAGCGGGTGTCGAGAAATTGGCGACGAAGGTCGCATCCTCGCCCCTCGCCCGCTTCTTGCCTCTATTCGGTCTCGGGTCCGCCCCAAGTAACTGCACCATTCGCGGCGCAGCCGCGAACTGATTGAGTGGTAGGATTTCGATCTAATGATCGAAGCGATCATGTATTTCGGCATAGGGTTTCTGTTGGCGACCCTCGTCGCGGTGGCCCTTATCCCTTTTGTCCATAGCCGCGCTGTGCGGCTTACCACGCGGCGGCTGGAAGATTCCATCCCACAGTCGATGGCGGAAATCCAGGCCGACAAGGATGCGCTGCGCGCAGAATTCGCAGTGTCGACGCGGCGCCTCGAGATCACCATCGACGAGCTGAAAAATAGGGAAACCAACCAGCGTGCCGAACTCGGCAAAAACAAAGACGCCGTCAATCGGCTCAAAATCGAACGCGAGGCGCAGAAAGTCGAGGTCGCCGCACTCAAAACCGAGCTTGACACGCTCAAGGACCGGCTCACCGAAACTGGCAAGGAAATCGAGCGGGAAAGGAGCCT
Source organism: Pseudolabrys sp. (assembly GCA_035692045.1). GTDB lineage: Bacteria > Pseudomonadota > Alphaproteobacteria > Rhizobiales > Xanthobacteraceae > Pseudolabrys. Next base: position 1,909 of record DASSIJ010000173.1, on the reverse strand, counting down.
GCGTCATGCAGACGATCTTATTTCCCTTGCCTCGAAGGGGTGGCCGCCAGGCGAAGATGCTCGGGTAGCTCGGGGGAAATCTGACGCTTCTGCCGGGTTGCAGGTAACGATACCTTCGACCCAAGTGTCTCCTAGCACCTTCGCCAATGAGTTCGTGAGCAACGGGCCTCCGACTGGCAGGCGAATATCTCGAGCGCTTTCGCACTTTTCCATCATGGCTCTGATCGGCGCGGGTGCGGCGTTTGCTTGGCAATCTCACGGTGACGATGCAAAGGAGATGGTGAGGACCTGGATTCCGTCGATAGGTCGGTTGTTATCCGACCCGATGACGAAGGGGCCTCCCGATGTTGTAGCGAAGCGGCCGGACCCTCCGGCCACGCAAGATGCGGTATCATCGCAATCAGCGCCCGTCGCGCAGACACAAATGATCCCTGCTACGCCAACTCCTCCTAAGGTGGCGCAGGAACCTGAGAACGCCTCGGAGGGCGATCTCGCCGGTGCGCAGCATGGCGAAGAACAGTCCGCTGCCCGGCAAGAACAGACGGACGAAAATATTGCGACGCTGAAGGCGCAGCAGGACACCAAGCAGGAGACGCCTTCTTCTGCTGCACAGGATCATCCAACGCCCGCTCCGGCGCCGGAGACAGGACCGGCAACCATCACGAGTTGGACCGTTCGTGAAGTTACAAATGGGACGGCGGTCTTGCAGGGACCTGCCGGCACATGGAAGGTGACGCTCGGGGACACGGTGCCGGGACTTGGGAAAGTCACTTCTATTGTTCGCTGGGGTAACGGTTGGGTAGTCGCGATGAGCGCGGGCTACTGTACGAGTACTCCGCGGGACCACGCAGATGGAATCTGCAAACCGTATCGCAGGGACTAGCGGACAGTCTTGCACCGCGCGCCGCTTGGCAAGCCCATTCGGTTCGGTGATGGAAGCCGATTAAATCGGTTCGGTGACGAATGTCCGCTTTCGGGGGTAAAGCAGACATCGAAGTGAACGGTTTTTACTTCCGCTTTTGACCCAAAGCGGACTCGGCCTCGATAGACACCCCGTCCGGGTGACAAATACGGCCGCCGACCCTAGCCTATCCGCTGGCGGAAATGCCACCGGCAAAGCAACGGATATCTTGGAGGAACGCGCCATGATGTTTCCACGCCGCGGATTCCTGCAGTTGGCTGCCGGCACGGTCGCGCTCGCCGCGTTCGCGCCTATTGCCTCGGCGCAGCCCTATCCGTCGCGGCCTATCACCCTGGTTGTGCCGTTCCCGGCGGCAGGGCCGGCCGACGTGTTAGCGCGCATCCTCGCCGAACGCATGCGGGAGACGCTTGGGCAGCCGGTCGTCATCGAGAACGTCACCGGCGCCGCCGGCAGCATCGCAACCGGACGCGTGGTGCGCGCGACAGCGGACGGCCACACCATCATGCTCGGCAATCTCGGCACCCATGTCGTCAACGGCGCGATCTATCCGCTGCAATACGACCTCGCCAAGGACTTCGAGCCGATCTCGCTGTTGCCGAGCAATCATCAGCTGCTGATCGCCAACAAGGCCACGCCGGAAAAGGATCTGCGCGAGCTGATCGCACGGCTCAAGGCAAACCCCGACAAGGTGACGATTGGCAATGCGGGGCCAGGGAGCCCATCGCACCTAACCGCAGTCTATTTCCAGGCCGCTGTCGGCAAGAATTTCCAGCTCGTGCCCTATCGCGGCACGCCGCAGGTGCTGCAGGACCTGATCGCGGGGCAGATCGATCTCGTGTTCGACCAGGCCTCGAGCTCGTTGCCGCAGGTGCGCAGCGGCCAGCTCAAGACCTATGGCGTCACCGCCAAGACGCGGCTTGCCTCGGCGCCCGAAATTCCGACCATCGACGAGAGCGGGCTGCCGGGATTCTATGTCTCGATCTGGTT
>DASSIJ010000172.1:0-11828 GCA_035692045.1 Pseudolabrys sp. | reverse complement strand
GCATCGCGCGCCTGTTGCAGGCTCTTGCTCACGCGCCCGCTGAGATAGTCCAGCTCGAAATGGTTGGGAGTAATGATATCGGCCGCGGGTACCGCCTGGTCTTTCATGAACTCCGGAATGCCTTCGCGCACGAAAATCCCGCGCCCCACATCACCGATCACCGGATCGCAGCAGTATTTGGCTGCCGGATTGGCCTTTTTGACGGTCCGCACCGCGTCCAGGATGGCCCCGCCGATATCGGCAGAGCCCATGTAGCCTGACAGGACTCCGTCGCATTGCCCGAGGACACCGCGCTGCTCTATTCCGGATACGACTTCGTTGATCATGCCGGCATCGAACACGCGGCCCTTCCAGCTGCCGTAACCAGTGTGGTTGGAAAACTGAACCGTGTGGATCGGCCATACTTCCACGCCCATGCGTTGCAGCGGGAACACCGCCGCGGCATTGCCGACATGACCATAGGCAACGTGCGACTGAATTGAGAGAATATTCATGGCTTCGACAATAACAGAGACGGCGGGGAAATCCCCGCCGTCGCTCAAAACCATTCAGGTCGATACGGCAGCTACTTCATTCCCATTTTGCCGGCCGCTTCGACAAACTTGTTGGTGTAGGTCTTCGACAAGTCGATATTCGCCTTGGCCACGTCGGGCGACGATTGGCTGAACACCGCCAGCACTGCCGCCGCGCCCTTCGGATCCATGCGACCGGTCTCCGAATACATCGGCAGCGTGTTCTTGAGCGCCGCGACGTACTGCGCCTTGTCCTTGCCGACAAGGTTTGCCGGCATCTTGTCGGCGATCTCTTCCGGCGTGTGGGAATGAATCCACTTCAGCGTCGCAACGATGGCATTGGTCATCGCCTGCACTTCCTTCTCGTGCGTAGCGACCCATTCGGCCCTGGTGTAAAGCGCGCCGCCCGGATATTCGCCGCCGAACACCGCCAGCGTGTCCTTCTGGCTGCGGGTATCGGCGAGGATCTTCAGTTGCTTGTCCTGACCTTGCAGTATTGTGATCGCGGGATCGAGCATGATGGCAGCATCAATGGTTCCCTGCTCCATGGCTGCGACTGCGGTGGCGCCGAGACCGACGCCGATCACTCCAACGGAATTCGGATCGACGCTGTTCTTGCTCAACATATATTTGAGAAAGAAATCGGTGGAGGAGCCGGGGGCACTCACGCCCACTTTTTTGCCGGCGAGATCCTTGATCGAGTTAATCTCGGCTGAATGCTTGGGTGATACCACCAACGCAAATCCCGGATAGCGGTCGTAGACCACGAAAGACTGCAAATGCTGGCCCTTGGCCGCAAGATTGACGCAGTGGTCGAAATAGCCCGATACGACGTCGGCACTCCCGCCGATGACAGCTTTGAGGGATTCCGAACCACCCTTGAAGTCGACGACCTCGACATTGAGGCCGGCCTTTTCGTACTCGCCGAGCGCCTGCGCCAGCATGGTGGGCAAATAGCACAGGCACGACCCGCCACCGACCGCAAGGGTGATCTTGGATTGCGCAAGCGCAAAGCCGCTCGACAGCACAATGGCTGCAAGCGTCGCCGCGAGCCGTCGGAACATTGCGGGCATGATTTCCTCCATTGTTTTTCGAAGGCCTTGTGCCGAGGCCAATTCGGCCGAAACGATAAGCCAGCCGGGCGTGGATGCCTAGGGGCGGCTGTCGGCCGCATCCGGCCGCCAGACCAGTAATCGGGTTTCCACCACGGTGACGACGGCGTCGATCAAAATCACAAAGGCCGCGAGCACGAACATGCCGGCAAAAACGCCGGCGACGTCGAATACGCCCTCCGCCTGCTGGATCAGATAGCCGAGACCGGCGGCGGCACCCAGATATTCGCCCACGACCGCTCCCACAACCGCAAAGCCCACTGACGTGTGCAGCGATGAGAACATCCAGGACAGTGCCGAAGGCCAATAGACGTGCCGCATCAACTGATGCTCGTTCATTCCAAGCATGCGCGCGTTCGCCAGGACGGTGGGGCTCACTTCCTTGACGCCCTGATAGACATTGAAGAAGACAATGAAGAAGACGAGCGTGACGCCAAGCGCGACCTTCGACCAGATCCCGAGCCCTAGCCAGAGTGTGAAGATCGGCGCCAGCACGACCCGCGGCAGCGCGTTGACCATCTTCACGTACGGATCGAACACCGCCGCGGTCCGCGGCTGGCGTGCAAACCAGAAGCCGACCAGTACGCCGCCAATCGAGCCAATCACAAAGGCGAGGAGCGCCTCGCTCAACGTCACCCAGAGGTGTTTCCAGATCACGCCGCTCGCGAACCAGGCGACAATCTGTTTTGCCACGTCCACCGGGTTGGAGAAGAAGAACGGCGGCAGCAGGAGTTTACCAAAGACAGGGTAGGTCGTGAGCACATACCAAAGTCCGATGCTCACGACCAACACCAGTACCTGCAACAGGAGGAGATTGATGCGTGACACTGCGATCAAACTCCTCCCGATTGCATCCGTGAAAACGAAAACGTCAGTAGGGGTTTTTGAAAAGACCGATAATGCCGGTCGAGCCCTTGACATGGCCGTTGAGCTTCTCGAACAGCTCCGGCTTGGTGAGCCCAGCGGGGAGTGCCTTCGGGTCAAGATCGGTCGCGATCAGCACGAAGGTGTAGTGATGCGGCGATCCGGGCGGCGTGCATGGACCCATATAGATGCTTTGCTTGGCGGTACCGATGCCGCCAATATATTTGTCGGACGGCTTGCTGGTCTCACCTTCGGCGAACGAGGTCACGGAGGCCGGGATGCCATAGGCGATCCAGTGATCGACACCAGTGCCACGGCCTTCCGGATCGGTCATGACCAGCGCGAAACTCGTCGTGCCGGCCGGCACGTTGCTCCACGACAACGCCGGCGAAACATTGTCGCCCACACAATTCGGATTGGTTTTGTTGTTGCCAGCCATTTGTTTCGGCAGCAAAGCTCCGTCCTTGAAGGACGATGAACTGATCGTGAACACCTCGGCCGCATGCGCGGTCCCGGCAAGCAGCAAGACCGCTGCGGCAGCCGAGAGCGTTTGACGTATTCCAGACATTGTATTTCCTCCGTTTTGTTTGTTGGTCGTCCGTAACATCAACAAGGCTAGCTCAACAAAATTCCGTCTGCATCAGGCTCCTTCGCTCTGGGCATAGCCCTTGATCACCTCAGCCTTCAACGTCTGCCAGATCTCGCGATGGAGCTCATGAAACTTGGGGTCGAGTTTGACCTCGGATATATCGCGTGGGCGCGACAGGGGAACTCGCCAGTCACCGATAATGCGCGCCGCCGGCCCCGCCGACATGATCACGACCCGATCGGACAGTGCAATCGCTTCTTCCAGATCGTGGGTCACAAAAAGAACGGCCTTGCGATCGGCGTTCCACAGATCGAGGAGCAGGTTGCCCATGATCTGACGCGTCTGCGCGTCGAGCGGCCCGAATGGCTCATCCATCAGCAGGATCTTCGGATCGCGGATCAGGACCTGCGCAAGACCGACCCGTTTGCGCTGCCCCCCGGACAGCATATGCGGGTAGCGATCGCCGAACGCCCCGAGCCCTACGCGCGTGAGCCACGAATGTGCACGGGTACGGGCATCGTCACTGGGCGTACCCGCTACCTCCAGGCCAATCGCGACGTTTTCAATGGCGGTCTTCCAGGGAAACAAGGCGTCGGCCTGGAACAGGTACCCGGCCTGGCGGTTCAGCGCGGCAAGCTGACTGCCAAAAATATTGACCCCGCCGGCGGCCGGTGCGAGCAGCCCGGCAGTGACATTCAGCAGCGTGGATTTGCCGCACCCGGTTGGGCCGACGATGGCGACGAATTCGCCGTCGGCCACATGGAGTGTCGCGCGTTCAACAGCCGTATAGACGCCACCACGCGCAAGGCGAAAGGCGACCACCACCCCGTCGAGCGCGACCGCCGCGCCTGACGCGCGCGCCTTCTCAACACCCGCCGCAGCGACGGCGGCATCGTCCGCCATTGCGTCTCCTCCCGCTTGCTTCTTGGACGGCAAGCTATCCGGCCAGCCCCTGGCTTGCAAAGCCGGTGACGTCAAAGGCCTTTGATCAGACCGGCCTCGATGAGCAGGCGATTGAACCGTCGCGCCTCGGCGCCGCCGGCGCACCGGTAAAACAGACCGTGACAACGCTTGAGAATTTTCTTCTGTTCGGCAAAGGACGGGTCGAGCGGCACTCCCGCCGCCTCCTGCACCAGCAGAGGGAGATACGGCGCGTCGAGCGTATTGAGCGCTGACGACAAATCTGCCGGTTTGAAGTTCACGGCATCGATTGCATAGTAACTCGTGTAGTAGCGCGGATCGAAAGTCTCAAGCTGTCGCGCAAGCGCGGCCTCGCTGAGCGTCGGATCGATAATACGATAGGCGAATTCCGGCTGGTGATCGCCAAATCGAACGATCAGAAAGGAATCGGTCGGGAAGTCCCGCTTGAGCCGATCGAGCAACGCGGAATAGTCATGGGCGCTTAATGTTTGCCGCCGGATATATTCATCGATGTTGGGAGCGTTGCCGAGACCATGCCAGTCCGGCGTCAATTCAGGGCGATAGCTGAAATCCCACGGGAAATGATTGGCGGCAGTATAAACAAACAAGAACAAAGGACCCTGGTGATGCTCTCGCGCGATGATGTTCGTCGCCTGATCAAAATAAAAACGATCCGGCTCAAGCCCGCGAGCCCCCAGGTCCCTCATATCGAGATAGCGTTCAATGCCAGCCGTCGTCTGAAAACCACGCGAGCCCAGAAATGCGCCGTAGAATGGATATAGGCTGAAGGTCTTGTAGCCGCAGCGCGTGAGCGCATTCGGTAGCCCGCGCGCGACGTGACCGGCTGCAATACGCGTCACCGATGTCGCAAAGCGTCCGTAGGAACGCGCGGACAGCCCGGTCAGTACATTGTATTCGGTAAACCAGCTGGGACCGCCAGCGCCTTCCACCACCATCTTGCGCGCCACGCCATCGAACGAACGGAAATGCCGTTGATAGCCCGGCGGAACTTTCATGCCGGGAGCAGCGGTAATGTCGAAGCTCGACTCGTCGTGCAGCAGGATAATGTGCGGAAGTTTTCCGCCAGGGCTGCAGCCCGCTGCTGGCACCTTCAACCGGTCCGAGACGGTCGCATCCGATTCCAGCAATCCGTGCGTCGCAAATTCGTAGATGGCCTCAACACCGGAACGCGCAAACTTGGAAACGTAGTCGCGGCTGAAAAACTCGCCATAGAGATCGGCCGGATAGGCTGCCGACAAAACCACCAGGCCGCCCATGCAAAAGGTGCTGCCAAGCGTGGTGGTGCGTATGCGCACACGAAACGGATCGATCCGCCACAGGAGCATCAAGACAGGAGTCGCGATCGCCAAACCGATCAGAACCGGTTCGCGCAGTTGCGGCATGACAGTAAACAGGAAGGCTGATGTGTCGGGGTCGATGATCATCAGGTCGACGAAGTTCACCGTCATCATCAGCTTGTCGTACTTGAACTGCGACAAGAGAATGAGTGCGATGATCATCGCAAGCGACAGAAATCCTGCAATGGCGGGCCGGCGCAACAACGCCAGCCAGAAGAAATTCAGCAGCGCCCAGGCGAGCAGGAAAGTTGCCTTTGTCGCAAGGTCAAGCTCCGTCGCCGCCATCACGACAAGCGCGGTCAGATGCACGACGGTGATGATGGCAAGTGCAAATGCGTCGCGCCGAGAGATCGCCTCGGTGGGCGCAAGACGACTTAGCAGGGCGGACGCTACGGACAACATGGCCTAGGCGGCCCTGCCCGGCTGCGATCCTCAATAACTCCCCAGCGCATGGCCCGATGTCATAAGACTGTAATCAAACCCCCATTGCAAGACGTCGGCCGGCCTCCCAGCGGATTTTTGTTATCTTAACCAAAGGGATGGCCGTACCAGGCCCGGAATCACCGGTTCCGTGCCCTCCCCACCCATGCCATCATTGCTTCGATGATCCTCGACGCCCGTCTCGCCGACGCGTGGGCGCGTCTGCCCGACTATCTCGGCAACCACGTGCTGGTGAGCCTGACCGCACTCGCCATTGGGCTTGGCGTCAGCCTGCCGGTCGCCATCGCATCGAGGCATCGACCATTTCTGCGCGGCGCCTTGCTGACCGTCGCCAGCGTAGTGCAGACAATTCCCGGCCTCGCTTTGCTGGCGCTCTTCTATCCCTTGCTGCTGGCACTCGCCGCCCTGTCCGAACACGTCGTCGGAAAAACCTTCTCCGCACTCGGATTTCTGCCATCGGTGCTGGCGCTCGCGCTTTACTCGATGCTGCCGGTGCTGCGCAACACCGTCACTGGCCTCAACGGTGTCGATGCGCGCCTGAGCGAGGCCGCGCGCGTCGTCGGGGTGCGGCCATGGCGGTTGCTACGGGATATCGAACTGCCATTGGCGCTGCCGGTCATCATGGCCGGCATTCGAACGTCGGCTGTCTGGGTGATCGGCACGGCAACGCTCGCTACGCCAATCGGACAAACGAGCCTCGGCAACTACATCTTTACCGGCTTGCAGACCCAGAATTGGGTCTTCGTTGTATTCGGTTGCATCGCGGCCGCAGTGTTGGCCCTTGCGGTCGATCAGCTGCTCGCGCTCGTGCAAGCAGGCGTGGCCCGCCGCGACAGCACACGTACAGCTGTGGGGGGAATCGGCCTGATGGCGCTCATGTTGGCAGCGCTGCTCCCCGTTCTGGCTCAGCCCAAGGCAAGCTACGTGATCGGTGCCAAGACCTTCACCGAGCAATACGTGTTGGCAGCACTGATCGGGCAGCGCCTGCAGGCCGCCGGCCTCACCACTGCCCGTCGGCCTGGGCTCGGATCCAACGTGCTGTTCGATGCGCTGACCTCGAGCGAGGTTGACATCGCCGTCGACTATTCCGGAACGCTCTGGGCAAATCGCATGCAACGCCACGACGTGCCACGCCGCGAGCAATTGCTCACCGAATTGTCACAGTGGCTGCGGACGACAGCCGGTATTGAAATGCTCGGACCCCTCGGTTTCGAGAACGCCTACGCATTGGCGATGACACGCAAAAAAGCCGAAGCGCTGAATATCCACTCCATCAGTGATCTCTCTAGTCATGCCGGAGGGCTCACCGTTGCCGGCGACTATGAAATATTCGCACGCCCTGAATGGCTGGCGCTGCGTAACGCCTACGGTCTGAACTTTCGGGCGCAGAGGCAGATGCAACCGGAATTCATGTACAAGGCCGTCGCCAATGGCGACGTCGACGTGATTTCGGCCTACACGAGCGACGGCCAAATCTCGACTTATGATCTCGTTGTGCTTGCCGACGACAGGCACGCAATTCCTTCTTACGATGCAATCCTGCTGATATCGCCAAAGCGGTCAGGCGACGAAAAACTGATCGCGGCGCTGAGGCCCCTCATCGATGCCGTCGATGTTGCATCCATGCGAGCAGCCAATGCGCGCGCCTCCAATGGCACCACGACGCCGGACGAAGTGGCGAGGTGGCTCGGCGATCGCATCGAGAAGCGTTAGTTGCTCGCATTGGGGTCTACAAAAGCAAACGCGGCCGCCCTTGGCACGGCGGCCGCGATAAGCAGGACGGACACAACTAGTTTTTGCTGCGGTCCACCAGCGCGCGCTGCTTGATCCAGGGCATCATGTCGCGCAGCTTGGCGCCGACCTGTTCGATCGGATGCTCGGCAAGCTTCGCGCGTGTCGCCTTGAACGAGGTCTGATTGACCTTGTTCTCCAGCATCCAATCCTTGGTGAAGCGGCCGGACTGGATGTCGGCAAGGACGCGCTTCATTTCGGCCTTCACCTCCGGCGTGATCACGCGCGGGCCTGAAACGTATTCGCCGTATTCGGCTGTGTTCGATACCGAATAGTTCATGTTGGCAATGCCGCCCTCATAGATGAGGTCAACAATCAGTTTCACCTCGTGGACGCATTCGAAATAGGCCATTTCCGGCGCATAGCCGGCTTCCACCAGCGTCTCGTAACCGGCCTTCATCAATTCGACCAGCCCACCGCACAACACGGTCTGTTCGCCGAACAGATCGGTTTCGCATTCTTCCTTGAACGTCGTCTCGATGATTCCCGCGCGGCCGCCACCAATCGCCGACGCGTAAGAAAGTCCGAGATCATGAGCGTTGCCGGAGGCGTCCTTGTGGATCGCAACCAGACACGGCACGCCAGCGCCGCGCTGGTATTCAGAACGCACAGTATGGCCGGGTCCCTTGGGTGCGATCATCAGCACGTCGAGATCCGCGCGCGGCTCGATCAGGTTGAAATGAACGTTGAGCCCGTGCGCGAACATCAGCGCTGCACCGTCTTTCATATTCTTGGCAAGGTGATCGCGATAAATGTCGCCCTGCAGTTCGTCGGGCGTGAGCATCATCATGACGTCGGCCCATTTGGCCGCTTCCGCGACCTCCATAACCTTGAATTTCTCGGCCTCGGCCTTTTTCACGCCGGCTGAGGTCTTGCGCAAGGCAACTGCGACCTCCTTAACGCCGCTGTCGCGCAAATTGAGCGCGTGGGCGTGGCCCTGACTTCCATAGCCGATGATGGCGACCTTCTTGCCCTTGATCAGGTTCAGGTCGGCGTCGCGATCGTAGTAAACACGCATGGTACTTGGTCCTTTTGGTCCTTCGTTCGGCCAATGGTCGTCTGTGATGTCGGAAAATTGTCCCGCCCGCGGTGCTTCTAGGTCGCAACGGTAGCCGGGGCAAGTCCCTCCGCTATTTTCCGTCTCGTTGCCGCTTGAGTTGCAGCCTGCCGGCATAGAGCAGCGCGAAACCGGCCAGCGCGCTGCCGTATTTGATCACCTCAGGCAGACTGGAATCCGCGGCAAAGCAATAGGGACCGGCGACAAAGCTGATGCAGCGCGAATTCTCAAACGAATAAGGCTTGAGGAAAACGCCCAGGATGATGAGCGGGATCGCCAGGATCGTGAGCCCCATCGCTACATCCCTTCCGGCCCGCGCATAATGGCCGCGATGCCCGTGCGCGCGACCTCAACGAGGCCGAGCGGGAGCATCAGGCTTATGAACTGCTCGATCTTTTCGCTGGCGCCGGTGATTTCGAACACGAAGCTTTCGGTGGTGGCATCGATCACGCGCGCCCGGAAGGCATCCGCCAGCCGCAGTGCTTCGACCCGGTTGTCACCTTTGCCCTTGACCTTGACCATGGCGAGCTCCCGCTCGATGGCGTCGCCCGCAAGCGTCATGTCCACCACGTGATGCACGGGGACGAGCCGATCGAGTTGATTCTTGATTTGCTCGATCACCATCGGCGTGCCGGTGGTAACGATCGTGATCAGGGAAAGATGCTGCCGGTGCTCGGTTTCCGACACCGTCAACGACTCGATGTTATAGCCGCGACCGGAGAACAGGCCGATGACACGCGCCAGCACGCCCGGCTCGTTGTCGACCAGCACTGAAAGCGTATGGGTTTCCGGCTTCTGCGCGGTCGGTGCTGCCGGATAGTGGCTTGTCGAGGGAGCGTTCATCACACCATCACCTTGCCTTCTTCGGTGATGGCGTCTTCCACGCTGACGCCGGCGTCACCGAGCAGCATCTCATTGTGAGCGCGCCCCGAAGGGATCATCGGGAAGCAGTTTTCCTTGGGATCGACGACGCAGTCGAACAGCACCGGCTTGTCGACCTCGATCATCTCTTTGATCGCGCGATCAAGGTCGGCCGGCTTTTCGCAACGGATGCCATGCGCGTGATAGGCCTCGGCCAGCTTGACGAAATCCGGCAGCGCCTCGCTGTAGCTCTCGGCATAACGGCCGCCGTGCAGCAATTCCTGCCATTGCCGCACCATGCCCATGTAATTGTTGTTCAGGATGAAGATTTTGACCGGCAGCCGATACTGCACCGCGGTCGAGATTTCTTGCATGGTCATCAGCACCGACGCCTCGCCGGCGATGTCAATCACCAGCGACTTCGGATGCGCAAGCTGCACCCCGACCGAGGCCGGTAGTCCGTAGCCCATGGTGCCGAGGCCGCCCGAGGTCATCCATCGATTCGGCTCCTGGAAACCGTAGAATTGCGCGGCCCACATCTGATGCTGGCCGACCTCAGTCGTGATGTAGCAATCCTTGTCTTTCGTCAGCTCGTAAAGACGCTGGATGGCATATTGCGGCTTGATGACATCATTTGACGATCGATAGGCGAGCGATTTGCGCGCGCGCCATTTGTCGATCTGCGCCCACCACGCCTGCAACGATTTCTTGTCGGGATGAATGGCGCCAGTACGCCACAGACGCACCATGTCCTCAAGCACATGCGCACAATCGCCGACGATCGGTATGTCCACCTTGACGTTCTTGTTGATCGAAGATGGGTCGATATCGACGTGAATTTTCTTTGAGCCCGGAGAAAAGGCATCAAGCCGTCCTGTGATTCGATCGTCAAAACGCGCGCCGACGCAAATCATGACGTCGCAATCGTGCATCGCCATATTGGCTTCGAGCGTCCCGTGCATGCCAAGCATGCCCATCCATTTCGGATCGGCTGCCGGAAATGCGCCGAGCCCCATGAGCGTCGAGGTGATCGGATAGCCGGTCAGTTTCACAAATTCGCGCAACAAATCGCAGGCGGCCTTGCCGGAATTGACCACGCCGCCACCGGTATAGAACAGCGGCCGCTTGGCGTGCGCCATCAGCTCGATCGCCTGCTTGATCTTGTCCATGTCGCCCTTGAGCTTGGGCTTGTAACCGGTGTGCGGGAAATCCTTCGGCCTGGAATAGGTGCCCTTGGCGAACTGGATGTCCTTTGGCACGTCGACAACCACCGGCCCCGGCCGACCGCTCGACGCGATGTGGAACGCCTCATGCAGTACGCGCGGCAGGTCTTCGATGCGCTTGACCAGGTAATTGTACTTTGTGCACGGCCTGGTGATGCCAACGGTGTCGCACTCCTGGAACGCGTCGTTGCCGATCAGATGCGTCGGCACCTGGCCGGTGATGCAAACGATCGGGATTGAATCGCAGAATGCGTCGGTCAGGCCTGTGACCGCGTTGGTGGCTCCGGGACCGGACGTCACCAGCACGCAACCGACCTTTCCGGTCGAGCGCGCGTAGCCTTCCGCGGCATGCACCGCGCCCTGCTCGTGGCGCACCAGAATGTGACGTACCTGGTTCTGCGAGAAGATCGCGTCGTAGATCGGCAGCACCGCGCCGCCCGGATAGCCGAACACATGCTCGACATTCTGATCGGCGAGCGCCTGGATCACCATTTCGGCGCCGGTCATTTCGCGTGTCATGTCATTCCCTTTCATCGTCTTTTCTGCCGGGCGCATGATCTTTTCCGAAAACCGGTCATGCTCCCCCTCGCACCAATAAAAAAGGCCCGCAACGGGCCATGTCCGGACGCTTGCCTGCGGCCCTTTTCAGGGCCGCGCCCGCGTCCGAACCCGTACTACAAAAGTAATAATATTGCGTAACATTGATGCTGCCCGAACTTTCATTGCGCGCGTTATAAGGGCTGGCAATTGGCCGGTCAAGCGCAAATCGGCGTCATTTGAGGCCGGAAAGCTGGATTTCGAGGGCCGCGACGGCGTTTTCTGCCGTCTGCCACGGCCAATCCTTCATCTGGTTGCGAAACCAGGTGAGCTGGCGCTTGGCATAGCGGCGCGTGTCCATGACGGCGCCCGTTTGCGCTTCTTCCAGCGAAATATCGCTCTTGAGGTGCCGGATGAGCCAGGGCACGCCGTGAGCCTTCATTGCCGGCAGGAACGGATCGAGCTTGCGCGCGGCAAGCTCGCGGACTTCCTCCAGCGCGCCTGATTTCAGCATTGTGGCAAATCGCATTTCGATGCGGCGCACCAGTTCCTGTCGCTCACA
>DASSIJ010000171.1:0-13145 GCA_035692045.1 Pseudolabrys sp. | reverse complement strand
CCTAGCCCATCGCCGGCCGGGGCGGAGGTCTATTTCATCGATCTCAAGGACGGCGCCACCGTCCCGGCGAATCTGAAAATCTATTTCGGGCTGCGCAATATGGGCGTTGCTCCCGCTGGATCCGATCGTGAGAACTCAGGGCATCACCATTTGCTGATCGATACCGAATTGCCGCCGCTCGACCAGCCGATTCCGAACGACTTCAATCACCTGCACTTCGGCGCCGGCCAGACTGAAGCGGAGATTACGCTCAAGCCGGGCCAGCACACATTGCAGCTGCTCCTGGGAGACAAGAACCATGTTCCGCACACGCCGCCGGTCATGTCGGCGCGCATTCGGGTTAATGTCACGCCAACCGGAGGGCCGACGGCATCGGCTCCTGGAGCCGCGGTTTATTTCACCGATCTAAAGGATGGAGCCACCGTTGACCCCAAACTGAACATTCGTTTCGGCTTGAGAAACATGAACGTCGTGCCCGCTGGCTCGGATCGCGCAAATTCAGGCCATCACCATTTGCTGATCGATACCGAACTGCCACCGCTCGACCAACCGATTCCGAACGACTTCAATCACTTGCACTTCGGCGCCGGCCAGACCGAGGCGGCCGTAACACTGAAACCCGGGGATCATACACTTCAACTGCTTCTCGGAGACAAGGATCACATTCCGCACACGCCGCCGGTGTTTTCGCCGCGCATCAAGGTCCGTGTCGTCGACGCCTCAACCCGGACGGCTGCGCCAGCTGACGCACGGGTTTATTTCGTCGACTTGCAGAACAGATCCGTGATTCCGCAGAAGGCGACCATTCACTTTGGTCTTGCCAACATGGGCGTGGCGCCGGCGGGCATCGAAAAGCCCAACACGGGCCATCACCATCTGCTGATCGACGCCAAGCCGCCTCAGCTTGATCAACCGATACCGAATGACTTCAATCATCTGCATTTCGGAGCGGGACAGTCCGAAGCAACAGTTGACCTTCCTTTGGGCAAGCACACGCTTCAACTGCTCCTCGGCGACGCCAACCATATACCGCACAACCCTCCCGTAATGTCGAAGCCGATCCAGGTCACAGTGGTTTCGCAAGAACAAGAGGGCCGAAGCCGCAAAACTAAAGTCCGGCGCCACCAAAACAGAGGTCAAAGTCGCGACCGAACTCAATAAGGGTGGCGATGGCTCTTGGTATTCGCGATATGCGAAAGAGCTACGGCGGGCAGATATAACCTGGACCGTTCGGATTGGGGAAACAGCCGACCGAAGCCGGCAGAACCTGTTTCGGTAGCCACAGCACGACCGACGGGAAATAGATTGTGAATGCGATGGTAAGCAGAAAAACTGCATAGATCGGACAAGCTGCCCGTAAGGCGTGCGAGAAACGAACCCCGACAAATTTCGATGCCATGAGCAGGACGAGGCCGTAAGGCGGGGTAATCAAGCCGAACGCGAGTGTCGCGATCAGCACGACGCCCATATGGACAGGATTGATGCTTCCCGCCTCGGTCAGCGCGTTCACCAGCGGCATAAAAATGATAATCGTCGGCACCGGCTCGATGAAATCACCGATGACTGTGAAAAGAGCGACCATCAGCAGCATGATCAAATGCGGGTCATTGCCGGCAATGCCGGTAATCCAATCGGCGATGACTATGGCGCCGCGCAGATAGGCAAAGAGCCAGCCGAACGCATTGGCAGCGCCGATCGTGATCAGCGGCAGCGAGAAAATCAGGCCCGCGAGGCAGAAGTCATAGGCAAGAAACCTGATGTGGCCCTTGTTGAGCGAAGGAATAACGACAAAAAGTATGTAGACGACGGCGACTACGCCGGCCTCTGTCGGCGTGAACCAGCCGGTGAGAATGCCGCCCAAAAGAATGACAGGGATCATCAGCGGTAGCGAGGCGTCTTTGAAAGCGCCAGCAACTTCGCGAAATGGAGCGCGGGGACGCTGTATACCGGTCGGACCGAAGAAATAGCAAAAGATCATCAGGCCGAAGCCAATCATCAAGCCCGGCACGACACCAGCCATGAAGAGCCCGGCGATGGAAACATTGCCGATCGCGCCGTAAACCACCGCGGTGATGCTCGGCGGGACGAGCGCCGCGATTGTTGAGGCTGCTGCGATGATTGCGGCAACAAAGGCAGGGCTATACCCCTCTTTCTTCATCGGGCCGCCAAGCGCCCGGCTGATCACTGCGACATCGGCGGTCGTGGATCCCGACATTTCCGAAAAAAACATACTGAACACGGTGACGACCTGGGAGAGGCCGCCCCGGACATGACCGACCAAGGCGAGTGAGAGATTGACGATGCGCACCACCACGTTGGCCGAGCTCATCAGTTCGCCGACAAGGAGAAAGAACGGAATGGCAAGCAAGGCTTCTGCGTCCATTCCATCGAACATCTTCTGGATGATCGCGATGTGCGAGACTTGCGTGAACGAAGCGCCCACGAGCACGCCCGCCATTAACGCGAACGGGACCGGCACGCCGAGATAGCCGAAAAACAGGAATAGGAAGCTCATCAAGCCGAGGACAAGACCGGAATTCATGGGAGCGGCCCCATGGATGCTATGGTGTCGATCGGTTTGATATCCACTGGCTCTTCCGGCGGATCGGCGTGGTCGAAGCCGTTTCGCAAGCCGTTGACGATCTGCTCGATGGTGAAAAGTGCGACCAGGAAGCCGCAAATCGGGATCGCGGCATAAAGCGAGGCAATGGGCGTCATCGACGGCATGCGGAAGCTTGAAAAGCCGCGCAGAAAATTCAGGTAGCCGAAATAGATGAAACTGATCGCCACGCCGAGCACGACGAGCCGGATGACCATCTCGACGACGAGGCGCGCTCTGCCGTCAAGCGCTTCGGCGATGGCCGTGAGATAGAGATGATCGTTGCGGCGCGTCGCGACAGACGCGCCGAGGAAGATCGCATAGATGAACAGCGTGGACGTCGCCTCCTGCAGCCAGAGCCAGGGAGTGCCGATCGTGCGGGTGATGATGTCGAACGTGACCGTGGTGCAGAAGCTGAAAAGCAAGATGCCGCACAGCACCATCAGCGCCAGCTCAAGGCCATCGAGGGCGCGCCACTTCAGGTGACGCTGCCGCCGAGCAACCAGCTTGACCGCGATGGCCATTGCGAATCCCGATTGGGACGAAAAAGGAAGGAGCCGGAAAGCTGGCCCCTTAATGGCGTCTACTTCACGGCCTTGATCAAATCCTTGATCTTGACTGCATGGGGCCCAAGCTCGGCGGCCAGCTTGTCGAGATAGGGATCGGCCAGCTTCTGAAAGCCGGATTTGTCGACGTTAGCGACGATCTTGACGCCGAGTGCCTTGAGTTTGTCAGCCGACTGGTGCTCGAGGTCGACGGCCTTGGTCGGCTCCTTGTTGCTGACTTCATCGGCGGCGGTCTGCACCCATTTTTTTTGCTCGTCGGTCAGGCTCTTCCAAAGCTTGTCGCTGATCCAGATCAGATTGTTGTTGGCCTCGTGCTCGGTCATCGAGAGCACAGGAGCGACTTCATAATGCTTGTTGGCCTGATAGACGTTGACGCCATTCTCGGCGACGTCGACGACACCAGTCTGCAGCGAGGTATAGACGCTGCCGAACGGCATATGGACGGTCTGAGCGCCATAGACAGGGAACATCAGGTCTTCGGTCGGCGTCGCCTGGACGCGGACCTTCAGGCCCTTCATGTCCTCGATCTTGGCGATCGGCTTCTTACTGTACATGTTGCGCAAGCCGAGCGTGATCACCGCGATCACATGTGCGCCTTGCACGGTGTCTTCGACCATATCCTTGACGGCCTTGGTAACCTGCGGATCGGCTAGCGCCTTCACGAGATGGTCTTCACCGCGGAACAGGAAGTGTAACGACATCACGCCGGCCTGCGGCGTCAGCGTGGCGGCGTTGGCCGACGAGCTGATGCAGAACTCAACATCGCCCGCTTTGACGAGTTGAAGAACCTGCGGCTCCTGGCCGAGCTGAGCGCCGGGATATTGGTCGATCAGCATCGTGCCTTTACTCAACTCCTTGAGCTTTTCGGCGAAAAGATCGCCGGCAATGCCGTATCCTGTGGTCTTGGGTTGGTCATAGGCGAAGCGATAATGCTTTGCCTCCTGAGCCGTCGCAGTTGAGACCCAAGCCGTCGCAAGAGCGGCGAGCGCAATTCCGCAAGCGGTCTTTCGAATTGAGAGCATGATTTCCCCCTTACTTCTTTTGCTGCTTTGTTTTTATGTGCTTCTACACCGCGGTAGGAACGATTTAATCCTCTCTGGTTGAGTTGAGGAACGGCGATCAAAATGGCTTGTCGCCGACGATTGTACAACGGCGCATCACGCGTTTCAGACGCGCCTCGTCGAAGCCGGTAGCGCGATGAAGCGTGCAGCGGTTATCCCACACGATGCACTGGCGTGGTGCCCAGCGGTGAGTATAGACGCGCGCCTGCGGTGTGATCATCTGGTTGAGTTCCTCGATCAACGCGCGGCCTTCCGCGTAATCCATGCCTTCGATCATCTCGGCATGATCGCCGAGGAAAATAGCCTTGCGCCCGGTCTGCGGATGCGTGCGCACAATTGGATGCGGGACCGGCGGCACCTTGGCCTTTTGTTCTGCCGTCAACGGATCCTCGCCGTGGCGGCGCGTGCGAGAAAAGTCAAAATTGTGGATGGCGCGGCGGCCTTCGATCTTAGCCTTCATAGCGGCGGGTAGCAGGTCGTAGGCGGAATACATGTCGGCGAATTCGGTTTCGCCACCTGCGTCCGGCACGATCTCCGAATACATCATGGTTGCCTGCCCGGTGCGTTCTTTCCAGGAGCCGTCGGTGTGCCAGTACAGCGTACCCCTGTCCGGGTGCTTGCCGCTCGGATTGCCGTCCTTGTCGAGGTTGGACAGCATGTAGATTTCCGGATGGTCTTTGTAACCGTGGTACTGGCTGAGCACGTGGATCTGCACCTCGCCGAAATTGCGCGCGAAAGCGACCTGAGTCGCCGGCGGCAGATCGACATCGCGGAACAGGATCAGCTCGTAGTCGAGAAAGGCTTCATAAACCTTGGCGAACATCGCTGGCGATACCGCTTCCGCCAGCGTGATGCCGGAGATCTCGCAGCCCAGCACCGGATGCAGTGGCTTGACATTGAATGGCCAGTCACGAACTGCGCGTTGCGACTTAAGCTGGGGTTGAGCCATGACAACCTCCCGGCACGATCGGCAATGCCCGGATTATACAGTGCCCGCGTGCGCTGGCCAGCCATAGTCGTAGCACCGATATCGTTTAAGTGCTGGCGATCAGGTGCGTCACCGTCGGTGCCCCGCTAACTTGGAAACGATTGACTGATTCTTGCAGCTCACGATCGGCGTGCGTCACGCGTTCGTGCTGGCGCAAATGCTCGATCCAGGAATCGACCTTAAAGGCTTCGATAAAGCGACCCTCGCGCGCCGTATCCTCATATACGCCCCAATCGAAAGCCCCGTCACGACGGCGCTCGCCGGCGAGTTTGGCAATGGCCGCCAGAAATTCGTCCCGATCTTGCGCGCGAATGAGATATTCGACCGTCACCAGCACGGGACCGCGGTCGGGTTCGATGTTAGGCAAAAGGACTGGTGCGGGCCAATGCATCGACGGCGTGAGATCGAGATCGGCACCGGTCTGTAGTTTCTGACTCCATAGCAACGGAACCGCCAGAGTTGCGCCGGCCGCCGCGATCAGGTGAGCCATAGGCAGACTGGTCAAGGCTGCGACTTTACCCCAGAGCGCGCTGCCGAGGGTCAAAGAGCCGAACATCACCGTTCCAAAGATTGAAAGGCCGCGACCACGCACCCAACTTGGCAACGCAACCTGTGCCGACACATTGATGGTTGCCAGGATGGCGATCCATGAGATGCCTGCGATGAGGCTCGCAGCGAGCGCGACCGCGGGCTGTTTAGCCACAGCAAACAAGACGAGCGCGATGGCGGTGCCGATGGTTCCTGCGGCAACGAGTCGGTCGGCGCCCAGGCGGCGCTTGAGCCAGGGCAGGGCGAAGGAGGCGCTGACGGCGCCGGCGCCAATGGTGCCAAGGAGTATCCCGTAAAGTTTTGGGCCGCCGACGACCTGGTTGCGGGCGACGAGCGGCAACAGCGCCCAATACGCGCTTGCAAAAATGAAAAATCCGGCGGCCCGGATCAGCGTCGAGCGCAAATGCGGATTATGGCGCGCGTGTCGCAGGCCGGCGGCAATCGCCCTGTGAAATTGCTCGGCAGGGAGGTGATGAAGATTGCCTTCATTGCGCGGATGCCACCAGATCAAAGCTGCAATGACTCCGAGTGTGGTCATCGCGTTTATCCAAAATGGTGCGGCCAACCCCCACGCTGCAATGATAATGCCGGCGAGGGCAGGGCCCACCGCGCGGCTGACATTCAGTCCAACGCTATTGAGAGCAACGGCGGGCTGCAGATGTTCGCGCGGCACCAATTGTGGAACGATCGATTGCCATGCCGGCATGACAAGCGCGGCCGCCGTTGCAGCCAGAAAGCTGAAGGCAAGAAGAAATGAGGGAGTGACATGCCCCACCCAAACTAGGACGCCGAACCCAGCCACCAATACGCTCAGCGCCACTTGCATACTAATGAGGAGCCGCCGGCGATCGACGATATCAGCAAGCGCACCGGCCGGAAGCGCGAACAAAAACAGCGGAAGCGATGTCGCAACCTGAACCAGGGATACGATGAAGGGATCGGCATCAAGGCCAGTCATGAGCCAGCTTGCCGCCGCGTTCTGCATCCAGGTGCCGATGTTAGAAACGACGGTCGCAACCCACAGCACGGTGAACGTCGCAAAGCGAAACGGGCTCAATGTTGATGTGTCACCTCGTGGGGGTGCCGACTTTGTCGCGTTGGTTTCAATCGCCATGTCTCGACGTTGCTGTCGTGCCCGAAGAGGGTTCGCACTGGCCTGGGGATGCCGTGGCATTTCGGAATAACGGCGCGTCCCTCCAGCGAGTGTATATCATCGGCCGCCGGCGCACACCGCATCAGGCCTGCCAGAAAACTGGCGAACGGAGTGACGCCGAGGATTATGCCGCTCCCCGGTCGGGTGTCTTCCGGTCGACGGGAATTCCCACGAAAAGCTTCTCAAACTACATCGTGGTTCGAATGAAAGCTATGAGAGCCCGTCGCATGTGACTTTTCTCAAACCATCAAATGAGCGACAGCCGTCTTCGCGGACAAAGCAAGGAGATAAAGATGTTAAATCTAACCCGCCGTAACGCTCTGTTGATGGCAGCATCTGCAGGAGCAGCGTTCGGCCTGCCCAAGCCCGTCTCATTCATCGAGGCTGCGCTCGCCCAAAAGGGACCGGAAGCCGGCAAGGGCTTCCGGCCGTTCAAGTTCGGGAAGGTTCACGGGTTCGTCCTGAACGATGGCGTTTGGGAGAAACCCCACGATCCTGTGTTTATCGAGAACGTGTCCGTTGAGGAAACCAAGGCCGCGCTAGCTGCCGCGGGGATCGCGAATGAAGTCGTGCCCATTCCGTTTAACATAACTCTGGTAAAGTTCGGCAACGAAACGGTTCTCTTCGACGCCGGCACAGGAGGTCAGTTTCAGCCTACGGCGGGAGCGATGATCGCCAATATGGTTGCAGCCGGCATCAAGCCGACACAGATTACCAGGGTTATCGTTTCGCATTTTCATCCGGACCATGTCTTTGGGCTTATGAGCAAGGCCCCCGACAACACACCGATATTTCCCAACGCCGCGATTTACGTGCCAAGTACCGAGTTCAAGTTCTGGATGGACCCGAGCATTTTCACCAAGCTCCCCGAAAGTCAGCATGGTCTGCCCAGAAGACTTCAAGCGATGTTTCCGCTCCTGAAAGACAAGGTGAAACAGTACGAGTGGGATACGGAGGTTATTCCCGGCATCCGCTCGATTGCGGCGCCAGGCCATACGCCGGGCCATACTGCATTCGTTGTCGCGTCGGGCAACGAGCAGTTGATGGTGCTGAGCGATACGACGAACATGCCTGCCCTGTTCGCGGAGCACCCAGGCTGGCACAGCCGGCTCGATATTGACCCGGTGCTTGCAGAGGCGACGCGGCGCAGATTGTTCGACCGTGCCGTGTCCGACAAGGCGATCGTCACTGGGTACCATTTCCCGTTTCCCGCAGTCGGGAAGATCGTGCCGGACGGCGCAGGCTATACTTTCGTGCCTGCCTAATAATTGAAGGACGATCCATCCGCCCCATTGCGCTCCTCGTTTTGTGCCTGCCATAGTTTCATCTGGTGGTGGTCGCGACAGGAGCGTTTTCCCGAGACGGGCAGATGGATCGCATCGACGCAATGAAAGTCTTCGTGACTGCCGTTGACGAGGGCAGTCTCGCTGGCGCAGCCCGGCGCCTGAAGCGGTCGCCCACTGCCGTCAGCCGAGCGCTCAGTTTCCTGGAAACCCATTTGGGCGTCGAGCTACTGCACAGAACCACCCGTGCGCTGAAATTGAGTGAAGCAGGCGAACGCTATGCGGCCGCTTGCCGGCGGGTGCTGATCGACCTCGAGGAAGCCGACATGTTCGCAGGTGGCGAACGCTCGGCCCCACGTGGGGTCCTGACCGTTTCCGCGGGTCCGATCAGCGGCGAGCAGGTGCTGTGGCCGATATTGGACGATTTCCTCGACCTTCATCCCGCCGTTTCGGCGAAGGTTCTGCTGCTGGGCCGGCCCGTGAGTCTTGTCGACGAAGGCGTCGACGTTGCGTTGCGTATTGGCCATTTGCCGGATTCGTCACTGATCGCTACTCGCCTCGGGGGGGAGGTCAGGCACGTCGTGGTCGCTTTGCCCGACTATCTCGCGAAGCATCCTCCCATCCTGGAGCCGGCAGATCTGGCGAAACATCAGATCGTGGCCTTCACTGATTTTGGTCTCGATTCCTGGAGCTTCACGCCGGCGAAAGGCTCGTCGATTCCTCGAACCGTCCAGTTCGCACCAAGGTCAGCCGTCAACAGTGTGCGCGCGGCCGTGGCGTCGGCCCTGTCCGGTCGCGGTGTGACGCGCCTCTATTCCTACCACGTCGCCGAATATGTGCGGGACGGGCGGCTGAAAATCGTCCTGGCCGATGCCGAGCATCCTCCGCTCCCGGTGCATCTGCTTACGCCGCCCGGCCGCATGGCGGTCCCGAAGGTACGCGCGTTCATAGACTTCGCCGTACCACGTTTGCGTTCCGAGTTTGCGCGCATTGCGGCCGACGCAGGAACACGTCTCCGCTGATTGTGCCGACACGCGGTTGACTGTCCCCTAAGTCACGGCAGTTCTCACACAGATTGCTTCGGCCTAGGTGAGGCCGGCGCAATTTATTCGACCGCCACCACAAATCGAGAAGGGACTCTTATGGATATCGCTCAGAAGGTTGTCGTAATCACCGGCGCATCGCGGGGCATGGGCGCAGCCCTTGTCGAAGCATATCGCGATCGCGGTTACGGAGTGGTCGCGACGGCACGGTCGATCAGCCCAACCAACGATGAGCAAATCCTGGTGGTGCCCGGTGACATTACCGACCGGAAGACGGCCGAGCGTGCGATCTCCGAAGGCCTGGCCCGGTTCGGACGCATCGATACGCTCATCAACAACGCTGGCGTATTCGTCGCCAAGCCGTTCACTCAGTACACCGAGGCTGATTACGCGGCTGTGCTGGGCGTCAACCTCGCAGGCTTCTTTCACATCACACAACTCGCTATCGCCGAGATGGAGAAGCGGCATAGCGGCCATGTCGTGCAGATCACGACGAGCCTGATCGAACACGCAAACTCCAAGGTGCCGTCCGTGCTCGCCTCGCTGACGAAGGGAGGTTTGAGCGCCGCGACCAAATCGCTGGCGATCGAGTATGCAAAGCTTGGCATCAGAGTGAATGCGATTGCGCCCGGCGTCATCAAGACGCCGATGCATCCCGTCGAAACACATGCGCAGCTCGCCAAGCTGCACCCACTTGGCCGGATGGGTGAGATCTCGGAGATCGTGGACGCGATCCTCTATCTGGAATCGGCGGGATTCGTGACGGGCGAGACTATTCACGTCGATGGTGGCCAGAGTGCGGGCCACTGAGAGCAGACAATGACTGGCTACGTTTACGTTCGGCTGATTGCCGCAGCGATCCTCGATATCGCGGAGAGCTGATCGGGGTGCGCGGCTTCACCAATAAGGAGTGAGATGCCATGGCTTTCACGATTGATGTCAAAGGAACTGTTCGACCTCACCAGCCGGGCGAAGCCGTTTTCAAATCAATTCTCCCGGAAGATATCGACTGGCAACCGTTTCCAGCGTTTCCGCCATCGGCCCGACTGGCCGTGCTTGTTGGAGAGCCTACTCAAGCCGGACCTTACGTGGTCAGGGTCAAGGTGCCCGACGGCACGAAACTGATGCCGCACAAGCATCCGGAAGATCGCATCTACACGGTCATGTCGGGCGTCTTTTACATTGGGCTCGGGGAGACTTTTGACGGCGACAAGGTGAAGGCCTATCCGCCTGGCAGTGTGATCGTTCTGCCCGGCGAGACCTGGCATTTTCATTGGGCTAAATCGGGCGAATACGTCACCCAGGTGACGGCGATTGGCCCGCTCGGTCTCGAATATCACGACCCGCGTGATGATCCGCGGCGCTGAAGTCGCCTCAAAGGTAGAAACACAAGTTCCCTATGATCTCCGTACTCACACTGGCGCTCGCGCCTACCTTCTTTGTGATGCTGCTCGGTTACA
The DNA here is from genome assembly GCA_035692045.1 of Pseudolabrys sp. Taxonomy (GTDB): domain Bacteria; phylum Pseudomonadota; class Alphaproteobacteria; order Rhizobiales; family Xanthobacteraceae; genus Pseudolabrys. The sequence goes on along the minus strand of DASSIJ010000171.1, from coordinate 2,443 downwards.
CGGCCGGCCGCACGGGGATTGTCAACAATATGCATGTTGCCGAGTTGAACACCGTTGTGATGGGCTACGCGTTGCCGGCTTCATTGCTGGTTGCCACGGCCTCTACACCACGGTCCGCGCTCATCGCCCAGTGGCCCGTCCTGGTGTCGCTGGCCGCGGTCATGATGGGGACGTATGTACTCTGGTACGGCTACCAGCGAAGCATGCGGAAGCAAGATCCGAGCGAATCCGCGTTGCAAGCGTTAGCCGTCGGGCAGCCAAACTTTGCTGCCGCAGGCCTACCCGTTATCACTGCACTGTTCGGCGCCGATCAAGCGGCGACCGTTGCCGTTGCCATCGCGGCTGGCTCATTGTTGCCCTCGCCGCTGACGCTCGCAATTCTCGAATTGTCCCAAGCCAAAGCGGGAACGAGTTCTTCGCGAGGTCCCGCGGCGCGCATTGCGCTTGCCTCGGCTCATGCAGTGTCGAAGCCGATTGTATTGGCACCTGTTATTGGGACTTTGATATCGCTCATCGGGTGGCCCCTGCCGGTTGTTGCATTAGCAGCCCTACGTGAAATAGGACAAGCTGCCGGCGGCTTAGCGCTTTTTGTGACGGGCTTAGTGCTTTCGGAACGGCCTTTCCGGCTGAGCCGAAACACTATGTTTGGCGCGGGCATCGCCAACATCGCGCAACCCCTAATCGCGTTTGCGATTTGTCGCGAACTCGGCGCTTCGGTCCTCACAACGAAACTATCCGTCGTGATGGCAGCATTGCCTTCCGGCTTCTTTGGCATCCTGTTCGGCACCAGCTATCGCCGGATTTCGGACGAGGCCAATTCCACAATCATAGCTAGCACGATTTTTTCTGCTCTCACGTTAGCCGTGACGATCGGATGGACCTATTCCTACAATGGATGAAGCCCCTCCGATGAGAGCAGACAGTGACCGGCTGATATCCGTCCGCACGGCTCGCGGCGAGGGACCATGATCTACGAATTGCGGATCTATCGCTGCGTGCCGGGGCGCCAGTCGGCGCTGCTGTCGCGATTCAAGAATGAGACGCTGCGGATCTGGGAGAAGCACGGCATCCGCCAGGCCGGGTTTTGGACCACGCTGATCGGCAGGAGCAGCCAAGAGATCATCTACATGCTCGCCTGGGACAGCATGGCCGAGCGCGAGAAGCGCTGGAACGTTTTTCTCGCCGATCCCGAATGGGCCGCAGTGGTCGCCAAGACGGAGAAGGATGGCCAGCTCGTCGAGAACATCAGCAGCCAGTTGCTGGCGCCAGCCGCGTTTTCCGCCGTGAAGTGAGACTCAACCGTAGAGATGACAGGAGATTCACAATGAGCAGCGTCAGGATGTGCGCCAGCATCGTCGATCGAATCCGAAATGGCGGTCGGTGGACGCGGATCAAGAGGAGTGCCGGGCTGGGCCTGTTGTCCGCGGCTGTTGCGAGCTTCATTACCCCTTTCGCCGCGGAGTCTGCTGACAATCTCAAGCCCCCAGCGAGCTTCCGTAACTGGTACCACGTCAACACGATGGTCATCGACAAGGGAAGCCCGCTCTTCGAGGCGATGGGCGGAATGCACAACGTTTATGCCAATTCGACCGGAGAGACCGCGCTCAAAAAAGGCGAACCATATCCGGACGAGACCGTGTTGTTGATCGATTTGCACGAATTCACCGTCTCCGATGGCTCCTATGTGGAAGGTCCACGAAAGCTGACCGCCATCATGCTGAAGGACAAGAAGAAGTATGCCTCGACGGGAGGCTGGGGCTTCCAGGCCTGGGCGGGAGGCGATCCAACAAAACCATTGGTCACAGATCCCACCAAACAATGCTTCGAATGCCACCAGGCGAGGAAAGACCAGGATTACGTGTATTCAACCTACATCCCGTGAGCGTGAGCGACGTGGCAAACACCAAACAAATCCGTTTCGTACGACCGCCAAAAATCGAGAAAGGACTCTTATGGCTATCGCTCAGAAGGTTGCCGTATTCACTGGCAGCACCACGATTTTAGGCGGTGCTAAACAAGTGATGCACGATTTTCGCGAATACTTGCGGGCTTATTGGGTCTACGTCTCCACGAGCGTGGGGTTGGGCAAAGCCTCAGCAGTTGCACTGATGTGGGTGGCCGGAATCTTTGTTCCCCTTGGGGCAAACACGTTTGTGCCATTGCCAGTTTGGTTGAGGTTGGCGTGGATGGCTGGTTGGGGATTGCTTAGTTATATCTGCGCGCCGTTCGGGATGTGGAAACACCATCGCGCCCAGATCGCGGGCGCTCTTCACGGCAGAAATGCGCAAACCCGAACTCGAAAGCAAACATGAGCAACCTGGCAAACACTAAACAAATCCGTTTCGTACGACGGACTTCATCGTACTGGCGCGTCACATTTGACAACCCGCCTTTGAATATCTTTGGCCCCGAGACGATTCCGCAATTGAGTGAGATCGTCACC
>DASSIJ010000170.1:0-45494 GCA_035692045.1 Pseudolabrys sp. | reverse complement strand
GGCCTCGAGCTCGTTGCCGCAGGTGCGCAGCGGCCAGCTCAAGACCTATGGCGTCACCGCCAAGACGCGGCTTGCCTCGGCGCCCGAAATTCCGACCATCGACGAGAGCGGGCTGCCGGGATTCTATGTCTCGATCTGGTTTGGCCTGTGGGCGCCGAAGGACACGCCCAAGACCGTGATTGCCAAGCTCAACAGCGCCGTCGTCCATGCGCTCGCTGATCCCTCGGTGCGCACGCGGCTTACTGGACTGGGCGCGGACATTCCGCCACGCGAGCAACAGACGCCAGAGGCGCTCGGCGCATTCCAGAGAGCCGAGATCGAGAAGTGGTGGCCGCTGATTAAGGCCGCCGGCATCAAGGCGGAGTAGTACGAGGAACCCATTATGCGCCAATTGTTTGCGACTCTACTCGCCGGTGCCGTTCTCATCGTCCCGGTCGGTTCGCGCGCACAGTCGACGACCGACTATCCAAACCGGCCGATCAGGCTGGTCGTCGGCTTCGCGCCCGGCGGCGCCACCGATACGCTCGCCCGCCTTTTAACGGGCACGCTCGGTCAGGAACTCGGGCAAGCGATCTATGTCGAGAACATCGCCGGAGCGAGCGGCTATATCGCTTGGCGGAACGTCGCGGCCTCCACGCCGGATGGCTACACGCTGCTGATGGCGGAGAACGCAATCGCGATTCGGTCAGGCTTCAAGGATATGACGCCGAGTTTCGATCCCGTTAGGGAACTCGATGCGGTCGCGTCGGTGGCGCACTCACCGCTTGCGCTATGCGTTGCCGATGCGGTTCCGGTCAACAGCGTCAAGGAATTGATCGCGTACTCTCACTCGTCCGGTAAGACCTTGAATTACGCTTCGGCCGGGACGGGATCAGTCGCCCAACTGGTCTGGGAAGTCGTCAAAGATGGGGCAAAAATCGACGCACTCAGCGTTCCTTACCGAGGCGGCGGACCAGCAATGGCCGCCATCATTGCAGGGCAGGTCGATATCATCATGGCATCGAGCCAGGTGGCGAAGCCTCTAATTGAGGACAAGCGGATCAAGGCCCTTGCTGTCACCGGTAAAGAACGCTCCCCGGCGCTGCCGGACGTCCCGACATTGACAGAGGCCGGCGTCACGCACGCCGACGTAAATCTCCAGTTCTGGTTTGGCGTATTTGGACCGAAGGGTATGCCGGCCGACGTTAAGACGAAGTTGGAAAAGGCCATCCAAAAGGCCTTAAAATTACCCGCCGTTGGCGAGCGCCTGGCTGCACTCGACATCGAACCGGAATTCGGACCCGCTGTGGTGCTCCAGACGCGGCTGCAGAACGAGATCAAAAATTGGACTACCTTCATCGAGGCCAAGGGGCTCAAGGCGAATTAGTACGCCGGTGAACGAGCCAATACGACCTCGTTCAAGCGCATGCATGCGATGTAACAATCCTCTAGAACCTGCCTTCGTCCACACGCCAGCTAACGGTGACACATAAATCGACCAACTTGCGAAAGGATTTTTCATGACCCGTGGACCATGGATCGACCATTTCGGCGATGACTTTCTTTGGTCCAATGCAACGCTGATCTTGAAGGGCATGGCGCCCTACGGCGTGGTCGCGCTCGAGGAGATCGACCGCGTCTGTGAGAGACTCCGGGTGCGACAAAGCGATCCGAAGGCCTGGCACGAAGAGTGGCGCGCGATGGGCGCGCAGCTCGAGAGCCGCGCCGATGCGGCGCTGGCGAAGGGCCACAAGATCAGCGCCGGCGACTACTATCTGCGCGCCGGCATTTATCACTACAACGCCGAGCGTTTCATCACGCCGGGCCCGGAAAAACGAGCGCAGGCCGGAAAAGCCTATCATTGCTGGCATGCCGGCATCCGCTTGCGTGAACCGTCGATCGAATTCGTCGAGGTGCCCTATGAGGGAACCACGCTGCCGGCGTTGTTCATGAAGGCGTCCAAGAATGGCCTTCCCGCGCCGACGGTCGTCGTCGTAAACGGCATGGACAATGCCAAGGAGATGAGCATCTTTTTCGCGGGCCGAGAGTTAGCGCGTCGCGGCATTAACACCCTCGCCCTGGACGGTCCCGGCATGGGCGAGACGCGACGGATCCGTGACATGCCAAGCCGCTACGACTACGAGGTGCCTGGCACGGCGGCTTTCGATTATCTCGCCAAGCGCTCGGACGTTGACGCCAAGCGCATCGCCATCTTCGGTTACAGCTTTGGCGGCTATTACTCGTCCCGTATCGCCGCTTTCGAGAAGCGCTACGCAGCATGCATCGCGCTTTCGGCACTGCATTGGGACCTTGCGGAGTGGCAGGAGAAGATCAGGCAGAAGAACACCAACTCCCCGACCACGGTGGCGCAATCGAATTTTCAGTTCCGCTGGGTGGTTGGGGCGGAAACGGCGGAAGACGGCATCGCCATCGCAAAAAAATTCACTCTGAAGGACGTGGCGAAGAACATCACATGCCCTTTCCTCATCACCCACGGCGCGAACGACAGAGTCGTGCCGGTCGAGAATGCCCAAAAGCTCTTTGATGCGGTCGGTTCGAAAAACAAGACAATCAAGATCTTCACGACCGAAGAAGGCGGCGCAGAGCATGCGCATGTCGACAACCGCCAAGTCGGCATCGATTTCGCCGCTGACTGGATCGAAGATAATTTGTAGGCGCCAGACGCAACAAACAGTGGCTGATGTCCGCTATTGGCGCAAAGCGGACATACCGACAACACGATCAGTGGTATTGCGTCGCGTGCTATGGGCAGTCGCGGTCAAAGTCCGACACAGCCGACTCGAAGTTGTCTTGCGCTGAGCGAAGTCCCGAGAACTCCCTTGAGCAATCGTCGTGGCCGTTGCTCTGCGACACGCATGATGCGTATCTTCGAAGGTAATCTCCCACGCTGCCCCTGGCCGACTTAAATATTTGTACCGCGCCCCGACACGCTTCGGGGTCGGCCGTCGCGGAGACGCCAGCGAGCAGAACGGTGGTGAGAGCTATAGCGCCAACAACTTTAATCATGAAACGTCTCTCCGAGAAATATCCCGCCCTTCACCTTTAAACTAGCAAACGATGCGGTGAGCATAGGTCGTCACGACAGAAATTACGATTGATGATTGGACCGACTGGTTCGCCATGTCCGCTTTCGGGAGTAAAGCAGACATGGCCCGCTCATCATGGAAGCGCTAATGACCCAAAAGCGGACATCGGCTGGTGTGGCAGCCGCCACGCGCTCCCGTCCGTAAATCTGCGCCGACCTGCGCGTCCGACTAACGACGGACTGAAAATTTCGAAGCAGAAGGATAGCGGCCGATTTGCTGAAAAGTGAAGTAATAACAGTTGGTTGCTAACGGCTACGAACCGATTACGAACGTCCGTTAAAAGTTGAATTGGAAAACCATTCGTTAACGGCGCCGCTTTAGCTTCGGGGTGACCGCATCGGGCTCAAGGGCCCGAACCCGGGGCGCCATGGTCCGTATCGACTTCAATCGGTTGCGTTTCCTCGTAATCGACGACAATGCGCACATGCGACGCATCTTGCGCACGCTGTTGCATGGCTTCGGCGCGCGCGAAGTCTATGAAGCCGAGGACGGCGCCGCGGGCCTGGAAGCGTTCACGCACTATATTCCCGACATCGTCATCACTGACTGGGCGATGCCGATTTTCGACGGTCTCGAGCTCATGCAGATGATCCGCCAGCCAGGCGCCAACGCCAATCCTTACGTGGCGATCATCATGCTCACCGGGCACTCCGAGAAAAAGCGCGTCACAGCAGCACGCGACGCCGGTGTCACCGAATTCCTCGCCAAACCGATTTCGGCGAAGGGGCTCTACCAGCGGATCATCAACGTGGTCGCCAACCCGCGCCCGTTCATCAAGACCAAGACCTATTTCGGTCCGGATCGGCGCCGCAACATCAATTCGAACTACATCGGACCCGAGCGCCGAAAGGGCGGCAAGGCCGACGTTATCCGGCAGACGCCCCTGCTGGACAAAGCCCGCGCTCCGGTCTGACAAAGGCAATATGCAATGTCCCGCGCAAAGGATACCGCAGCGGTTGTCACTTACGGCGATCACGAGGTGATTACGCCTGAAAACAAGTTGCGCGTCGCCATGTCCAAAGGGACGGCCGATCAGGGCATCGAGGATCCCGTAGCCCGGGCAGAAAAGGCGCTGGCCGAATTGTCCCTCGAGTTCGCCAGCTGGATGGATGCCGAATGCCACCGGCTCGACCAGGCCCGCAGCGATCTCATCGAGGACCTTACGAAGGCCAACGTGGACGCGCTGTTTCACGCAGCGCACGATATCAAGGGGCAAGCGGCGACGTTTGGCTATCCGGCGGTTGCGTCAGCGGCTGACAGCCTGTGCCGGCTCATCGAGCATACGCCGGATATCACGCACATTCCGGAGGAACTGATTGAGCAGCACGTGGACGCCGTGCGCGCCATCTTCCGTGAATACGCACGTTCTGACTCCGAGCAACTCGCGGCCAGACTGACGAGGACGCTGCATGAAGTGACGGATGAATTCCTGCGCCACGAAAATCGCGACCGTCCGGAGGTCCTTGAGCAACTCAAGAGCCCTTCGATTGCGCCGGAATGAATAGCTAGGCTGCCGCCAGCTGTGTCTCTGAGTAGGACTGATCGGCCTGAATGATGCAGGCGTCTGCGACCAGGTCGTCGCAGAACAGTCGAGCCTCCTCGCGTGCGGCTTCGACCGAGAAGCGCCGCAACAACGCCAGCACTGACGCAGCCTCCTCTCCCCGCTCATGCGAGCAGGCGTCGAGTACGCGTTCGACCATGCGCCGCTTGAGGCGTGACGCCCCGCCCTGCTCGCCGATCAGCAGGCCCGCACGCATGGCCGCGAGCGCTTCCCGGAAGGCCGGATAGGCGACTTCGGGCAAGCCGGCCTCGCGGTAAAGTGCGCGAAAACCTGAAATATTCTTGTCATGAACGTAGGCGGTCACCCGGTCGATCGGAATGCTGGACAATTCCGCCAGCGCCTCTTCGAACAGCACCACGTTACCGGACAACAAGGCGCGCAGGATCATTCCCGCCGTGAGCTGACCGCTGTGCCGCAGGTGTTGTACGAACGCACCCACTTCGTCGTAACTCGTGTCGGCAGCAAGCGCGACAGTCGCCTTTTCGCACGCATCTTTCGTGGCGAACTCGGCATGCTCGGAACCGAGCCATTGTCGCGCGGCGACGAAGCCGGCGAGCGTCTGCGACAGCTTCGAGAGCAGCGCCTGGCGCATGGCCATCGGAAGGTCGTCGCGCGCAAGCAGGTTTTCGCGGATCGGCGCCAAATGGCCAAAACGTTCAACGATGCGATCGATGGAGAACCGTGCGATATCAGCCTCGCCATTTTCCAGAAGCGCAAGACAGGCTTCGGCGGCGCCGACCTCCGCGATGGCGGCGGCAAGCGTGCGCGGCAAAGCCGGCCGGCCGGCAATTGCGACCTGCACGTTGGGATGACCGGTGGCGATCAAATCCACCAGATCATCTTCAAGTAGAACTTGAGAATGCGCCAGTATCGGGATTGCAATATCAGGCTGATCCGCCGCGAGAGCGTGCACGATGACCTGCGGCGCCCTATCCGACGATGCAAGAGCCTCGGCGAGCGCGCGGCGAACCAGCGGCGATGGATCGTCCAGAAGCATGATCATCGCGCCTTCGGCAGCGGCGCGATCATCGGGGGACAAATCGGAATAGAGGTAGGCGCGTGCCAGTGCAGAGGTGGCCTCTGCTCGCTCCCCGGCAGGCGCCTGGCGAACCCAATGCAAGAACTGACGGACGATCATGTCAAACCAACACTACGGCACCGCCACCTACCCGACGGCAGGATCAGCTTACCGATCGACGCTTAACAAAGCGTTCACCATAGGTATTGACGTGCTGTTAAGCATGCTGACGGGGCAAGAGCCGCTCAATCAGGCTTTGCCGCCCAGTTTGCGCTCGTTTGGCCGCACGTCGGTGAACAGATCGAAGGACTGTACCGGCGGCGCCGGCGTACCGTTGGCGGGAGCACCCCACAGATTGTTCACGGTCTGCGCCAAAGGCTGATTGACCCGGTCCGTGAACATCGACTGGAAGGACGGTCGTGCCGGCGGCGGTGGCGGCAGCATCTCGTTCGCGCTCACAAAGGCCTGCGTCATGCCGGCCGTGTCCGGTGGCGAGATCCGTGCGGGCGGCGTCGCCGGCGATGGAATCGGCACTGGCGGCTTCGGTGGCGCTGCCGATGCAACCTGCACGGGACGATCGTTTGGTACGCCTTTCACCCGCGCTGCGGCAACGGTCACCGGCGCTGGCAATGGAGGCGCAAGCGCGGAAGCCGAAGCGTTCGCGACGTCGGTGGCACCGCTGACACCGCTCTGCGCGAAGGCAACTGTGCGAGCCGAGTCGAATAGCCGGGTCAGCTTTCCGTAGACCTCGCCGACGCTGCGTGCCCGGCCGGACGCATCGTAAAAAATGCTGTGGTTGGCTGCCGCCGCATGCGGAAACATGGCAGCGGCACGCGCGTGTGGTTGCTTCGCCGCGCCATTGATCAGCTTGCCGGCGCCGTCGGCCCCCAGAAAATGCGCGATATAGAGTTCACCACTGCTCGGCTGGCGGCCAATATTCGAGCTGACCAATGCTGCGTTGTTGCGCGTGAGCGCGCCTGCGAGCATCGCGCTCACTTGTGGATCGCTGCGCAGCCGCAGGATCGCGGCACGCATGGCGGGATCCGAAACGTCATAGTGTCCGTCAGCAGACCTTGCGATGGCATTTGCGTAACGGCCCAGCCCGAGGGCCGCCCCGTCCTGCTTCATGGTGCCAAGCCACGTCTGATCGATGAACTGATAGAGCCCTTTTGCCGAGGAGGTGGAAGCCTGTGCAGAGGGATTAAAGTTCGATTCGATTTTTGCCGTCGTGAGAAGATAGTCGAAGCTGATTCCGGTCGATTGCGCGGCCTGGCGAATCGCTCCCGTTATCTGCGGTGTCCCGCCTGAAGCAGCCGGGTTGACGGCCATTGTGTTGCGCCTTGCGAAGGTCTGGGCTTATGGGTGATTGACGCGACGCAACAAGGTCTCGCGGGCCAGCCGAACATGGGCGAATTATGGTAAATGAACTGTAAACGGGGTTCGCAAACCCCTATTTCGCAAGGATTTTCGGAGGAACTGATGGTGGACACGATCCAGAGGCACAAGCGCGGCGGTCTTTATTTCGAGGATTTCGAGGTCGGCAAGACCTATGAGCACCGGTACACCCGTACGGTGACACAGATGGACAACATGCTGTTCTCCAACATGACGCTCAATCCGCAGCCGCTGCATATCGATCGCCACTTCTGCGAGACCGAAACCGATTGGGGCCAGCCGCTGATGAACTCACTGTTCACGCTCGGGCTCATGATCGGCATTCAGGTGTCGGACATGACGGTCGGCACGACCATCGCAAACCTCGGCATGACCGACGTGAAATTTCCCAATCCGCTGTTCGAGGGCGACACGGTGCATTGCACGACGCAGGTCGTGAGCAAGCGCGAGTCAAAATCGCGCCCTGGCGCCGGCATCGTCGAATTCCATCACAAGGCTTTCAAACAGGACGGCACGCTGGTGGCCGAATGTCACCGTCAGGCCTTCATGCGCATGCGGCCAAAATAACGAAGCCCGGCGTTCCCGCCGGGCCTCGCATGTCTCACGCGACAAGCTCAGATGCCGCGACCGTAGTAGCCGCACCAACGGTGTATGTTCCACTCAATGTTTTGTTCATAGCCGGCCAGGGTCGCATATTTCGGTAACCGCACTTCTTTTGTCGCCGGGTCGAAACACTTGCCTGCGTCCGACGCTTTTTTCACTTCGCCGGCAAGATCCGTCATGAAGGCAATCTGCTCTTCCATGTCTTTCCTTGTGCCAAGCCGTCCACCCGGTCCGGGATGCCCCGGAATCATGCGCTCCCAACCGAGCGCCAGCGTGCGCTTCAAGGATGCCTCCCACTCGGTCGGGTAGGAGTCGTTCACGGCAAGCCGTGACGGCACTGCGCCAAGCGCATTGAAGTCGACCGCGAACAGGATCTTCTCTTTCGGCAGCAGCAGCACGAGCGAGGAGTCGGAGTGGTTGCGGCCGGTGAAGACGAGATCAAGGGCCGTGCCGCCAAGCTTGATCGTGCGCTTGCTATCCACCACCTCGTCCGGAATGACGACGTCCGGGCCCTTGAGCTGCACGAGCCGCTCCTTGGCGCGGCGGTGTGCGATGACGGTGGCGCCGGCATCCTTGAACACCTTGCCGCCGGCAATGTGATCGTAGTGATGGTGGCTGTAGATCAGGTATTTGATTGGCGCCTTGGTAATCTTGCGGATCTCATCCAGGTAGGTTTGCGCAGCCTGCGGCCGGCCATAGCTGATCGGATCAGTGACGATGACGCCTGCGGGTGTGACGACAAACATCGCCTGGTGGTTCTGGTAGCGGAAGATATAGACGTTTTCGGTGCCCTCGACCTTGGTGGTCGCGAACGTTGGCTGTTGCGCCGGTGTCTGCGCCACCGCCGTCGTGACCGAACCGGCGGTGAAGAACGCAATCGAAAGTGCTATGAGAGTTTTGCCTTGCATGGGTGATACCTCCCCGTAATTCTACCCCCCGACGATATGCTAATTCCCGCGCCAAAACCGCGCACCCCCCTTCCTATTTGGGCTAAATTCCAGACCCTCAATAAGGACTGCTCCATGCGCTCCCTTCTGTTCGTGCCCGCTGACGGGGAATCCAAGCTCGATAAGGCCATGGCCAGCGGCGCAGACGCCGTGATCATCGATCTGGAAGACTCGATTACCCCCGAACGGAAGGACCAGGCGCGCGCCGCGGCGCTGGATTTTCTCAAGCGCGCGCGGGCAGCCACGCAGCGCCCGCGCCTGCTCGTGCGCATCAATGGACTCGAGACCGGCATGACAGACGCCGACCTCGATGCGATTGTCGCGGGTGAGCCCGACGCCATCGTGTTTCCCAAGGCGGAGGGCGGCGCCAGCGTTGTGCATCTCGATGCCAAGCTCACGGCGCGTGAAGCCATCGCCGGTGTGCCTGAAGGACAGATCAAGGTCCTGGCGCAGGCGGTCGAATCGGCCGCCGGGCTGTTTGCCGCCGGCACATTCCGCAGCGCAAGCGCGCGGCTCATCGGATTGACATGGGGGCCGGAAGATCTGTCCGCCGAGTTGGGCGCGGACGCCAATCGAGACGCGCAAGGCGAGCTGACCGAGCCCTATCGTCTCGCACGATCGATGTGCCTGTACGCGGCCGCCGCCGCAAAGCTGTCGGCGATCGAAACCGTCTACGTCGATTTTCGCAATTCAGAGGGTTTGCGCCGCGACACCGAAGCCGCTCGCCGCGATGGTTTCACGGGTCGTCTGGCCATCCACCCGGCCCAGGTGCCGGTCATCAATGACGTGTTCACACCCACCGCGGCGCAGGTCGAGAAAGCCAAGGCCGTGGTCGCGGCATTCGCCGCGCAGCCGGGGGCCGGCGCGGTCGGCATAGACGGCAAGATGTACGACCGCCCGCATCTCGCGCGCGCACAAAGATTGCTGGCAAGCCTGAAGTAGCGGATGTCGAGTCCAGCGGTGGCTGCTACTTGTAAACCTTTTCCGGATCGAAACGCTTGTCCGCATCGCGGAATTCGAGCGTCACCGCGCCTGTCTTGCCCAGCGGCACTGCGCGATAGAAGCACGAGCGGCGGCCGGTGTGGCAAGCACCACCCCCTTGCTGCTCGACTTTCAGCCAGAGCGCATCCTGGTCGCAGTCGACGCGCAATTCGATGACACGCTGGACGTTGCCGGATGTCTCGCCCTTTTTCCAAAGCGCCTTGCGCGATCGGCTGTAGTACCAGGCCTCGCCGCTTGCGATGGTTTTCCGCAGCGCTTCTTCATTCATGTGCGCCACCATCAGCACGTCGCCCGTTCTGACGTCGGTCACAACGGCGCTGACAAGCCCATTGGCGTCGAATTTGGGCGTGAAGGTCACGCCTTCTTCGATATCTTGCGTAGATGATGACAAGGCCGCCTCCTGCCTTTCGCCGTCAGCCTAAGGCGCGCGCCGCAGGCACGCCTCGAAGGATGACGGTGAAATTCTGAAGAACAAACGCAGACAGAACTTACCGCTGTCCGCCGCGGAGCATGGTCATGAAACGCACCTGCTCGCCGGCGTCCTCGCGGAACGCCCCGGTGAAATGCGTCGTCACCGTGAGCGCCCCGGGCTTCTCCACTCCGCGCAGCGACATGCACATGTGTTCGGCTTCGATCATCACTGCAACGCCTCGCGGCTTCAGGATTTCGTCGATCGCGGTCGCAATCTGCGATGTCAGATGCTCCTGCGTCTGCAGGCGACGGGCATAGACGTCGACCAGCCGTGCAAGCTTAGACAGCCCGACAACACGATCCACCGGCATGTAGGCGACATGGGCCTTGCCGTAGAACGGCATCATGTGGTGTTCGCAATGCGAGTTAAACCCGATATCGCGCACCAGCACGAAATCATCGTAACCGCCGGTCTCGCTGAATGTGCGATCGAGAACTTCGACCGGGCACTCGCGGTAGCCCTGATAGATTTCCTCAAAGGCGCCGATCACGCGCTTGGGCGTCTCCACCAGACCTTCGCGGTCTGGGTCGTCGCCCGCATAGGCGATCAGTGTGCGCACGGCCGCTTCTGCCTGTTCGCGCGAGGGCCGTGGCTCGACCGGCGCAGGCACCGCCCGCACGTGCTCGGACAAGCCTTGCTTCGGCCACGGCTTTACGTTGGTTGTGTTTTTAGCGTCCATGACGGGTCCCTCCGTTCGACCGGCACTCAATGGCACCGGGTGTGTCACCGGGTTGGCCGCGTCAGTTAACCGATCCAGACCGTTTTGGTCCGATCCGGGCGCCTGGACGCCGCATTCCCATTCGGCAAGCGGTTGAGGCCTGCCCGGCGTCAAGAACCCTTCTCGCGCCGCCGCATGAGCCCTATATATTCATTTGTTCGGCAGAGGCAAACTTCGAAAAAACATCAATGCTTAACGAGGTTTACAACGCGAAGATTCTGGACCTGGCGGGGAACATCCCCCGGCTGGGCCGCTTGTCTGCGCCTGACGCGACCGCCACCGCCCATTCAAAGCTATGCGGCTCGACCGTAACCGTCGATCTCAAAATGAACGGCGGCGAGGTTGCGGATTTTGCCCACGACGTGAAGGCCTGCGCGCTCGGCCAAGCCTCGTCCTCGATCATGGCCCGTCACGTGATCGGGGCAAAGCCCGCCGAACTCCGTGAGTTACGCGAAACGGTTCGCAAAATGCTGAAGGAGAACGGCCCCCCTCCCACCGGGAAATGGGCCGATATCGCGGTGCTTGAACCGGTACGCGACTACAAGGCGCGCCACGCGTCGACTTTGCTCACCTTTGATGCGGTGGTTTCGGCCCTCGACCAGATCGAGGCCAAATTAAACGGCAAGCGCGCGCAGGCGGCCGAATAGCCTATTTCACCGCCGCCAGGCCGCCCGTCTTTGCTCTGGCCAGATCCGCGCGGTCACCAACCGGTTTGTTGCAGGCGGCTGCCAGCCGGGGAAGGTTCTGCGTAGCCCCGGTGTTTCCGATGCGGATCCCTGTCGCGAACTGCGCGGTCTGCGTCTTGATCAGCATAGAGTGGCTGCCAACGGCGCCGAAGGCGCCGATCAATCCGGCCGGCACACGCCCGGACGCGTAGGTCACAAGCTCATCGGGCGAGCTTTTGCGTTCGGAAGAAACCACCTTCAACGTCGCCGAACTGCCGCCTACGCGCAAACTGACGGTATCGAGAGCATTCGGGAGCGGCTTTTGTTCGATGCTGTGGCGGCGCTCGATGTAGCTTACGTCATAGCTGTCGCCGCTGGCGACGCAGGCAACGACCAGATCGAAGCTGCCGATTTCTTCACCTTCGACCGTAAGCGGATGACGCCGGGCCAAGGTCGCAACGCCCGAGCGATCGACCAAAGCCCAGCGCTGTTCGCTGATTGCGGCCGCTTGCAGACCATTGGTCATACGAGGCATCGGCCGCGACACCGGCACAGCGGAGGAGGAAGAAGCCGAAACGGTCGCGGCGACCGGTGCATCGGATTCGTCGGTTGTCAGGCGGGTGCGCTTCAATTCATCGCGCGTCAACGCGTGCATCGGCTCCCAGGGCGGGATCCGCAGCGCAAGATCGAGCAGATCCACGCTTGCACCCATTTCGGCGGTGTATTGTGCGAGCCGTCCGATGTCGCGCTGGACCAGCACGAGATCCTCCGCCGAATAACTGGCCGCGGTCGGATCCTCGCGGCGGTCGCCCAGCCAGATCTGATGCACCATCACGCGCGCGTCGGCCGGAACCGATCGCTGCACACCACCGAGCAGCACGAAGGCACACATCGACTCGCAATCGGCGTTAGGCGAAAATTCAGCGCGCTGATTATTCTGACCATCCGCCGGAATATCGACGAGCCGGCCAACCGTCGTTACCAGTTTCAGCTTGCGTATTGCACGTCCCAGCGCAATGGCACCGAGCACGGAGCCGCCATCGGAATCGATTGCGATTGTTGCGCCGGCCAGATCACGGCCCTGCGCAAAGACAAGGAAATTGCGTGGTGTATCCGCGGTAATCGCGCCCGCTGCGGAGACGAAAACCTTGCAGCTTGTGCCGCAGGCATCCGCGGGGCCCTGCGTGCGCAATTCGAAGTGCATCGGCAGCGTACGGTCGGATCCCCGCACCGATGCCGGCAACAAGAAGACGGGCGCCGCCAAAGCGAGCGCGATAGCCAACGAACGAGAACGGCTCATTCTTCCCCTGACTCGCCGCCTGACCCTTTATTCTTGCGTGGTCATCCACGTTCTGGCTGGGCTTAAGCGACGCCTGATACCCCCGGCGTTGAGTCAGTCTTAGTGCAGTTGCGAGATTCGGGTCTAGTGTAAAAAAGTCGCTATCACTACCAAAGTTCCCGGATTTCGACCCTCCCAATGGAACTTCCCGCTCCTGAACTTTCACTGGAACTTGAACCTGATCATGTCGGACAATGGAGGGCATACACCTCATCTGGCGCGATTGCCTCGCCTCGCGGGACGCGGGCTGGTTAAACTTTATCGCGCTACGCTTTCACCCCTGCTCGGCCCACGCTGCCGACATTTACCAACCTGCTCCGATTACGCAGATGAGGCCATTGGCCGCTTCGGACTATGGGCGGGCGGATGGATGGCGTTCGCGCGCATCCTGCGCTGTCATCCATGGGGAACGTCGGGTCTGGATTTCGTCCCCGGGCATCTTCCCGAGAGCGCGCGCTGGTTTTTGCCATGGCGCTATGGCCGTTGGCGCGGCGTCAATGAAACGCCGCGCGCCTAGTTGCACCGTACGATTTGCCTGCTATATCGAGTTCCACGCTTACCTGCATTCGTAGGCAGCGAGTGAGCAACAGGAGCCGCTGATGGTCGCGCTGACCTTTCCCGACGGCGCACGCCGCGAATACCCCTCAGGCACAACCGGCCTCGATATCGCCAAGGGCATCTCGCCCTCGCTGGCAAAACGCACTGTCGCCATGGTGCTCGACGGGGCCCTCGCCGATCTGGGCGACCCGATCGACCGCGACGCCAGGATCGAATTTATCCCACGCGACGACCCGCGTGCGCTCGAACTGATCCGGCATGATGCCGCTCACGTGCTTGCCGAAGCGGTGCAGAATTTGTGGCCTGGCACACAGGTGACCATCGGCCCGGTGATCGAAAACGGCTTCTACTATGACTTCGCCCGCAACCAGCCGTTCACGCTGGAAGACCTGCCGGTGATCGAAAAAAAGATGCGTGAGATCGTCGCGCGCGACAAACCCTTCACGAAGGAAGTCTGGTCGCGGGAACAGGCGAAGAAAACCTTCCGCGGGATGGGCGAGGCGTTCAAAGTTGAACTGATAGACGCCATCCCGGCCGACCAGCAGATCAAGATCTACAAGCAAGGCGACTGGTTCGATCTTTGCCGCGGGCCGCATATGACGTCGGTCGGCAAAGTCGGCAATGCGTTCAAGCTGATGAAGGTGGCCGGCGCCTACTGGCGTGGCGATTCAAAGAACCCGATGCTCACCCGCATCTACGGGACCGCCTTCGCGAAGCAGGAAGAGCTCGACGCCTATCTCAGGCAGATCGAGGAAGCCGAAAAGCGCGATCACCGCCGCGTCGGCCGCGAGATGGATCTGTTTCACTTCCAGGAAGAGGCGCCTGGCTCGGTATTTTGGCACGCCAACGGCTGGACGCTGTTTCAGGCGCTTGAGAATTATATCCGCCGCCGACAGACCGCCGCCGGCTATGTCGAGGTCAACTCCCCGCAACTGATGGACAAAACGCTGTGGGAGACGACCGGGCACATCCCGACCTATTCGGACATGATCTTCCTGACGCAGAAACGCGAGGAAGATGAACGGGTCTATGCCGTCAAGCCAATGAACTGCCCTGGCCACATACAGATTTTCAAGAACGGGCTGCGCAGCTACCGGGAGCTCCCAGTGAAGATCGCGGAGTTTGGCAAGGTTCACCGCTTCGAGCCGTCCGGCGCACTGCACGGTCTTATGCGCGTGCGGGCTTTTACCCAGGACGACGCACACGTCTTCGTCAGCGAGAGCCAGATTGCCGATGAATCACTCAAAATGAACGACCTAATCCTCTCCATTTATGAGGATTTTGGTTTCGCGGACGTGCGCATCAAATTCTCCGACCGGCCGGACAAGCGCATCGGCGAGGATGTCGTGTGGGACAAGGCCGAAAGCGCGCTGATGGCCGCGCTCAAGGCGTCGGGCCGGCCGTGGACCCTGAACAAGGGTGAAGGTGCTTTCTACGGACCGAAGCTCGAATATGTCTTGCGCGATGCCATCGGCCGCGACTGGCAATGCGGCACAGTGCAGGTCGACCTCAATCTGCCGGGCCGGCTTGGCGCCTTTTATATTGACGAGCACTCAAACAAGATCACCCCGGTGATGCTCCACCGCGCCATGTTCGGCTCGCTCGAGCGCTTTACCGGCATTCTGATCGAGCATTACGCGGGCCACCTGCCGCTTTGGTTGTCGCCGGTGCAGGCGGTCGTCGCCACCATTACCTCGGACGCGGACGGCTTTGCGCGCGAGGCGATCGAAGCGGCACGAAAACACGGGCTGCGCGTCGAAGGCGACCTCCGCAACGAGAAGATAAACTACAAGGTGCGGGAGCACTCCCTCGCCAAGGTCCCTGTCCTGCTCGTTGTCGGCAAAAAAGAAGCCGCCGACCGTACGGTCTCGATCCGGCGGCTCGGCAAGGAAGACCAGCAAGTCATGTCGCTGGACGCAGCGCTCAAGGCGCTTACCGAGGAAGCGGTGCCGCCCGATGTCCGGCGGATGAACGCAGCGGCGTAACCCGCGCCGGAGCGTCCGCGCTGCCGGGCGGCTCCTCAAGCATCCGGAGGAAGCGCGCGGACCAGTGGCTGATATCATTGCGCACCAGGACCTTGAAATTGGCCGCATGGCGCTGGCGCCGCTCGTCCAGCGGCATCGATAGCGCGCGGTTGATGGCGGTGCCGACTCCCTCCGAATCGTAGGGGTTGACCAGCAGCGCAGCGGTGCATTCATGTGCAGCGCCGGCAAAGCGCGAAAGGATCAGAACGCCTGGATCGTCCGCGTTTTGTGCGGCGACGAATTCCTTGGCCACCAGATTCATCCCGTCCCGCAAAGGCGTAACCAGTCCCGCGCGCGCAGCGCGGTAAAGCCCGGCGAGCGCCGTGCGGCTGTGTGCCTTGTTGATGTAGCGCACCGGCGTCCACGATGCCTCACCGTAAGAGCCGTTGATGCGGCCGACCGCTTCACCGACGGCCCTGCCCATATCGGCATATTCGGGAATGCCTGTACGGCTGCGCGGTGTAATCTGAAGATATGTGACCTTCCCGCGCCAGTCGGGAAAATTCGCGAGGAACCGCTCGAATGCGCTCATGCGCTCCGGAATGCCTTTGCTGTAGTCGAGCCGGTCGACGCCGATAATCATGGCGCGGCCGGACAGACTCCCCAGGACGTCGCGCACGAACTCGGTCTCGATCGCACGGCGCGCCAGGCGCGAGAATGCTTCCGTCTCCACCCCGACCGGAAATGTGCCGATCTGCACAATACGGTTGCCGAAGTGGAAGCTATTGCCATTCGCCCAGGGCAGTCCGCATTCATTGGCGATGTAGCGGGAAAAATTCGCGGCATCGACTTCGGTCTGGTAGCCGACCAGGTCATAGTGGCAGAGCGCCGGAATCAGCTGATCGTGATTGGGCAAGGCCGTGATAATTTCCGGCGGCGGGAACGGAATGTGGATGAAA
Organism: Pseudolabrys sp.; assembly: GCA_035692045.1. Lineage (GTDB taxonomy): Bacteria > Pseudomonadota > Alphaproteobacteria > Rhizobiales > Xanthobacteraceae > Pseudolabrys. The sequence goes on along the minus strand of DASSIJ010000170.1, from coordinate 29,207 downwards.
AAACCGATCTTGTTGTTGTGGCCACGATCGCGCAACGCCTTGGCCAGTGGAATCAGGTGATAGTCATGCACCCACAGGATATCATCGGGCCGCAGTAGTTTTTCGAGATGAGTGGCGAAATACTGGTTGACCCGGAAATAACCGCCTAGGTCGCGGCGCGTGAATTCGGCAAGGTCGAGCCGGTAGTGCAGGATTGGCCACAGCACACGGTTTGCGAAACCGTTGTAGAACTCCTGATAGTCATCCTTGCTCAGATCGACGGTGGCGTAAGTGGTGTTGTCGTGGGTAACGGTCTTGACTGCCGGAATCACACCGTCTGCAACGCGTCCGCTCCAGCCAAACCAGAGGCCACCGTGCCGCTTGAGCGCGGGTCTAATCGCCACTTCGAGCCCGCCGGCCCGCGTGCTGCGATCAGGGATACCAACTCTGTTCGACACTACGACGAGCCGCGCCAATACCGGTCTCCCCAGCTTCGCGACAGCTTGATTGCCGTCAATATCAACCCCGACATTGAGTACGTCTGCGGAAAATTCCCCCACAATTTTCCGGTCACCGGGTGTACGTCCTCCGACAGGAGACCGTAGCGATTTCGTATTCGCAGCGCATCGACGAACATGTCGCGGGCCTCGTCACGTCGTCCAACTTCCCACAGTGCATCGATCAGCCAGAAGCGGCAAATCAAAAAGGCCGATTCCGGCGCGCCGAAATCGTCGGCAGCAACATACCGCATAACGTGGAAGCCGCGCCGAAGTTCATGTCCGATGGCCTCCACGGTCGCCACAAACCGCGGATCATCGGGCGGCACCAGCCCGACTTCGGCCAGCAAAAGCGCGCTGGCATCAAGGTCGTCACTTTCGAAGGCCGCCGAAAATGCCTTTCGCTTGGGATTCCAGGCGCGATTCAGCACCTGCTCTCCGATACGCTCTGATATTCCGCCCCAATAGGCCGCACGGTCCGGCAAATTGAGGTGAGTGGCGATTGCCGCAAGCCTTTGGCACCCTGCCCAGCACATCGCCGCCGAATGCGTGTGCACGCGCTTGCGCCCGCGATATTCCCATATACCGGCATCCGGCTCGAGCGCGAGCTTCGCGGCCTGTTCGCCAAACGGCTCGATCGTGTGAAAGAGGGCCGCATCGCCTGGCCGGGGCAACCTGCGGTCAAAGAACATCGGCGTCGCCGCCATGATGATGCTGCCGTAGACATCGTGCTGGCTCTGACTGACCGCTGCGTTGCCGATCCGCACCGGTCCATCCCCTCCATATCCGGCGAGTGCCGGCGCAGTTCGCTCCTCAAGGACATCCGTGTGCACCACGCCATAGAGCGGCCGGACCTGATCAGCGCGGCCACCCGCGACGCTCAGAATATAGGAGATGAAATCCTCCATCGTGCGCGTTGCACCGATGCGATTGAGCGCCCGCACGACAAAGAAGGCATCGCGCATCCAGCAAAATCGATAGTCCCAGTTGCGTCCCGATCCCGGGACCTCGGGGATGGAGGTGGTCAGCGCCGCCACGATAGCGCCGGTCTCCTCGTAATTGCACAGCTTCAGTGTGATGGCCGCCCGGATGATCTCGTCCTGCCAGTCAATCGAAAAAGCCAGCCGCCTCACCCACTCGTGCCAATAGTCCCGCGTGCGTTCGCAGAAATCGCGGCACGTACTCTCAAGCGAACCTTCGAACGGCTCGTCAGTCCCGAACACCAGATGCACCGGCCGCGTCAGTATGAACGATGCCTCATTTTCCACATACGAGAGCGGTGCGTCAGTGGTGAGCCTGACGGGCACTTCATCGCGCCAGTACCGAATGTGGTTGCTCCCCGAGGATCGCGATATCACGGGTTCGCCATATCGATGCGTGGCACGGAAGCGGATGGTGACGCGCGGCATGCCACTGATCGGCTCAATGATGCGCATGAGCTGAGGCGGCCGAAATGTGCGGCCATAGATCTGGAAGCGTGGCGCGAAATCGGTGATGCGCACCGCGCCACCATCCTTGTCGATCAGTTCGGTCGACACGATCGCAGTATTTCGAATGTATTCGGAACGGGTGTCGACCTGTCCGTCGAGCACCACATCGGTGAAGCCCTTGTCCTCATTGCCGGCGAGCAATCGGCAAAAAACCGGATCCCCGTCGTAACGCGGCAGGCACCACCACACGATACGTGAGGACGGATCGAGCAACGCCGCGGTACGGCCATTGCCGATAACTGCAAGATCCAGTCCGTAGTCCGTCATGAATGGCCTACCCAACGTCGGCAAGAGCGCGCAGGACATCACGCACGTGCGCCGGATTTCTGAATATTCCGGTCAGCCCCGGAAAATGACGATTGACGCTGAACCCCTTGCCACCGATTTCGGGCAAGACCTTGAAAACGGATTCATCGGTCACATCATCTCCAATGAATATGGGCATTCGCCCGGCGAAGGGCGAGTGCGCCATCAGACGGCGAACGCTCTCACCTTTGTTGACGCCTGGACGCTTGACCTCGAACATTGCCTTGCCCTGCAGCAATTCGGTCGGCTCGCCAGGAAATGCCGCCTGGCTCGCCGCGACATGCCGGCGCAGGCTGTCTGCCAGCCCGGGCGATTTCCGATAGTGCAACGCGAGAGAATAGTCCTTGTCCTCAACCACAACTCCGGACCCAATGCCTGTGCTTTCCGCGAGGCGCTTGCGCAGATCGTGCGGCAGGGGCTTCGCCCAAAAAAATACTTCATTGTCACGCAAACGCATCTCGGCGCCGTGGCCGCCAATTGTCGGCAGGCGCAAGGGCGCAAAGAGCCGATCCAGATCGCCGATCGGACGGCCGCTCACGAGAGCGAGCGCTCCATCCATGAGAGCGAACAAGCGCTTGAGTGTCTCCAGCAGCCCGGCACCAACATGCACTTCAGTCGGTGACGGACCGATATCAACGATGGTTCCGTCAACGTCGAGCAAAAGGGCAATTTTTTGCAAATCAAACTGGGCAAAAACATCCATAACCGGACCGTTGGCAATCGTTCGCACTATTATAATTCCGTCCGGTGCAAGAAGGTTCGAGCGCGGCTACATTCAGCGGGCGAGCACTTCAACGTCTCCGTCGACTCCGGTGACGACCTTGAATTCGCGCTCGTAAACTTTTCCTTCGTTACGTGCGATTGCACGATACTCGCCCTCGGCAAGAATCACACGCGGGAAGGCGCCGATTGATTCCTTGATGACGTCGCCGCCGGGCGTGAGCACCGACCACGCAGTGTTGGCAAACGCCTCGCCGCCCCGATCGCCCACCAGCTTGAGCGTGATGGCAGCAGCGCGGTGCGTTACGGTGATATCGGTCAGCTTGCCGGCCTGTACGCGAATGTCCGAACGCACAACCGAGTTGGCGTCACCGTAATTCGAAACGATGTAATAGGTACCTTCCGGAACCACGATGACATCGTTGGTCATGATGCGTTCGGCGATTGGACGGCGGTCGCCGGCCTCGAACTGACTGCCTTTATAAACGTCGAATGAAATTTGCCCCGGCGGAATGCGCGCATCGCCGACCTTGCCCTCGATGCGCAGTCCACCGGCCGGCAATTCAAAATCTTCGTGCACGGTCGATCCCCGCAAGTCGACCGGTTTGATGGAGGTGGCAAGCCCGAAGCCAACATGCACGATGTAAGTGCCGGTGGGCAGCACAAGTGTCGGCGTCGGCGACTTGTCTTCCTTCACCAGCTTGAAATTTCCGTTGGCGTCGGCCTTGGCCCCGTAGACGCGCCAGGTCAGGCCGCCTCCGATTGGCAGCGCGTCCTTGCCGAAGCGCGCACTGAGCGCAAGCGCCACCTGCCCCGCCGGGACCACTGGAATCGAGGCAGTCGTGTTGCTCGAATTCGGGACCTGCGACGGCGATTGGGCAGGCGGGATCGAGGGGACCGTCAAATTGCTTGGTCCAAAAAGATCGCCGCGCGTGGCCGGCATCGGCGAGATCAGACTGGTCGACGGCGTGGCCGAAAACAGCGAATTCTGCGCCAGGGCTTGCGGCATAGCCGCCAAGGGCGCGACTGCAACGACGAAAGGCACAAGTGCCGACATTAGCCGGCCGTGCGCGACGGCGGTTGCAGATGCCCATTTCATGACGCGGTTGTTTTCGGCCGAAATCGAGGCGATTTCAAGCCAGGTACACACCCTGTTTGTGACTGTATTAACGCTGTGGTAGGCGCAAGCCCGCAATTTCCTACGAGGACGCATATGCCTGACGCTCTGGAGCTGCTGAAGACCCGCCGTTCGGTCAAGCCGATCGAATTGATCGGCCCAGGCCCGACTGCGTCCGAAATCGACACGCTGCTGAGAATCGCGTCGCGAGTCCCGGATCATGGGAAACTTGCACCCTGGCGGTTCATCCTGTTCGAGGGTGATGCTCGCGCCACGGCCGGCGAGTCAATCGCGTCGGTATTTCGTGCGGACCGTCCCGACGCTACCGCCGACCAGATTGACTTCGAGCGCAAGCGGCTTGCACGCGCGCCGCTGGTGATCGCCGTGGTAAGCCGCGCCGGCCCGCACGTAAAGATTCCCGAATGGGAGCAGCAGCTCTCGGCCGGTGCCTCTGCCATGAGCCTGGTTTTTGCCGCGCATGCGATGGGATATGCCGCGAGCTGGATCACCGAATGGTACGCGTATGATCGGCGCGTGCTCGACGCACTCGGTCTTGCGCCCAATGAGCGCATCGCCGGTTTTGTGCATATTGGACGCCCGGCGAAGCCACCAGAGGATCGTGAACGCCCAAATCTCGACGCTATTGTCACGCGTTTTGGGGGCTGAGGAACCAATTGTAAGCAGCGCCACTTAACCTTTACGTAATGCCGCGAGCGCACTCTTCCCCGTCACGTTTCTGTCACAAGACTCCGCCAGCACTCTGCTGGAATGGCGCGCTCGCGCTGGAGACGACGCGATATAGCGAGCGGGGATAAGGAGAGCGGTCTTGGTGTTCGAGGGCTTTTTCGCGCGAGGGCGCAGCAATGGCGACCGTGCGGCGGAAGCCACCACGCATCCGCAACCCGCCGTCACACGCCCGATCATTGGTCTGGCGCTTGGCGGGGGTGCCGCGCGCGGCTTTGCCCATATCGGGGTCCTGCGCAAGCTGCTCGAGCATGGCATTGTGCCTGATGTGATCGTCGGCACATCGATTGGTGCCGTGGTCGGCGGCTGTTATGCCGCGAAGGAAATGGACAATCTGGAAAGCTGGGCGCGTACGCTCACTGTGCGCGGCGTGCTGAGCTATCTCGACATCAGTTTATCCGGCTCTGGTCTGATTGGCGGCGGGCATCTTGCGAGCCAGCTTGATTCCGGACTCAAGGATACCCGCATCGACGACTTGCCAATCCGGTTTGCCGCGATCGCCACGGAATTCAACACCGGCCATGAAATATGGCTCACGCGCGGACGTCTGAGTGATGCGCTGCGTGCATCCTATGCGCTGCCGGGGATTTTTCCTCCGGTCCTGATCGGCGGGCGCTGGCTGGTGGATGGCGCGCTGGTCAATCCCGTGCCTGTGTCGGCTGCGCGCGCGCTCGGCGCACGGCTGGTGATCGCCGTCAATCTCAATGCTGATCTCTTCGGACGCGGAACGATCATTGCCAGTCATGGCTCCGACGACAGCGATCTTCTAAGTGCCCAGGCCAAACCGAACGGCCTTCGCGGCATGTTCACCGGCGAGCGTTCACTCCGCCGGCAGTTTTTCGGCCGGCGTGGACGTCCCGGATTGCCGACCGTCATGGTCGAGGCCTTCAACGTGATGCAGGATCGTATCACCCGCGCGCGGCTCGCCGGGGATCCGCCCGACGTGCTCATCAGTCCGCGGCTCGGCGCCATCGGCTGGTTTGATTTCCATCGCGCCGCCGAAGCGATTGCGATCGGCGCGGAGACTGCCGAAAAAGCCATGGGCTCGGTGAGCGAGGCGGTCACCGCGCTGTCGCAGCCGGCCAACGGCAGTCCTCTCTAGACCGGCAGTTACGCGCTGCGAATATAGTCGCGCATCGCCTCGGACTCGCTCTCGACTTCGCCGACCCGGTGCTTGACCACGTCGCCGATCGAGATCAGGCCGACAAGCTCGCCTTTGGCAATCACTGGCATGTGGCGGAATTTTCCGGCGGTCATCCGTTCCATGATACTCGCAACTGTATCGTCCTCGCCGCAGGTCGTGACGTCGCGCGTCATGACCTGACCGACTGGTCGCGCGAGCGCCTCCGCGCCGTGTTCGGACAGCGCGCGTACGATATCCCGCTCCGACAATATTCCGGCAATGCGCCCGCCGGCGCCTCGGATGAGAACTGCCCCGATGCGATGCTGGGACAGAAGTTTCGCCGCCGATGCCAAATTGGCAGTCGGTTCGATGCAAACGATGTCGCCGCCCAATTGCTTGGCGGCCAGAATCGCCTTGACGTTCATGGCAGCCTCCCTTGCGCATGATTGTTTTTAGAGCGTCATGCGCGAACTCACATGTGCCCGGCCCAACCATCGAGGCCGCTGCCGGGGCATGAGCAACGATCCCGCCGGGCGACCGGTTCCGTCAAGACGCAAATGTGTGAGGCAGATCCGCGCACGCCAGGTTGGCTAATGCGGCATTGCAGCAGGATCTTCGCTTTGCGGTAAATTCGACGTCGGATCGAACCAGGAAAACAGCAGAAGTCCGGCAAGGAAGCCGCCGATGTGTGCTTCCCAGGCTACCGGCTGTTCGCTGCCAGTCATGGGTAGCGAGCCTACTCCGAACAGGATGTTGATCCCGAACCACACCACCAGAAACAACATAACGCGCGCGTCGGACAAGACGCCACGCAAGGGAATAGCCGGTACCCGATAGCTACTGGCGTCGGCTCGTCCGATGAGCCCAAGCGGGCCTCCACGCTGGAAAGCAAAACGCATTGCGGCCGCCATGGTGCCGGAGATCGCCGCCGATGCACCGATCATCGGAAATTGCTCCCCCGCGTGCGTTGCGAGATGCAAAGCGGCTCCCGCCGCAGCGGTCACGGCGAAAAACGCCAGGAAGCGAAAAGTACCAAAACGGCGCGCGACCGCGCTCCCGAATGGCAAAAGCCACACGGCATTGACGCCAAGATGAACCCAGTCCGCGTGGATGAGAGCGTAGGTAACGAAGGTCCACACATCGGCACCGCCTCCCGGCAGTGCTCCGTCAAGCACAAACGCTGCGTCATAGCGCGCCGGAATGAAAGCGAAGTTCAGCAGAAATTCGATGTCCTGCTGCTCGCTGAGCATCAGCGTGCGCACCAAGTGAATGATCGCCAGCACGGCCAGCACCGCGATGACAACGGAAGGGATGTTGAAAACCGGTTCGCGCTTCACAAGGAGATCCGCAGGGTGGGAGCCCTGCAGTTACGCAGCTTCGCCAGCCAGCGCAAGGTGGATCGGGGCAAGGAAAAAGGGAGGGCTTTCGCCCTCCCTCGAGCCGCGTTGCGGGGTTAATGCCACGCCTTAGACGGCTTGGTCACATCCCATCGCCTCCCCGAGGCTCTCAATTTCCAGTACGGCAACCTGTCGCGACCATACGGGGGCACCGGCGCAATGCCAATCTGCCTCTCGTTTTAACACTAACCGCAGATCGTCATCCGGTCCGCTTGGTTCGGCACGCGCCGTGCCCCATACGAAGCATCGGGGCAGAAAGACCGGCGCGCCTGTACCGACGGGGGACAGGCGCGGCCCGTCGCGACCGAACAGGTGTCGCAATGAAACACGCTTCCACCCGCGCGGTGTTTGATCACTGGAACCGCCGACGAGGCCTGCGCTGGGCTCCTGCCCGCTCGGACATCAATCCGGGCGATATTCGCCATGTCCTCGGCGACACTTTCATGCTGGCGGCGGATTTTGTCGACGGCATCAGATTTCGTCTTGCCGGTACCCGGGTTTGCGCGCTGTTTGCACGCGAAATCAAGGGCGAGCCCTTTAATGGTTTATGGAGCGAGGCGAGCCGGGAGCAGCTTGAGAATTTACTTGGCGCGGTCTTGAGTGAAAACGTCGGCGTCGTTGCAGGCGTTCTTGGACGCACCCAAGATGGGACCGAAACCGAGCTCGAATTGCTGCTGTTGCCGCTCGTGCTTGAAGGCCACAGCCGCGTTCGCGCGCTCGGCGTGTTGGCTCCCCTGGCGCCACCCTACTGGCTCGGCGAACGCGCCATGAGCGAGCTCGACCTCCGCACATTTCGTCACGTCGGTGCGGAGCAATCAAATTCCGGCCACCCGCGCATCCGTTCGGCGTCCGCCGAGCCCCAAACAAGGCACGGTTTCCTCGTTTACAGCGGCGGCCGTGAATTGCCGGCCGACAAGCCAGCCGGCTAACCCATCATTAACGATAGGCTAATAGGCTCGATGACTGCGGAAATCCTTTCCGATCCCGATAGCTATGGCCCTGCCACTAACCAAACCGGTGAAACCGCCTCTGACCGAGGAACGTCGCCGCCATCAACGCGTGAAGGTTAACCTGCTTGGGCGCTACATGCTCGCCGACCGGCGCGAGTTTCCGTGCCAGGTGACCGACATGTCGCCGGGCGGAATGGCCCTGGTTGCGCCGATCGCAGGACAGACCGGTGAAAGGGTGATTGCCTACGTCGATCATTTGGGCAGGCTCGAAGGCAAAATAGCCCGCGTCCTGGAAAATGGCTTCGCAATGAGCATCTCGGCAACGCTGCGCAAGCGCGACAAGCTTGCAGCGCAGCTGACCTGGCTCGCAAACCGGCAAATCCTTAACCTGCCGGAAGACCGCCGCCATGACCGCTTTGCGCCCCGCAACGCGACGGCGCGCGTGGTGTTGCCGAACGGCACAAACGTCGCCTGCCGCGTTATCGACTTGTCGCAATCCGGCGCAGCAATCGGCATCTCACCGGATCTGCGGCCACCGGTTGGTGCGGTCGTCACGGTCGGCAAGACGCAAGGCCGCGTCGTGCGCCATATCGAAGATGGCTTCGCCATCGAATTCATGCGGCTGCAGCACCCCGATTTCGTTGAGGACAATGTGACCGGCGAATAGGGTCACTGCTGCGTAAACGCCGCGCAGGAATTTGCCGGCAATTCCACAAGCAACAATCCAGGCGCGCGGTCATCTTTCGCGTTGCCCAGAACACATCCAGCTACCACAAATCGTAAACGACCTGCCGCGAAGCCGCGTACGGCCGTATCATTTGCCTCCCACCCGTTAATGCCGACAATTTTAGCTAAATTGTATTGTGTAAGATTTTAGTCGAGCTCTACTCTACTTTTATAAGTATTCGTGTCGAGTTTTATTTCAATACTTCTCAAAATGACTTGCTCGACTTAGCGCCAATACAAACGGTTTGTGGGAAATGTGGCCCCAACAAGGGGAAGGGGCCACAATGGCCGGGCGTTTCAAACAGGTACTTCGGGCCGTCACCACGCTGGCTCTCGCCGGCGCTGCGGTTTTGGCTGCTTCCACGGGCCCGGCGCAGGCCGGCGACACCACGGCGTCCCTGGGCGGACCCTTGGGTGGATCCGAGCGTCCCGTTTTCGTGACCGTCGGCGAAGCCACGCGGCCGCCGATCGGCTGGATCGATTTCTGCATCGAATATACGTCGGAATGCGCGACCACCCCGTCCGAGCCGCGTGATGTCGTCCTCACGACCAAGGCCTGGACCGACATGGTGAAGGTCAATGCCTGGGTGAACGAGGCGATCAAGCCGATGACCGACCTCGAACACTGGGGCGTGGTCGAGCGCTGGAATTATCCCGACGACGGCTACGGCGACTGCGAAGATTATGTGCTGCTCAAGCGCCGCATGCTCATGCAGGCGGGCTGGCCGCGCGAGGCGCTGCTCATCACGGTCGTGCGCGACAAAAAGGGCGACGGCCACGCTGTGCTGACAATCAAGACCGATCGCGGCGAATTCGTTCTCGACAATCAGGAGCCGCAGGTCCTGCCCTGGACCAAGACCGGCTACCGCTTTGTGAAGCGCCAGTCGCAGTTCGATCCGAACGTTTGGGTTTCGCTCGACGAACCGCGCAGGTCACCCGCCACCGTTTCCGCCCGCTGAGAAGAAAAGGAATTCGCGCTCCCGGTCACGTCCCCACCCCTCCCCGTCCCCAGACCGGGTTCGCGAGCGGCCGGATCTCCCCCAAGATCCGGCCGCAACATTTTTGACTTCTTTAGATATGTGTTGCCGATCGACCCGGGCACATTGACTTACTGCGCTAGCCAACCTGGCTATAGCGGTGACGTTTGCGAATGAGTTCGGGTCTTCCGATTTTTCTTTGTAATCCTCCAGAGGAGCCAACGATGAATGGCAACCATACAATTACGAAATCAAGCCCAGCGCAGGTTGCGTTTGCCAACGTTGCCCATTTCATTGCTACAGAGGCGGGCCGTCCACTCGCATTTCTTTTCGCCCTCACCATCGTGATTATTTGGGCCGCAACTGGGCCGATCTTCCACTATTCGGATTCTTGGCTGCTCGTTATCAATACAGGCACAAGCATCGTTACGGCTCTAATGGTGTTTCTGATTCAGAACTCTCAAAATCGGCACAGTGCAGCGTTACAAGTAAAGCTGGACGAACTTATTCGAGTCAGCGAGGCTAAAAACTTCTTTGTCGGAATCGAACAATTGACGGAGGACGAAATCCGTCAGGTGCAGGACATCGTCAAACGGCGATCACCGAATACACGAGAGTAGCCTCGAACCCTGCCCTGTCGGCATCGGGTTTTGGCTTCGACTTGGCAGGGTTAGCAGCTTCGGTGCGCGAATTCCCATTTAAGGATGTCGCGGTCATCCGACAACGTTGGGCGAGCACAGCACTGCAACCGTGCCACGCCATCAATCCAGCAACAGAAAAGCGTGCGTTTAAGCGGCGGGCCTACGGTCAGGATCGTCGGCTTGCCGTTCTTCCATTTCGGCAAGGTAACAGTAGGTGCGCTCCAATTGTTCACACCTCTGGCGGCTGTCTTCGTCGTGGGTCCGCCTTGCCATGCCTGCGCACTTTTCAGCCTGCTTTCTAAAGAATTTCGCAGAAGCCATATTCAGCCTCCCGAATTCCCGGCTTTTGCTTTGCAGCATTTTTGATCCTGCGATGCAACGGCAATTCATCGATGTGCAATGTTTTTTGCCCTGGGCATGCATGGACCGGGCAGCGGCACCGCTTCGAGCATGTAAAGGGGGCAATCTGCCTAAAGACTAGCGCCTGCACCGCTCAATAAATGTGCACGCCATTGTGCCGCCTTCGCCGTCAACGCCCTTCGATGGCACCTGACCAGATAGCGGCGTCAGGCAATTCCGCTCCCTTTTGTTTGGCACGCACCTTGCGACTCAAGAGTTCACCAAGCCGGGACCGGGCTCGATTTGCTTGCGTCAAAAACAGGGGAGACACGATGCTGGACATGAAAAGGACGGTCGCTGCGCGACCGCGTGCTTGCCGCTGGCTTTCCGCCGCGGCTGGCTTCGCATTCGGTTTTGCCGCCACCTACCAGGCAGCCGCTGAAGATACGATCAAGATCGGCATTCTTCACTCGCTGTCGGGAACAATGGCCATCAGCGAGACGACGTTGAAGGATACGATGCTGTTCTTGATTGATGAACAGAACAAGAAAGGCGGTTTGCTTGGGAAAAAACTTGAAGCGGTCGTCGTTGACCCGGCGTCGAATTGGCCGCTCTTCGCCGAAAAAGCGCGCGAGTTAATCTCAAAAAACAAAGTCGCTGTCGTATTCGGATGCTGGACTTCGGTATCACGCAAATCAGTGCTGCCAGTCTTCAAGGAGCTCGACTCGATCCTGTTTTATCCCGTGCAATACGAAGGTGAAGAGTCGGAAAGGAATGTGTTTTACACGGGCGCTGCACCGAACCAGCAGGCTATCCCCGCCGTCGATTATCTCATGAGTAAGGATGGTGGGTCCGTGAAGCGTTGGGTTCTCGCCGGCACGGACTACGTTTATCCGCGCACCACCAACAAGATCCTTGAAGCCTACCTGAAGGCAAAAGGTGTCAAAGAAGAAGACATCATGATCAACTATACGCCCTTCGGTCACTCCGACTGGCAGACCATCGTCGCCGACATCAAGAAGTTCGGCTCCGCGGGCAAGAAGACCGCGGTCGTGTCGACCATCAATGGCGACGCCAATGTTCCGTTCTACAAGGAGCTTGGCAATCAGGGCATCAAGGCGACCGACATTCCCGTGGTCGCATTCTCGGTTGGAGAAGAAGAGCTCGCCGGACTCGATACCAAGCCTTTGCTCGGGCACCTCGCCGCGTGGAATTACTTCGAGTCGATCAAGAGTTCAGGCAACGCCGAGTTCATCAAGAAATGGCAGGCCTTCACCAAGAATCCGAAGCGCGTCACCAATGATCCGATGGAAGCTCACGTGATCGGCTTCAATATGTGGGTGAAAGCGGTTGAGAAAGTGAAGTCAACCGATGCAGACAAGGTGATCGACGCCCTGCCCGGCATTGAAGCGGCAAATCTCACCGGCGGCACCTCCAAGATGCTGCCAAACCACCACATCACCAAACCCGTGTTCATCGGCGAAATCCGCGGCGACGGCCAGTTCGATGTGGTGTGGAAGACCAAGGGTCTCGTCCCGGGCGACGCCTGGTCCGACTTCCTGCCGGGCTCGAAGGATCTCGAGGCCGACTGGGTGACCCTGAAGTGCGGTAACTACAACAAGATCACCAAGAAATGCGGCGGTCAGGCGTCCTGATCTTTGTCTGAGAATGCGGGAGGCGGCGGTCATGCCGCCGCCTCTTCGTTCACGCGGTTTGCCGGGACGGAATGCAATGCGTAGCTTCTACGATCGCATCGTGGCGCTCGTATTCGTCGTCGGATTTCTATTCGCCGGCGCGACAGCTGCCCATTCTGGGGCGTACGAGGACGCGCTCGTCGGCTTCACGACCGACTCGTTCGGTGATACGGCCGATGCCATCGACGCACTCGCGGCGAGCGGCGATCCGCGTACGGGCCCACTGCTCGAAGCGCTCAAGGATCAACGCTTGTTGTATTCGACCGAGGCCAAGAAGCTCTTCATCAAGGATCCGTCTGACAAACTGACTGACGCCGCCACCGGTGAACCCGTGGCTACGCCGCCATCCGATATCGATAACGTTCGGCTGAACAACCGGGTACGCGGCATGCTCGATGCCGCGCTCGGGTCGCTGACATTGATGGCAAAAGAGCCGAGCCGACGTTTCGACGCCGCGCAGGCCGTATTCAAATCGCGCGACTCCACCGCGCTGGGGAACATCGACAAGGCACTGGAAAAGGAAACCGACCCACGCGTAAAAAAGGCGCTCGCGGAAGCACGTGCAGCGATAATCCTTTATTCCGACGACGCCAGCGCAGAAGACAAGATCGCCGCTATAGCCATGATCCGCGACCGCGGCGATCAGGACGCGCTTGGTCTCATCGATGGCCTGCCGCCGGATGTGCCTGTGGCGGTGCGGCAGGCGGCAGCATCCGCCAGCACAAAGATCCAGGGCAATCTTGCACTTTGGGGTGCGCTTCAGAATGCCTGGTACGGGCTCTCGCTCGGCTCAGTCTTGCTGTTGGCTGCAATCGGTTTGGCCATCACCTTTGGCGTGATGGGCATCATCAATATGGCGCACGGTGAAATGGTGATGCTGGGCGCGTACACGACCTTTGTCGTGCAGGAGCTCATTCGCACTCATAACCCTGCGCTGTTCGATTACTCGCTGGTCATCGCCGTGCCGCTTGCCTTCGTTGTCGCTGGCGCCGTTGGCATTGCGATCGAACGCAGCATCATCCGCTTTCTTTACGGGCGTCCTCTGGAGACACTGCTCGCCACTTGGGGCCTGTCACTGATCCTGCAACAGGCGGTGCGCACCATCTTCGGACCGACCAACAAGGAAGTCGGCAACCCTTCCTGGATGAGTGGCGCCTTCGATCTCGGCGGTATCACCATCACGTACAACCGCCTCTGGATCATCTGCTTCACGCTCGCGGTGTTCGTCGCGCTGCTCGGCATGTTGCGATTCACGCGGCTCGGGCTGGAAATGCGGGCGGTCACGCAGAACCGATCGATGGCCGCAGCTATGGGCATCCGCACGGCGAGGATCGATGCGCTGACCTTCGGGTTAGGCTCCGGCATCGCCGGCATCGCCGGCGTGGCGCTGTCACAGATCGACAACGTCTCACCCAATCTGGGTCAAGGTTACATCATCGATTCGTTCATGGTTGTGGTCTTCGGCGGCGTCGGCAATCTGTGGGGCACTCTCGTTGGCGCATTCACGCTCGGCATCGCAAACAAATTCCTCGAGCCCTATGCCGGCGCCGTGCTTGGCAAGATTGCCATTCTCGTCCTCATCATTCTCTTCATCCAGAAGCGTCCGCGAGGCATGTTCGCGCTCAAGGGCCGAGCCGTGGAGGCCTGAATGGGCGCCTTCCCGCTCACACGATCGCTTGACAAGGGCTCCAGCATTTTTCTGGCACTGCTGGCGACCTTCGCGATCGCGATCCCGATACTGAACCTGCTGGTTCCAGCAGGTTCAGCGATCCATGTCTCAACATATCTCGTCGCGCTGTTTGGCAAATACATTTGCTACGCCATGCTGGCGCTCTCGATCGATCTCATCTGGGGTTATGCGGGCATCCTCTCGCTCGGGCATGGCGCTTTCTTTGCGCTCGGCGGATACGCGATGGGCATGTACCTGATGCGGCAAATCGGCACTCGCGGAGTCTACGCCAACCCTGTCTTGCCAGACTTCATGGTGTTCCTGAACTGGCAGGAACTGCCGTTCTATTGGTACGGCTTCAATCATTTCGCCTACGCCGCGCTCATGATCTTTCTCGCGCCTGGTGTGCTGGCGTTCGTGTTCGGGTGGTTCGCGTTCAGAAGCCGCGTGACCGGAGTCTATCTATCGATCATCACGCAGGCGATGACCTATGCGCTGATGCTCGGCTTCTTTCGAAACAATTTCGGCTTTGGCGGGAATAACGGCCTCACCGACTTCAAGGATATTCTCGGCTTCAATGTGCAGGCTGAAGGCACGCGCAATGGCCTGCTCGTAATCTCGTGCGTCGCATTGGCCCTGTCGTTCTTGATCTGTCGCGCCATCGTGACTTCAAAGTTCGGCAAGGTGTTGATCGCGATTCGCGACGCGGAAGCGCGCACGCGCTTCCTCGGTTATCGTGTTGAAGCCTATAAGCTGTTTGTGTTCACGCTGTCCGCCTGCATGGCCGGAGTCGCCGGAGCCCTTTACGTACCGCAGGTCGGCATTATCAACCCGGGCGAATTCGCGCCGGCCAACTCGATCGAAGCGGTAATCTGGGTGGCCGTGGGCGGCCGCGGCACCCTTACGGGCGCGGTGTTGGGCGCCTTCGTCGTCAACTACGCAAAGACGTTCTTCACCACCGGCTGGCTCGCGCCTTACTGGCTGTTTGTGCTTGGTGGGATGTTCGTTGCGGTGACGCTTCTGCTGCCGCGCGGAATCGTTGGCACTTTCCAACACTGGCACGAACGGCGGGCCGAGAAAAAGCTCATTGCGCTGCCGGCGCCAGCCCCGCACGCGGCGGAGTAGCCCGCATGGAGCCGAAAACGACCTCCGCCCTGCTCTATCTCGACGGCATCACAGTGTCGTTCGACGGCTTCAGGGCGCTCAACGAGTTGTCGTTCGTGATCGAGCCGCGCGAAATGCGTGCGATTATCGGACCGAACGGTGCCGGCAAGACCACGATGATGGATGTCATCACCGGCAAAACCAGGCCGGACGCAGGCGACGTCTATTTCGAACAGGGTTCCTATGATCTCTCGAAGCTTGATGAGACCGAGATTGCCGAGCTTGGCATCGGCCGCAAGTTTCAGAAGCCGACGGTCTTCGACATGCATTCAGTCGAGGACAATCTGATGTTGGCACTGAAAAACGACCGGCGTGTACGAGCGACACTGATGTGGGAAAATACCCCGACGCAGCAGGATCGTATCGATGACATCCTGGACACGACAAGGCTCAAAAATGTGCGTTCGCGCGTGGCCGGGAGCCTGTCGCATGGCCAGAAGCAGTGGCTGGAAATCGGCATGTTGCTGGCACAGGAGCCGAAACTGCTTCTCGTCGACGAGCCGGTCGCTGGTATGACCGATGCCGAAACCCTGCAAACTGCGGAGTTGCTCAAGGAAATCAACCGCGACAAGACGGTCATTGTTGTCGAGCATGACATGGCATTTGTGCGCGAACTTGGCGTCAAGGTGACCTGCATGCACGAAGGCTCGGTGCTGGCGGAAGGCACCATCGATCAGGTGTCAACCAACGACCGCGTTGTTGAAGTGTATCTGGGGCGGTGACCATGCTGGAAATCAATGGCATTGATCTCCACTACGGCGCCGCACAGGCCTTGCGCGGTATTTCTCTCAAAGCCGAGGCGGGAAAGGTCACCTGCGTGCTTGGCCGAAACGGGGTCGGCAAGACTAGCCTGTTGCGCGCAATCGTTGGCCAACATCCCGTGAGCAAAGGCAGCATTCTGCTTGGCGGCGCCGATATTACCAGGCTGTCCACGGTGTCGCGTGCGCGCAACGGCGTTGCCTTTGTACCTCAGGGCCGGGAGATCTTCCCATTGCTTACGGTTGAGGAGAATCTTGAAACCGGCTTCGCCCCGCTGTCGCGCGACGAACGAAGTGTACCCGATGATGTATTTTCGCTATTTCCGGTGCTGAGCAGCATGCTCAAACGCCGCGGCGGTGATCTCTCCGGCGGGCAACAGCAACAACTGGCAATTGGCCGCGCGCTTGTGATGCGGCCGAGACTGCTGCTGCTTGATGAGCCGACCGAAGGCATTCAGCCCTCGATCATCAAGGACATCGGCCGCGCCATCGCCTACCTGCGCGGGCTCGGCCAAATGGCAATCGTACTTGTGGAGCAATACCTCGATTTTGCCAGCGAACTGGGCGATCATTTCGCCGTCATGGAGCGTGGCTCGATCGTCTATGCTTGCGATAAATCCTCGATGGACGAAGGGGCGCTCAAGCGCGCCTTGGCAATATGACCCGCATAGAGGCGCAGCGTGCTTTGCAGCCGGCATTGGCTGCCGGACCATGCACGGATGCTCTTGCGGCCAATCGCGCCAGCGGGCAGATCGACTTCACGGTCGGTGCTGACGGCATCGGCACGCGTCGGATCGCTGTCCGCGAGGCTGGTTCCTTGCGGGTTCGTTTCCCTAACTCGTCGCCCGAAATGCTGGAAGCCGTGCTCATCAACACCGCGGGTGGCATGACCGGCGGCGACGAATTTTCGATCAGGATTTCACTCGGGACCGGGGCTCGGCTCCTCGCTGGTACTGCCGCGGCGGAAAAAATCTACAAATCGACCGGCGGGAACGCCGCCGTTACGCTTGCGATCGATGCCTTGGCGGGCAGCCGATGTTTTTGGCTTCCGCAAGAGACTATTCTGTTTGACCGTGCACGCCTCTCGCGCCGCATTGACGTCAATCTGGCAGCCGGCGCCACGCTGGTGATGGCGGAAGCCATCGTATTCGGCCGATCCGCCATGGGCGAGGCCGTGCATGAAGGCCATCTCATTGATCGCTGGCGCATACGACACGGAGGTCGGCTCCTGTTCGCCGAAAGTGTTCGTCTGGACGGCGCGATTGCCCGCAAGCTGGCACAGCCTGCAATCACAGCTGGCGCCGTAGCCGTTGCTACTGTGCTGGCCGTGCCGGGCGACGAAGAGATGGTCGCCACCGTGCGCACCCGCAGCGAACAGTTCGCCGGTGAGGTTGGAATCTCTGCCTGGAACGGGATCGCGGTAGCGCGGCTTTGCGCTTCGGATGGCGCCGCGCTCCGTCACGATTTGTCCGTACTGTTACCGGCACTCGGCGTACCATTGCCGCGGCTCTGGCTGCAGTGAGGGCACAATGAATCTGACCCCGCGTGAAAAAGACAAGTTGTTGGTCGCCATGGCAGCGATTGTGGCGCGCCGCCGGCTCGAGCGTGGCGTGAAGCTCAATCACCCCGAAGCCATCGCACTTATTACCGATTTCATCCTGGAGGGCGCGCGTGACGGAAAAACCGTCGCCGGGCTGATGGAGGCCGGCGCGCAGGTCCTCACGCGCGCGCAGGTCATGGATGGCATTCCCGAGATGATTCACGACATCCAGGTCGAAGCTACATTTCCCGATGGCAGCAAGCTCGTCACCGTTCACAATCCGATCCGCTAAAGGACGCAACACATGAAAAGACTGGTTCCAATCGCAATGCTCCTCGTGCTCGCCGCAGGCCCGGCCGTTGCGCACGTTGGCCATGGTTCAACGACCTCATTCACTGCCGGACTGGGACACCCGCTCGGAGGGCTCGACCACGTGACGGTGATGGTCATGGTTGGACTTTGGGCGGGCCTGAAAGGCGGCCGTGCGCTCTGGGTTTGGCCGGCCGTCTTCGTCGGCGTGATGCTGGTCGGTGGCGTTGTTGGTATGGAAGGTGTGCCGGTGCCGTTCGTGGAGCCGGGCATTCTTGCTTCGGTGGTCGCGCTCGGGCTTTTGGTGGCGCTGGCCGTAGACCTCCCGGTTGCCGTTGGTGCCGGAATCTTGGCGGTGTTTGCGGTGTTCCACGGCCACGCGCACGGCAGCGAAGTCGCGGATACGCTGAACGGCGTCGAATACATGGCGGGCTTCGCACTTGCCACCGCTGCGCTACATCTTGCAGGTATCGGTTTCGCAGCGACCATGACGCATTTTTCCTTGCGCCCTGCAATTCGTGTTGTCGGCGCGCTCTGCCTGCCAATCGGAGCTGGTCTGTACGCGGGGGTCTTCTGATGATCCCTGGCGAAATGTTTATCGAGGACGGCGAGATCGAGCTGAACGCGGGCCGCAAGACAATAGTACTTACCGTTTCCAATACCGGTGACCGGCCGATCCAGGTCGGCTCGCACTATCATTTCTTCGAGACGAATCCGGCCTTGTCGTTCGACCGCAAGAAAGCACGTGGAATGCGGCTGGATATTGCGGCGGGAACGGCAGTGCGTTTCGAGCCGGGACAGACACGCGAAGTAAACCTGGTTGCACTCGCCGGCAAGCGAACGATCTACGGCTTTCGTCAAAGCGTGATGGGCAAGCTCTGAGGGGTTGATCCATGCCGGGAAAACTCTCGCGGCGCGTCTACGCCGACATGTTTGGGCCGACCACCGGTGATCGTGTCCGGCTGGCCGACACTGATCTGGTCATCGAGGTCGAGAAGGATTTCACTACTTATGGCGAGGAGGTGAAATTCGGCGGCGGCAAGGTCATTCGTGATGGGATGGGGCAGTCGCAAGCCACCAACAGGCAAGGCGCAGTCGACACCGTCATTACCAATGCACTCATCCTCGATCACTGGGGAATCGTGAAGGCCGACGTCGGACTCAAGGACGGCCGCATCGCCGCTATCGGCAAGGCGGGCAATCCTGACATCCAGCCCGGCGTGAGCATTGTCATCGGGCCGGGAACCGAGGCGATCGCAGGCGAAGGAAAAATTCTCACGGCCGGCGGCTTTGACACGCATATCCACTTCATCTGTCCGCAACAGATTGACGATGCGTTGATGTCGGGTATCACCTCGATGCTCGGCGGCGGCACCGGCCCTGCCGCTGGCACGAACGCGACCACGTGCACGCCCGGCCCTTGGCACATAGGCCGCATGATCCAGGCGGCGGATGCCTTTCCCATGAATCTCGGCTTCGCCGGCAAGGGCAATGCCTCGCGGCCTGCAGCGCTGGAGGAAATGATCAAGGCCGGCGCCTGTGCACTCAAGCTGCACGAGGACTGGGGGACCACGCCAGCCGCGATCGACTGCTGCCTGTCGGTCGCCGACGACTACGATGTGCAGGTCATGATTCACACCGACACGCTGAACGAAAGCGGTTTCGTTGAGGATACAATCAAGGCCTTCAAAGGCCGAACCATCCACGCATTTCATACCGAAGGCGCCGGCGGCGGCCATGCGCCGGACATCATCAAGGTCGCGGGCCTGAAGAACGTGCTGCCCTCCTCCACGAATCCGACGCGGCCATTCACGAAAAATACGATCGACGAGCATCTCGACATGCTGATGGTGTGCCACCATCTCGATCCGTCGATCGCCGAGGATCTTGCATTTGCCGAAAGCCGAATCCGTAAGGAAACGATCGCGGCGGAAGACATCCTGCACGATATCGGCGCACTTTCGATGATGTCATCAGACAGCCAGGCGATGGGACGCATTGGCGAGGTGATCATCCGTACCTGGCAGACCGCGGACAAGATGAAGAAACAGCGTGGCCGGCTGCCCCAGGAAAAGGGAGACAATGACAATGTCCGTGCCAAACGGTATGTCGCCAAATACACGATCAACCCGGCGATTGCGCATGGTGTGTCCCGGCACATCGGTTCCGTCGAAAAAGGTAAGATGGCCGATCTTGTGTTGTGGGCGCCGGCTTTCTTCGGCGTAAAACCGGAGATCATCATCAAGGGTGGCAGCATCGCCGCCGCCCAGATGGGAGACCCCAACGCCTCAATTCCGACGCCGCAGCCCGTGCACTACCGGCCTATGTTCGGCGCGTTCGGAAAGGCGCGCGCGGCGTCCGCAGTGGTGTTCGTCTCAAAGGCAGCGCTCAAAGGCGGTTTGCACCGTAAGCTTGGCATCGACAAGCAGCTGGTGGCAGTCGAGCACACACGCGATATTTCGAAGAAGAGCATGGTACACAATGCTGCCACCCCGGACATCAAAGTCGACCCGGAAACCTACGAAGTGACTGCCGATGGCGAGTTGCTGACGTGTGCGCCCGCCGACGTGTTGCCAATGGCGCAGCGATATTTCCTCTTTTAGGCCTACGATGAGACGCATCACCGAGATCAAGCCGGCCGCAGCCTGGGATCCAGAGGCCGCACGCGATTTCATTGTGCTTGATGCGCAGGACCGGCATCGCCGCCGTGTTGTCTTCGTCGGTGAGCACGGCGCAACTTATCTACTGGATCTGCCGCGGCCGACCCAGTTGCATGACGGCGACGGTCTGCTGCTCGAGGACGGCTCACTGGTCCGTGTGACCGGCAAGGCCGAGGATCTTGTCGAGATTACAGCGGCAAGCGCGCAGGAGTTGGCACGCGTCGCCTGGCATCTCGGCAACCGCCATACCGAAGTCCAGATCGCCGGGAACGGTCTGCGTATCCGCCGCGATCATGTTCTTGAAGAGATGCTCAGCGGGCTTGGTGCGTCGCTCTCCTATCTCGTTGCCCCGTTCGATCCGGAGACCGGTGCTTATGATCACCACGAGCACGCGCATGGCTAGGAAGCGGCCCGCGTTATTAGGCCGCTCGTCCCCGCGAAAGCGGGGACCCAGGGCCATCAGCGCCGAAGAACCGGATTCCCACTTGCACGGAAATGAGCGCGAGGGTGTTACAACGCCCGCGCTTTACCGGCTGATGGCTTGGCTTTCACCGGCCTACCCCGTTGGGGCGTTCTCCTATTCAAGCGGGCTGGAATGGGCCGTTGAAGCGGGCGACGTAACGAGCGCCAATACACTCTGCCAATGGTTGGCTACTTTGCTGTCCGACGGCGCTGGTTTCTGCGACGCGGTGCTCTTCGCGCATGCTCACCGCGCCTGCGTGATCGGCAACAACAGTGCGCTTTGCGAGGTCGCCGAGCTTGCTGCAGCTCTGGCGCCGTCGCGCGAGCGTTTCCTGGAGACCACCGCGCAAGGCCGCGCTTTCATCGAGGCAACGCAGTCGGCTTGGCCCTGTACGGCACTCGATCGCTTCGCCAAGATTTACAAAGGACCACTCGCCTACCCGGTCGCGGTGGCAGTTGCCGCCGCAGGGCATGAGTTGCCACTTAAGCAATCGCTCTCCGCTTATTTGCAGGCTTTGGCCGCGAACTGGGTTTCGGCCGGCATCCGCCTTATTCCCCTCGGACAGACCGATGGTCAGCGCGTGATCGTTGCGCTTGAGCCTGCGGTCGCAGCAACCGTCAAGCGCGCGCTCGACGCCGCACTCGACGATGCGGGAGGCGCAGCATTCCGCGCCGACATCGCCGCCATGCGGCACGAAACACAATACACTCGGCTGTTCCGGAGTTGACGAAAGGAGTCCGCCGCCATGAAGAGTTCTCACGGTCCACTTCGCGTAGGCATCGGAGGTCCGGTCGGATCTGGCAAGACGGCGCTGATGGACTCGCTGTGCAAGCGCATGCGCGACCATTACGACATCGCGGCGATCACGAACGACATCTACACCAAATGGGACGCAGAATATCTTGTGCGTTCGGGTGCTCTGGCGCCCGACCGAATTGCCGGCGTTGAGACCGGTGGCTGCCCACACACTGCGATCCGTGAAGATGCCTCAGCCAATCTCGCGGCGGTGGCTGACATGCGCCAGCGTTTCCCTGATCTGGACCTGGTGCTGATCGAGTCCGGCGGTGACAATCTAGCCGCGACCTTCTCGCCCGAGCTCGCAGATCTGACGATCTACGTGATCGACGTTGCCGCCGGCGAGAAAATTCCGTCGAAGGGCGGCCCTGGAATTACGCGATCCGATCTGCTGGTCATCAACAAGATCGATCTTGCCCCTCACGTCGGCGCCTCACTCGAAGTGATGCAACGTGACGCCTGTCGCATGCGTGGAGCACGACCTTTCGTCATGACCAATTTGCGCGTCGGCCAGGGGCTCGAGGATATCGTCCGCTTCATCGAGGCGAAAGGAGCACTCGGCGACGGGGCGAGCGCAACACACTCGAGGCTGAGTGCCTAAACCGCGGTGAGCGCCGAGGCGTCGGCGAGCGAGAGCAGTCGTAGCCTGCCGCCGTCAAAGTACACGAAGCGCAGCCGCCGCCGCTGCACGACCATCCGCGCAGGCAAGGGATCGTAGCGTAGCGATTCGCCTCCTAGGTGCGGCGTCACCGAGCCGACATCGGTCACGGCTTCGGTTTCGACACGCAGCATGACCAGTTTGCGGCCATCCGCATCGATTGCCTCGAAAGGGATATGCGCAAGACGTAAGAAGCTGGTCGGATCCGTGGTTCGTGCAAAGCCTTCGACAAAGGCCGCCTCCACCAGGTCAAGGTCAGGCTCGCGCGGTTCGCCTTCCGGTTCCTGTTCCGCCTTGTGCGGCGTTTGCCATTGCACAACATTGCGCGCGGGTGCGCGGTGATTGTGGCCGGCTTCGGCCGATCCGTCGCCGTGATGATGATGGCTGTGATCGTGTCCCCTGTGCATGACCCACCTTCAATACTGAACTGGTTTGTCGATAATGTGCTTGTGACTGCCTAGTTTGCCGTGCGCCACCAAGGAGCCGAGCACCTCGACCACGACGCGCACGCCGAAAAGCGATGTGATATCGGAAGTATCGTAAGGCGGCGAGACCTCGACCACTTCCAGGCCACAGACGCCTTCCGCGGCAACCAGCCCCAAAATCTTCAGCGCCTCGCGCGGCAGATACCCGCCTGGTTCAGGCCAGCCGGTACCGGGCACGAAGCCGCAGTCGACAGAGTCAACATCGAATGAAATGTAGACGGCATCGGCGTCCTTCCACGCAAGCTCGAGCGCGATCTCGGCGGTCTTTTCCAGCCCGATCTTCTCAATATCGGCTATGGTCAGCACGTTGGTACCGCGCTTGCGAGCCTCTTGCACGCCGTAGCGCGGCACTTGCCAGCCTCCGATACCAAGCTGCACAAGATTCGTCGCCGGCACATTGGGTAGGTTCGTCGCCCAGTACCACGGCGTCGTGTGCATGCGTTCGTCGAGATCTTTCTCCTGAATATCGATGTGACGGTCAAAATGGATGATCCCGATACGCTTGCTGGTGCATTGTGCAATCCCGCGCACGCACGGAAAGCCAATGGAGTGGTCGCCGCCGAGCATTATCGGCAACGCGGTTGACGAGGCTACGTGACCGACCCCGCGCGTGATCTGGTCAAAGCTCTTTTCCAAATTGGCCGGAATCGTGAATACGTCACCGGCATCGCACAACGTCATCTGCTCACGCAGATCGACGCCGAGCTCATAGTTGTAAGGCGTATAAAGTGCGGAGATACGACGAATGCCCTGCGGGCCAAAGCGCGTGCCAGGTCGATAAGTTGTGCCGGAATCGAACGGAATGCCAATCACTGCAGCATCGTATTTGCCGACGTCGCGTACATTCTCAACGTATGGCGCCTTGAGAAACGTATTGATGCCGGCAAAATGCGGCAACTCACCACGCGCGAAAGTTGGTATGGTCTTGTCGGTAAGACTTTCGGCGCCCGGCAAACCCATATCGAGCGCCCATTTCTGCTCCTTGCGCCATCCCTCCTCCGAAATCTTGCCTTCGGCGTCGAGCGCCTTCCAGCCTTGCGTCCCGAATTTGTCGAAGTCCGGATGATGACGTCGCTCGCGCGCCGGCACAGGGAAAAGCCCCGCTTTTTGTGAACGGCGCGTGAATAGTTTGGAGATCATGACGCAGAACCTCGTGCTTGATAGAGGCCGCCGATGAAGGGATGCAGTTGCGGGATAAGCGACGCGACCAAATGTATCTTACCTGAGATCACGCCGCGACGCGACGTCATCTCGTCCGCGATAATCTGCAGCTTTCTGGCGGGCCCCTGCACCAGCACGACCTCCATCGTCTGGTTGTCCATCAGATGCACATGCAACGAGCTGATGACTTCGTCGATATAGCGCACCTGAAGATCCGCCAGCTGTCTTTGCAAGCCGGCGACCGAATTGTCGTAAAAAAGGGCAATGATGCCGACCATAACATCGTTGCCAATCTCCTGCCGGTGACTGACGACAAACTGATGAAGCATGTCGTTGATCGCGCGCGACCGCGATTCAAAGCCGCGTGCATGCACCATATTGTCGAGGTCAGCGAGCAGGCCGCTGGGCAGCGAAACGCTTATCCTACTGACGGTCTGGCCACGGTTTGCAAGCGCCGTCATAGCGCACCGCTAAAACAAATGTGTATAGCGTTCGATTTCCCAGGGACTAATCTCAAGATGATAGGCCTCCCATTCCATCGTTTTGTATTTGATAAATTCGTCGTGCAACTCGCTTCCAAGCGTTGCCTTCATCAGAGGGTCGCTGGCGAATGCCTCCACAGCCTCCATCAGCGTGCGCGGAAGAAATTCGATATTGCGCGCTCGTCGTTCGGCCTCCGAGATCGTGTAGAGATTGTCCTCGTTTGGATCGAGCGGATCGATCTTCTCGCGAATGCCTTCAAGGCCGGCTGCGAGAGCGAGTGTTGCGGCTAGATACGGGTTTACCGCGCCATCGACATTACGGGATTCGCATCGTCCGCCGCCAAGCGGCACGCGCACGGAGTTGGTGCGGTTGTTTGAACCGTAGGAGTTGAAGACAGGCGCCCAGGAAAAATAGGTCATGGCTCCCTGACGCACCAGACGCTTGTAGCTGTTGACCGTCGGGGCAAAGGCAGCACACAGCGCGCGCCCATGCCGTAAAATTCCACCGATGAAATGATACCCCATCTCGCTGAGGCCGAGACCACGCGGATCCGCGTCACGCTGGCAGGCGAACAGATTGCGACCGCTGGCAAGCTCGAAAAGCGACATGTTGAAATGCGCGCCGTTCCCGGTTTTGTCGGCGAACGGCTTTGGCATCATCGTTGCCAGCAGCCCCTGCTGTTTTGCGTAGTGCTTGGTCATCTCGCGAAAAAATATGAGCCGGTCGCACATCGTCAACGCGTCAGCATAGCGAAAATCGAACTCGTACTGACCGTTCGCGTCTTCGTGGTCGAAAGAATAAAGATCCCATCCAAGCTCGGTGATGCAGCTCGCGACCTGGTCGAGCCATGTGAAATTATCGATAAATCCGCGCAAATCGTAGCAAGGCTTGTTGAGGCGATCGTCGGGATTGGGCACTGAAAGCGTGCCGTCTTCGTTCTTGCGCAGCACGAAGACCTCGCACTCGATGCCGAGATTAAAGCCGAGGCCCTGAGTGGCCGCCTGCGCGAGCACGCCTTTCAAGGCGACGCGAGTATTGAGCAGATAAGGCTTGCCGCGGAAGATGTTGTCGGCCGGCATCCAGGCGATTTTTGGCTCCCACGGCAGCTGGATGATGTGATCGAGGTCAGGCACAGAAGCGATCTCGTCATCGTTCGGCGCCTGGCCCAGCCCGTCGAGCGCATAACCGGTATAGAGTTCGGAGCCATGCGCCATATGCGCCAGGTGGTCGAGCGGAACGACCTTGCCCTTCGGCACGCCATGAATGTCGACGTAAGCGCCGATGCAATATTTGACGCCTTTGGCGCGCAAAGACTCCTGAGTCTTTTTGATTTTTTCGGCCGTGTACATTGCGTCGCCGTCCTACTCGACTTCGTCGCCGACATTGGTGAGACGGGTGATCATCGAAAAGGTGCCCTCCTCCTCGTCGTTATCGTGTTTTGATGCATGGATGAGGTCATCAAGCCTTGCCTTTGTGCTCAGAAACTCAGGTGTGATGAATTGCGCTGCGCTGCGCGGTCGCGCCACCGGCACCTCGATCAGTTCCTGGACTTCGCCTGGATGAGCGGACAGCACGAGAATGCGGTCGGCGAGGAAAATTGCTTCCTCGAGATCGTGGGTAATAAAGATGATGGTGATGTCGATCTTGCGCCAGATTTCGAGCAGATGTGCTTGCATGCGACAGCGCGTCTGTGCATCGAGCGCCCCGAACGGTTCGTCCATCAGCAGGATGCGGGGCTGATTGGCGAGTGCCCGCACGATCGCCACCCGTTGCTTCATGCCGCCGGACAGCTGATGAGGATACGCGTCAGCGAATTTCTCGAGACCGATCAATTGCAGCCATTGCATCGCCTGCTGCTCGGCCTCGAACTTGGCGCGACCGTTGACCTCGAGACCGAACATCACGTTTTTCTTCACCGTCAGCCACGGAAACAACGTGTAGCCCTGGAACACCATGCCGCGGTCGCTACCGGGGCCAATCACCGGCTTGCCGAGCAGCAGCACTTCACCTGCGGTCTGCTCTTCGAGCCCCGCGAGGATACGTACCAGCGTGGATTTACCGCAGCCCGAGGGACCAACGATGCAGAGAAACTCGCGCCGATGCGTGGTGAAGTTGATATTGTTGAGTGCGACCGTCGAGCGCTCACCGTTCCCGAAATGCTTGCTCAGTGCACGCACGTCGAGGATGACTTCGCGTGCCTTGAGCCTTTTGAAACGTTCGCGCACGGGCGCGCTCTGCTTCAGGTAGCTTTTCGCAGATACGGCGCTGGGGATGTCGTGCATTTGCCGCTGCCCGTTCATTCACTCTTGACCAGCGAGCGGTCCCACGGAAACAACCGTCGGCCGATGAGAGCCAGAACGATGTCGGTACCAAGCCCGATGATCCCGATCATCATGATCGCGGCATAAACATTCGCGAAATGCTGGTAGCGCGCCTGTTGGGTGATGAACCAGGTGATCCCGGACATTGTGCCGATCAGCTCGGCAACGATCAGATAGGTCCAGGCCCAGCCGAGGAGGATGCGCTGGTCGCGGTAAAGGTCCGGCAGGATTCCAGGAATGACGACGCGCCCCAGCACTTGCGTATTGCGCGTACCGAGGGTCATGGCAGCCTCGACCAATGAGACATCAAGCTTTCGCGTGGTGTTGGCTATGATGAGCACCTGCTGGAACAAGGTGCCGATGACGATGATAGTGATCTTCGGCCCGTCATAGATTCCGAGGATAGCGACCGCCAGCGCACCAAAGGCCGGCGCCGGCAAATAGCGGAAGAATTCGATGAAAGGCTCGCTCAGACGCGAGAAGAGCGCATAGGTGCCGCACAATATGCCGAGCGGAACACCAATGATCGACGAGATAACAAAGCCCCAGAAGATAATCTGAATGCTGTGCCAGAGGCTTTGATGCAGCCACTGGCCATCCTGCCCTGCTGGCGGTGTCTTGAACGAGGTGAAGAAGGCCAGCAACACTTCATGCGGCGCCGGCAGATAAATCGGGTTCGCCGGATAGCCTTCGGGTGGCGCCTTGTTCTCGCTGCGCGCCTCTTTGACTTCGTCTTCGAAAGCCGCCCTGCCCATCCGCATGCCCGGCTGCAGATAGTCGACCGAACCCGGATTGGTGATGTAGACCTGCGGATGCCAGACAAACGGCACATAGCTGATGATGCACCACGCGAGAACTGGAAGCACGAATGAAAATCCGAGTGCTACCAGTCTCGCGTGAGGCGACAGCGGCCGAAGAACCTGAAACCAGCGTGCCCGCGTCATGGCCGTTTTACGAGCGGCGCAAAGTTACTTTTGTGCTTCGGTCAGCGACGGATCGATATAGCTGTTGACGTCCTGTGCCTGCTTGTAGACCTCGTTTTTCACGTTAAAGTCGTTTGCAATCTCCGAAGAGCCGTAGAGCGACGCCAGACCCTTGCCCTTCTTGAAGATCTTCTTTCCTTCCGCAAGGTCGATGAGCTTGGTGCCCTTGAGCAATGGCTTATAGGCCTCGGGCGGCAAGCCAACTCGAGCTGACATGATCTTGACGGCGTCATCCTGAGTCTTGGGATCTTCGATATAGTGCACGACGCGGTCCCAGACCTTGATCACTTTCATCCAGTCGTCCTTGCGCGCCTTCAGGCTGGTCGGGCTTACGGCCAGCACATCATAGATGAGCCCCGGCGCCTTGGCCGAAGTGTAGAGCGGCTTCGAACCCGCCAAGCCTTTCATCGCTTCACCTGATATCGGTTGCCACGCGCCGATCGCATCGACTTGACCCGACGCGAGCACCTGCGGGGTCTCGTTGGTCTTCGCATTGACCAGCGTGACATCCTTCTCCTTCATCCCGGATTCTTGCAGTCCATGCAGCAGCAACAAGTGTTCGACCAGACCGACCTCGATGCCGACCTTCTTGCCCTTGAGATCCTTGAGGCTTTTGATTCCGGGCTTGCCAACGATCATGTCATTGCCGTTTGAATAGTCCGTCAGCATGACCATGATTCCTTTGCCGCCACCGGCGCCCGTGACCATCGTGTCGCCATTGGTCATCAGGTTGGCGTCAATCTTGCCAGCCGAGAACGCATCCATTGACGCGGAATAGTCGAACCATTGAAATGCTACATCGACGCCCGCTTCCTTGAACCAGCCCTTGTCGATGGCAACCTGCCAGGCGACCCAACCGGGCCAGTCGCTATAACCAACCTTGAGCGGCTCTGCGGCAGCGCCCCTTACTCCAAACATCGCGGCCACCAGCACGAGGCCAAGGACCGAAGCGATTCTCGCTGAACTCTTCATCGCTCTCTCCGCTGAGTATTACGATTTGTGAAAGACGTAATACCCACTGCAAACGATGTGCCAGAACGGGAACGACGATCTGCTGC
>DASSIJ010000169.1:0-10839 GCA_035692045.1 Pseudolabrys sp. | reverse complement strand
ACGGGGTCTGGTGCCCCGGACTGGAAGGCTTTTGCTCGGGCCCAAGACAGTGCCGATTGACTGCCACGTCGTCGATATGTCGGCCGGGGGCGCATGCCTCGAGTTGTCGAAGACGTATCAGTTGCCAAGCCGGTTTGAATTTCTCCACGGCAGCACGCGGCGCTTCTGCACGCTTGCATGGACCCGCGGTTTTCGCATTGGCATCAGCTATGAGGGCACAATCCAGAGATCGTCGGTCTCCGGCGGATTGAGCCGGCCCAAAAGCGGCGCGAGCCTGCTGTCACGAAACCGCTAGGCGAGCCGGGCCGATGCCAGCGCCCCTGCAAGGATTTCATACCTTCGCTACGCCCACCGCCTGGGGGACCAAACATTTACCAGCGCGCATACCGGAGGTTTCCGCCGGCAGCGCGGTGGGGTATTCTGGCGGCTACCGATCGGGGATCGTACGCGGGATGAATCGCTTGGGGGCTAACCACCATATTGGCCAGAGCGCACGCCTTCTTATTCTCGGTTTGGGCGGCCTTGCGCTCGCCAATTGCTCCAATGGCCAGATGGCCGGCCGGATCGATCCGCGCTACGGCGTTGCGGCCAGCGCGCGCGTCGTAGAACCGGGTCAGCCGGTGCCGAAAGGCGGCGGCGTGTACCGGGTCGGCCAGCCTTATACGGTCGCGGGCCGGGTTTATGTCCCCGAGGAGGATACGAACTACAGCGCGGTCGGCATGGCCTCCTGGTACGGCGACGATTTCCACGGCCGCTACACCGCGAATGGCGAAATCTTCGACATGCATTCGATCTCGGCCGCGCACCCGACGCTGCCATTGCCGTCTTATGTTCGCGTCACCAACCTGTCCAACAGCCGATCGATCGTGGTGCGCGTCAACGATCGCGGACCATATGCGCGCGACCGGCTCATCGATGTGTCCGTCAAGACCGCCGAGCTTCTCGGCTTTTATGGGCATGGCGTCACGCGCGTGAAGGTCGAATATGTCGGGCGCGCGCCGCTGCAGGGCTCCGATGACCGCAAGCTGGTTGCCACATTGCGCGAAGGCAGCCAGACCCCTTCGGTGCTGCAGCTCGCATCGAGCAAACCATTTGCGCCGGCCTATCCCGACAGCCGCCGGGTAACAACTTTTTCGGCGAACGGCATTCCGTCGCCGCCCGACCGGCCATACCGTCTGGGCGAGGGCGCGCGCGATGTTCCGCCAGTCGAGGCGCAGACCACCGAGTTTGCAGCCTCCACCCGGCCACGGACGACCGAGCCAGCCACGTCACCGGTTTCGGTCTATGGACCGACACGCTATGATAGCCGGGCTGTATATATGGGCGGACGCGGCCTTTACTGAGCCGTATTTTGCCGCCACAGGTCCCCCGCGATGCACCTGCGGAATTTCACATTTGGACGGTGGTTGGTGGTGGCGCTCTGTGCCGCCGGCCTTGGCGCTGCTGCAGTCGCCGCCCCTACACACGCGCCCGCTCCAGCTCACAAGGGTGCGGCCGCTCCGGCGCAGAAGAAAGACGCTCCGAAAAAAGACGAACCCAACATCAGCGCACCCCATGCCATCCTGATCGATGCCGAAAACGGCGGCGTTCTTTTCGAGCGTGATGCCGACAAGCTGATCTTCCCGGCCAGCCTCGGCAAGCTGATGACGGCGGAATACGTTTTCAACGAGATCAAGGAAGGCCGCATCAAGCTGACCGACGAATACATGGTCAGCGAAAACGCGTGGCGGAAGGGCGGCGCCCCCTCGCACGGCTCCACCATGTTCGCCGCGATCTACAGCAAGGTGCCTGTGGACGACCTGATTCACGGCATGATCATCCAATCCGCCAATGATGCGTGCATCGTGCTGGCGGAAGGCATTGCCGGCAACGAAGCCGCTTTCGCGGAAAAGCTGACCGAACGCGCGCGCGCGATCGGCCTGACGAAATCCGTTTTCACCAATTCGAATGGGCTGCCGGATCCCGGCGAACAGGTGACGACGCGCGAATTGGGAATGCTGGCTCGTCACATCATTCGCACCTACCCGGATTTCTATCAGCTATTCGGCCAGGCGGACTACACGTGGAATAAAATTCGCCAGCAAAACCGCAACCCGCTTCTGGGTGCAATGGCGGGCGCCGATGGGCTCAAGACCGGGTTTACGAAAGAAGCGGGCTACGGTCTGGTCGGATCGGCGGTTCAGAACGGACTGCGGCTGATCGTTGTGGTCAATGGCGTGGCGACTGCCAAGGAGCGCGCGGACGAAGCCAAGAAGCTCCTCGAGTGGGGCTTCCGGAATTTCGAGCAGCGGGTGCTGTTCGCCGAGGGCCAGACGATCGGCGCTGCCAAAGTCTTTGGCGGCGCCAGCAGCCGCGTCGATCTGACGGCGGACGGTGTGGTCCGCGTCATGCTGCCAAAAACCGGTGCCGACAAGCTCATCGCGCGGATTGTCTATAGCGGGCCGGTGCCGGCGCCGGTCACCGAGGGCACACGCATCGGCAACCTCAAGGTCTGGCGTAACGACAACCTGATCCTGACGATGCCACTCAAAGCGACCGAAAACGTCGGCAAAGGCAATATGTCCCAGCGCGCGTTCGACGCTGTGACGGAAATGATCATCGCGCTCTTCCGTGCGGGGGCCGAACGATTATGATAATCAAGGATGCCGCACCCCGCGGTGACTGGAACAAGGCTGGGTCGCTTGCGCGGACATTTCATCACCTTCGAGGGCGGCGAAGGCAGCGGTAAATCGACCCACGCAGCGACGCTGGCCCATCGGCTGAAATCTCTCGGTCTTGAGGTTGTGCTCACACGGGAGCCGGGCGGATCGACCGGCGCCGAGATCATCCGCCATATCCTGCTTTCCGGCATTGCCAAGCCGCTCGGCGCTGAAACGGAGGCGATCCTGTTCGCGGCGGCCCGCGACGACCATGTCCGCAATACCATCCTGCCTGCGCTGGAATCCGGTCGATGGGTCATCTGTGACCGCTTCATCGATTCAACGCGCGTCTATCAGGGCGCGCTCGGTCGTGTCGATCCGCGGCTGATCCGAAGCCTTGAGCGGGTCACCGTTGGACAAGCGTTTCCCGAACTCACATTCATTCTGGATGTGCCCGCCGAAATTGGGCTCGCCCGAGCCACGCGCCGGCGCGGGGAGGACGCCGCTGATCGCTTCGAGGCGGAGTCGACGGAATTTCATGAAGCGCTACGGCAAGCTTATCGGGCACTCGCGGTCGAGGAGCCGCAGCGGTGCATCGTTGTCGATGGCCGCGCGTCGCGCGACGTGGTGTCGGGACGCATCTGGTCGGTCGTGCAGGGGCGCCTGCATCCTGAGCGGGTCGGTTCTGCGGAGACCACCGCGCCGTGACCAGCGACGACGATGACGAACGCGACGCCAAGCTGCCGCGCGAGACGACAGCGTTATTTGGCCATGACGAAGCCGAGCGCGCATTGCTGGAGGCCTACAAAGGCGGCCGGATTCCTCATGCCTGGCTGATCGGCGGTCCGCCCGGCATTGGCAAGGCGACCCTCGCGTTCCGGCTTGCGCGCTTCGTGATGGCGCACCCCGATCCACGGGCGGCTGAAACCCAAAAGGCGGATTCGCTCGCGATCGATCCAGAGAGCCTCGTGGCACGACGGATTGCTGCGCAAGCCCAGGGCGATTTGCTGGTGCTGGAGCGAAGCATCAACGAGCAAACGGGCAAGCTCTATACCGTCATCCGGGTCGACGACGTGCGGCGGACGGCGTCGTTTTTCGGCTCAACCGCAGGCGAGGGCGGCTGGCGCATCGCCATTGTCGATGCGGTCGATGACCTTCAGCGTGAGGGCGCCAATGCCCTGCTGAAAGTGCTCGAGGAGCCGCCAAAGCGTTCGCTGCTTCTGCTCATCAGCCATGCACCGGGACGTGAATTGCCAACAATCCGTTCCCGGTGCCGCCGGCTGCTGCTGCGCCCGCTTGAAACCGAAGATGTTGGCCGTGCGCTCGCCGAAGCAACGGGTCGCAATCCATCGGAAACTGACGTGCGGCGGGCTGCGGAGGCATCAGAGGGGAGTGTCGGGCGCGCGCTTGGCTTGCTCGACGCTTCAGCCCTGGCGCTGCGCCAAAGGGTTCTTGAGCTATTTGCGCAACTGCCGAATCCCGACCCCCGTGCTCTCCACGCACTCGGTGAGGCGATCGGCGGCAGCGATCCCAGAACACTTGAAGCCTTCATGGATTTGGTCAACGGCTGGCTGTCGGCACGGCTCGCAGAGACCTCACGCGGCCGCGCGCGGATGGCGCGCGTGGCGGAAACCTGGGAAAAGGTCAACCGCGCCGCGCGTGAGGCCGAAATCTACAATCTCGAACGCAAACCGCTGGTCTTCTCGGTGTTCGGTGCGCTGGCGGAAGCCGCACGCCACTAAGGGGCTCATCCGCGCGTGGGCTTGGTGGGCAGGCCGGGGGTTCGCCTGGCCAGGCCGATGTGATTGAATTTGCCGGCTTTGCGTCACGTCCAATATTCGGCCGCACCAGAACGGCCTTGAGTTCGGGGAGGATGCCATGACCTACAGGACCAGCCGCCGCCGGTTTCTCGCCGGTTCCGCAGCCGCGGCCGGGGCCGCCGCATTTCCGATGCCTGCAATCGCGCAGAGCACGCCGCTGAAGATAGGTCTGCTGACCGTAAAAACCGGCCCGCTTGCCGCCGGCGGGATCCACTTCGAGGAAGGCATCAGCTCATTCCTCAAGGACAAGAACTTCACACTCTCGGGACGCAAGATCGATCTGATCGTTGCCGACACCGGCGGAAATCCGGCCGGCGCCAAGAACAAGGCGCAGGAAGTGGTTGAGCGCGACAAGGTCGATGTCGTTCTGGGGCCGTTCGCCGCCTTCGAGTTGCTCGCCACCGTCGATTATCTCGCCCAGGCAAAAATGCCGACATTGGCCTTTGCCGGCGCCGAGGACGTCACGCAGCGGAAGGCGAATGCCTACCTCACGCGCACCTCATACACGTCCGCGCAATGCCTCTATCCGCTCGCCGACTATGTGCTCAATGAAATGAAGCTCAAGCGTGCCGCCAGCATGGGTGACGATTTCGCCTTTGGCTACGAACAGATTGGCGGCTTCCAGCGCGTGCTCGAGGAACACGGCGGGCAGATCGTCAAGAAACTGTGGTCGCCGCTCAATACCGCCGACTATGCGCCCTATGTTGCACAAGTCCCGGAATGCGACGTGGTCTGCGAGGTGTTGGCCGGATCGAACCCGTTGAAGTTCACCAAACAGGCACGGGGGCTCGGCATGAAGCAGCCCCTGGTCGGCGGCTCGACCGTTGCCGATGACACCATTATCGGTGCGCACGACGAGAGCGCCGACGGATTGATCAATACCAACCCTTATTCGCTGGACATTCCGAGCGAGGTGAACAAACGCTTCATTGCCGCAATGAAAAAGAACTACGGCGATGACGTGCGCATTGGCCATTACGCCGCGTGTTTTTATGCAAACGGCCAGATCATCGAGGCGGCATTGGCCAAGACCGGCGGCAAGTCCGACAATGCCGACGAGTTCGTCAAGGCAATCCGTTCGGTCACGCTGGCGGAAACGCCGCGCGGCCCCTTGAGCTTCGACAGCTACGGCAACGCCGTCATCGACGTCTACGTGCGGCGCGCCGAGAAACAGGGCGACAAGATGGTCAACAAGACCATCAAGACCTACAACAAGGTCAGCCAGTTCTGGACCATGGATCCGGCAAAATTTCTGGCCGAGCCGGTCTTCTCGCGCGATTACCCGCCAATGAAAAGCTGAACAGGAGCGCGCGCATGCTGCAGGCGCGCGCTCTTTGGTTCAGGTCGAATAGGACAGCATCTCCGGACTGCGGTCCTTGAGGTACTGGTCGAGCCCCCAACGCTCGACCTGGGCGAATACCTCGTCAAACTCTTCGCGTCGCAGCGGTTTGTTGACGAAGCGTTCGCCGCGTCCGAATTTGCTG
This sequence comes from Pseudolabrys sp., assembly GCA_035692045.1. Lineage (GTDB taxonomy): Bacteria > Pseudomonadota > Alphaproteobacteria > Rhizobiales > Xanthobacteraceae > Pseudolabrys. The sequence goes on along the minus strand of DASSIJ010000169.1, from coordinate 4,896 downwards.
AAGTCCCAGGAGTGAAAATTCTCGAACTCGGCCGGCACAGCGAGTTTCCAGAGCGGCAAATACTTCGGCAGGTCAGCCTCCAGCGCCTGTTCGGCACTGTTGAGCGCGCGCATATATCCATGCACGAGTTCCGGAGTGGCGCTATCCGGCACCCACCACAGCGTCTTGAATCGATCCTCGATGATTTTTCGCAAGCCGAGTTGTTCGGCCATATCGATCTGCGGGGGTAACAGGCTCGCCGCCTCAACTTCACCGTCGAGCAGGGCCTTCAGGCGCGCGCCAAAGCCGCCTGTATTGACCGTCTTGATGTGTTCAAGCGGCAGGTATTTCTCCAGGCGATAGGGAACATTGAAATGGCTTCCGGCGCGCATGCCAACGGAAATCGGAATATCCTTCAGATCTTCCGGCTTGCGGATCTTCGATTCCGGCCGCACGAAAATCGCCCAAGGTGAATCGCCGTAGCCTTCGGTGACAACGCGGCCCATGCCGGCGCTGGCGTTGCAGATCGTTCCCCAAAGGCACGCGCCCTGGACAACATCCTGCTTATCCTCGGTGTAGGGGCGATCCTGCGGGCGCTGGAAATAGTCGAGGCCCTTCCAGCTCGATTGCGTGCCACGGAACGTCTTCCAGTCGAATTCGACGTCGAGGCCCTCAGCCGCAAAGAAACCCTCCTGCATTGCGACAAAATCGTTGAGACCCATGCCCTTTGGCGCGACCTTCACGCGTTTCAGGATGGTGGCCATTGCGACGTCCTCCCGGATGATCTTGGTTGATCAAATTTTACCACGTTTCACGCGGCAAGCGCGAGCGGCGCGCGCCAATCCGTCAAATTTTACAGAATTGCGGAACAAAGTGTTCCGCGACCGCGGCTATCACGAAGGGCGATGAGTATTGCCAGCGCGATAGCCGTTTCCGGCCTGAAGGTGGCAAGCCTACGTTTGCAGGTTGCAGCGAGCAATATCGCCAATTCGCTGTCGATCGGCGCGCTGCCGGACGCCGCCAACGCAGAAAAGTTTCCGCCGGCTTATTCGGCCTTACGCGTCAATCAAACTGATGCTGTCGGTGGGGGAACCAGCGCGACAGTGACCACGATCACGCCTGCGACTGTATCGTCGTACGAACCGACGGCGCCCTTCGCCGACGACAACGGCATGGTGGCAGGCCCGAACGTCGACCTCGCCAACGAATTGGTCCAGCTGCTGGTCGCCCGATATACTTTCGCAGCCAATGCGCAGGTGATCCGCGCCGACGCACAAATGAGCGCGTCGCTTCTCAATATCACCGCATAATCTTTGAGCTAGTGCCTGCGCGCAGGGCGTGACGGCAAGCGATGGAAGTCGAGGATCTGCTGCGCCGTTGATTGCCGCAACCGGAAAAACGCCGGCATGGTCTGATCGATTCCGGTCGTGGAGCGCCGATGGCGCTTGGCCGCGAGCATCATGATGCTGCGCGTTGTCTCCCACGACAGTCCGTTCGCCCGCGCCAATACCAGCAGCGCTTCCGCGCGGGTATCGCGCATGTTCTCTTCGATAACCACCGTCGGCACGTTTGACATGACCGAGAGCGCAGCAACCGTCTCTTCGAAGCGGCCAGCCAGAGCGAATTCCTGCAGTTTGCCGGTGGTCAGCAGGCCCGCCTGGTGCAACGATTCCACCAGCACCTGCGCGGCTGCATAACTCAAAGGCTGCGCGGCAGCCCCGGCCTGGATCTGCCCGGCGACATCATCGACCGCTCGTTCGATGTCGGCCTTGGCGTATTCCCGTTCGGCCATCAGCTTGGTGCGTACTTTCTCCGATGCGGCCGCGAGCAGCTGGTCGAGCAGCTGCGGCGGCAGATCCGACCGCGCGCCTACGCACGACGTCAGCGCGTCGTCGCCACACGACCGTTTGATCAGCGTGTCAAAACCCTTGCCGGAGAACCTGGCGCCGGCGTTTTTCGCGGTGCTCAATACGACTTGCTGGTCACCGCGCTCGACCAGAACGTCGGTCAGCGCTTCGGGCAGGGTCTTGCGGCGCGAGATGGCGAGCAGATGCTCCTGATTCTTGGTGCGCGCGCATTCGATCAGGGTGTCGACATCGAGCCTTGCGGCCTGCGTGAGGACCGGGGAGGCGACCTCGATGGCGTCATCGCAGGCGAGCAGGCGCAGGATCTTGGGAGGTGCGACCATGACCGGACCGAGCCGGATCGCGAGCAAAGCGCGGGCCGACTGCTCGATGGTTGAGACCAGCCGCACGAAAACGTCGTCGATCAGGTCGATCTCGTCTTCGGAGTATTGCTCAGAACCGACCAGATACAGGTCGGTGAGATGCCGCAGCATGACCGAGCGACGCTGGTCAGTGCTGTGCGTTATGGAGCTATCAAGCTCCTGGATGAGTTCGAGGGGAGCGCCCATAGACCCTGGTAAACCGTTCTGGTTGGCCACGGATTGGCAATTTCTAAATAGTTAATGTCCATTCAGAGTGTACGCGATGCGTGTTTAGCAATTCGTAAAGGCCGTTGATTTTTGGGGCCGGCTGGCCGGGCTGTCACTGTTTTAAAAGGCCGCAATACTTCTGGGCCCCGCTATCCCAGCAACCCGTCTTCCGGCACATCGATTGGCGGATGCCGCAATTGGTTATGCAAATCGACAGCGTCGAGCGGTCGGGATTCTTTTTGCAGCTGTTGATACAGATGGTTTCCTCGCCGCTGCAGCGCATGGGGGCAGCAAGCGTGCTTTGGGAAAAGAACAGGGCGATCCCGATGAAAACCATCAATCCCGTTACGATTTTATGCGGTGCGGGATCAGGCACGGGCGAATCGGAGCGTCGCTTCATGGCGACGTTCTAGGCACGGCGCCATTCAACGGCAATGGGTCACCCGCGCTCAGTTCGATACAACGACGCGACTTTCCAGCGGCGTACGGTCGTAAAGATAGATCACGTCGTCATTGTCGAGCCGGATGCAGCCCGGAGTGGCTGCCGTCGCAGACCCGTGGATTCGATAATCCTTGTCCAGGTAGATGACGCGGGCAGCAGAATCGTTCGGTTCCTTACGCACGACGTGGAAGAGCCCGGCCAATGTGATGCATTCCGGGCCCACGCCGATTCTGTAGCGCAACGCGGACGTATTCGGCCGGACCACGTACAGAAAGGTCTGAGTTTTATCGACGATGATCGTCCCGACAGGCTGGTTCGTCCGGTAGTACACCAACTGCCGCAGATTGACATAACCTGACTTGCCACTCGGCTCCTCGGCGGCGGCTGTCACCGTTCGCGGACTCGAGATACTCTTCAGATCCGCGATACTGCGCGGCCAGAAAGAATAGATCGCCACACCAGCGAGGACAATGAGGACCGCGCCAAGCGCTCCGGCGGCAATGCGTAGCGGTTTTCGCGTATCCCTCAATGGCGGCCTGTCCCGATAGCCTTGGGCAGGCGGCGGGGCCACGTGTGCCGGCCGACGCGGCGCAGCGGAACGCAGCGCGTCCCGTTCGACGCGCTGGATCGCAGCTTCAAGCGCCGCCCTTTCGGCATTCAGGGCAGGATCAGACAATGTTGGGTCAATGGCGCGAAGCTTGTCGACAAGTGTCATGTGCGCGCGGTCATAAAGATCGCGGCGCTGTTCGCTCGTATTGGGACGGAGCGATGCAACCGCGCGCGTTAGTATTGAATAGTAGTCAACCATTGCTTTACACTACCACCGCGTTGGCCCACCGTTTAAATCACGATTTCGTTCCGATCAGCGGATCGGCGGCGCATAGAGAATACCGCCTTTGTTCCACAGTTGATTGATCCCGCGCGGAATGGTGAGGGGGGAGTTGACGCCGACGGTCCGCTCGTAAACTTCGCCATAATTGCCAACGAGTCTGATGATGCGCACCGCCCAATCGGTGGTCAGGCCCATTCGCTCGCCGTAGTTTCCTTCCGCGCCGACCAGACGCTTCACATCCGGGTTATCGGACTTCAGGGCCTCATCGATACTTTTCGACGTCACGCCGAGTTCTTCGGCGTTGACCATGGCAAAGTGCACCCACTTTACAATGTTGAACCATTGGATGTCGTCCTGGCGTACGGCTGGTCCCAGCGGTTCCTTGGAGATGACATCAGGCAGGATGACGTGGTCATCAGGCTTCGAAAGCAAAAGTCTGATGCCGAAAAGCGCAGAGATATCTGCGGTGAGCACATTGCATTGTCCGGAATCGTAGCCCTTGATCGCACTTTCAAGCGTCATGGCTGCGACCAAAACATATAGCATTTTGTTGGTACGGAAATAGTCGGCGAGATTGAGTTCGGTCGTCGTCCCGGTCTGCACGCACACCTTCGCGCCGTCGAGGTCGAGCGCAGTTTCCTTGTTCATGGCCCGGCGAATGAGAAATCCCTGGCCGTCAAAGTAGTTTGTCGCCGTAAAAACCAGTCCGAGCTCGACTTCCCGCGATATCGTCCAGGTCGTGTTACGCGAGAGTACGTCGATGGCGCCCGACTGCAACGCTTCGAAACGGCGGCTGGCGTCGAGCGGCACGTAGTTGACCTTGCTGGCGTCGTTAAAAACCGTCGCCGCGACGGCGCGGCACAGCTCGACGTCAAATCCGCTCCAATTGCCGGCGTTGTCACGGGCGGAAAATCCAAAAAGGCCTTCGCTGACGCCGCAATTGAGGACGCCACGATCTTTGACCGCCTTGAGGGTCTGGGCACTGGCTGGCGCCACAAAAAGGACTGCGACGAAAGCAGCCAGAACGCCGAGAGATGTCATAAGCCGCTTGAAGCTGCTCATCGGCCTGTCACTCCTTTTTCGACTTCTTCAGGCTGCGGATCAATCGCTCGGTTTGCGTTTCGCTGATACGCACCAGCGGCGGCGGGTAATAGGTACCGTCCGTGACGTCCTTCGATGGACCATAAAAGCGATAGGTCATGTTGTATT
>DASSIJ010000168.1:0-7706 GCA_035692045.1 Pseudolabrys sp. | reverse complement strand
AGCAAAAAGGATCGCTATTCGATGACCTCATCGGCGGCGATCAGCAAGCCCGGTGGAACTGTCAAGCCAAGTGCCTTCGCCGTTTTGCGGTTGACGACAGTTTCGAACTTCGTCGGCGTCTGCACCGGAAGGTCAGCGGGTTTTGCACCGCGCAGGATGCGGTCGACAAAGGATGCCCCCTGTCGAGACAAATCGACGAAGTCAGTCCCGTAATACATGAGACCGCCCGCTGCGACGAAAACACGGATCGCGTAAACCGCGGGCAAGCGATGCTGGGCTGCTAACGCGATAATGAGATTACGATGGACAACGGTCGAGGTATCTGGCGGCAGCACCAGCCCGCCATTCGGCTCACGGGCGAAGGTTTCGATGGCGCGCTCGATGTCGGCGGCGTTATCGACTGGCGTGGGCACTAAGTCTATCGCGAGCGATGGAGCCACCGCTTTGGCCGACTGCAGGAAGTAATCGAACGCCGCTGTTCTTGGATTAGCGACAAGGGCAACGCGCGTAAGATTCGGTGCAATTTGCTTGAGCATCGCCAGCCATTTGCCGGTGATGCCCTCCTCGTATTGCAACAGACCGGTGAGATTGCCGCCTGGCCGGGACAAGCTCGCAACAAAGCCCGAACCGATCGGGTCGGCGACGCTAGCGAAGACGATCGGGATCGTTCTGGTCTCTTGTTGCATGGCTGCGGTGGCTGGTGTCGACTGCGTCAAGATCACGTCGGGCTGCAGCGCGATCAATTCTCTCGCCAGTAAGCGGGCCTGAGCGCCGGCGGGCGCAAAACGATAGTCGATTCGCAGGTTACTACCTTCCGCCCAACCAAGCTTCTCAAGTCCCTGACGGAGTCCCGCGATGCGCTCCTTCATCTCGGGATCATTCTCGGCGAGGCCAACCAGCACGCCGACGCGCCGCACCCGCTCAGGCTGCTGCGCGCGGGCAGCGAGCGGCCAGATCGCCGCCGCGCAGCTGAGAAGCATGATGAACTCGCGCCGCCTCATCGTCGTCCCTCACAGTCAAGATAGGGCATTGTATCGTGGCAAACGAGCAGACTGAAAGGGAGCACTCCGACAGGTGGTTTTGCAGCATTAATGTCCGCTTTGGGTCAAAAGCGGACATTGGCAGTGCAACAAGGCATGTCCGCTTTGCCCCCAAAAGCGGACACTCGAGGCAGATCGACCGCAATACGGTCAGTCGTCGGAAGACGGACCGCGCTCACGTAGATTGCGCAACACGGCGCCAGTGATGTTGGAATAGTCATCGCTCCAGACGCGTTGATATCGGTCACTGTCGCGAATCGGCCAATAGGGCGACGTGCCAAGTGCTCCGAAATCATCTTGGTTGCGCGCCACCGCGGCGACCCGTGGCACCCATTTCTGCTGACTTTCGTCCTCTTCCACGTCGCCACCGTCATACACGCGCACGACGGCTTCATTGGCTTCGGCGATGCCGGCCACGACCGAAGCGAGCTCCAGATTGCGGTTCGAGATATGCATCGCCACGATGCCGTGCGGCTTGAGCTTGCGAAAGTAGGTTGCCATCGCCTCACGGGTGAGCAGGTGAATGGGGATGGCGGCGCCGAGGAACGCATCAACGAAAATCAAATCATAGCTTCCGTCGGTGGCATCCGCGAGCGTGAGCCGCGCGTCGCCGATGACAATCGGTATGTGCGGAGCGCATTCCGACACGAAGTTGAACATTTCGGGATTTTGAGCGATGCGAACGACGTCTGGGTCGATTTCGTAGTAAGTCAAAGCATCCCCCGGTCGCACGGAGCACGCGAGGGTTCCGGTGCCAAGCCCGATTACGGCAACGCTGGTCGGTCCCGCAACCCGCGCACGCACTGCGTCGAAAACCTGCGCAATGCCCGCGCCGGCGAAGAATTCCGAAATCATTTCCGGCCGGCCGGTGACAGGCGCACCATCGTCGTCTCGGATACGCTGCGACCCCTGGGCGACGGTGCCGTGCCAGAGCACACGAAATCTGCCATCCGATGTTTCCGCGATAGTGAGAACGCCGAAGAAGTTACGCACGGTCTGGCTGCGGATATTCTCGTTGTAATAGAAGCCGGAGAGAAAGACGAAAGCGATGATGGCAGCGAACGGCAGCGGCGCTCGCCAGTACTGCACCGAGAGTCCCAGCATGACGCCGATCACCGCGCTGAACAGGTTATTGCTGAGTGTCTGAACGTAGCCCGTGAAGCCAATCACGATCAGCACCGCAATGCCGAGCGCACCAAGCAGCGCAGACTGTCCGCTGCGGCCGGGCGGCAATGCGAGCCCTGGCCGACACAGCACTGCGAGGACGACGAGAAGCGGGTATTCCGCGATCCAGTTGAACACATGCGGTGCGACCAGACCGGTTGCGACGCCCCCAATCATCCCTCCGGCCGAGATCCACATATAAAAGGCCGTGAGATTCTGGGGCGCTGGCCGGCGCCGGGCAAGTTCGCCGTGGCACATCAGCACGCATACGAAGAACACAGCCAGATGGATCGCGATTAGGTTGACGATCTTATCGGTCGGGACGATGACGAGCGTGGCGACCAGACCCACAATGAAAATCGGTTGCACCTTGATGACGAGCCAATGCGGCAACAGAGGATGGGTTTGAAAGGCAATGACGAAGGTCAAAAGATAGAGCGCAAGCGGCAGCACCCATAACAGCGGCACAGCGGCCACGTCCGTTGAAATGTGGGTGGTGACCGCGAGCAGAAGACCGGACGGCACAGCAGCAAGTGCGAGCCATGACAAAACAATACGCCACGTCGGCTGGGCGGCTTTCTCGGCGTCGGTGGGCGCGTCAAATGGCACAGTGGGTGATCGCAGCATCACCGCGCCACAGGCTGCAATCAAAAGGATCAGGACATAGAAGCCGATCGTCCAGAACGATGTCTGGGTGCCAAGCCGCGCGAATGGCTCGACCAGCAACGGATATGAGATCAGCGCGAGAAAGCTTCCGACATTGCTCGCGGCGTAGAGAAAATAGGGATCTTTTGCTGCCGGATGGTCGGTGCGAACGAACCACGCCTGCAGCAGCGGCCCATTGGCGGAGAGCGCGAAGAACGGCAAGCCGATCGATACCGCAAACAACTCAAGGAGCCAGAATGATTCGCCCGCCAGTGGTGGCCGATCCCATCCGCTGGCGATTTGAAGCGGCAACGCGAAGCATGCAGCAACAATCACCGCCAGATGGATCATAACTGACGGACGACCTGGCGCATATCGCGTTAGCAGGTGAGCGTAGGCATAGCCGGCCAGCAGCGCCGCCTGGAAGAACACCATTGCGACCGACCATACCGCCGCCGCGCCCCCCAGCCGCGGCAGCACCATCTTAGTGAACATCGGCTGTACCGCGAATAACAATGCCGCGCTGACCAAGATGGCGACGATAAAAATCGTCAGCCGAAGGTTGAACGCGGGAGCAAATGCTTGCACCGATCCGCTACTCGGTAGGTCAGATGTTTTCATGCACCGCTACCGCCGCTGCCTCACTGTCAACATTCGCAGGATGAGGAGGACACAGCGCAAATGCCGGCCCGCACAAAAGAGAAGGGCGGCCTTTCAGCCGTCCTTCGTATTGTTCAACATCGATCTAGTTGGAGCTTTAATGTTGTGCCGACTTGCGGGTCGCCGGAATTCTTTCGCCGGCGGCGACCCAATCTTCCCAAGTCTGCATGTGCAGACCGAGTCGATCGTAATTCACACGCAGATAGCCGTCGCTACCGCGCACGACAGCGTCGGGCATGATTGCCTCGACTTCCTGCGCCATCACGCCGACAAACGCCTTGTCGCTTCCATTGTAACTGAAGCGATAGAAGCCGAGGCCGTTGTCGACATGGCCGAGCAGGACGACGTCGTGCTTGGCGCGGATATCGGACATCCCCATACCGCCGCCGCCCATACCGCCACTACCGCCCATACCGCCGCCACCCATTCCGCCACTACCGCCCATTCCGCCGCCCATACCGCCACTACCGCCCATTCCGCCACCCATTCCGCCACTACCGCCCATTCCGCCACCCATTCCGCCGCCACCCATGCCGCCGTCGTGATGGTGGTGGTGCCAACCATGCCAGCCAACTCCACCGCCCCAGCCAAAGCCGCGCCGCCAAGCATAACCGCACCAATACCAGCCTGGACCCTGCCACGCATCGTCGTACCAACAGTACCTACGACCCCCAAAGACGAACTGAGTCTTTTCGATTAATGACAGCGGTTCCGCCGCAACACGAACAGCGCCGGGCGTTGCGATCGTTACGGCTTCGGTCTGCGCGCTGATCAATGCCGTACCGATAGCGATTGCCGTTAGTGTGATCCGCTTGAACCTGCGCATTGTCTCCCCCCCTTTTGAAAAATGCATTTGAGGCAAAGCGTGCTTGCTTCCGACACCATCCGGGCAAGCCCAACGCCCGAAGTCCGGTGGTAAACACTTCGCCAGAGGAAATAACATGTCAACGAAAGCAAATATTTCCTCGTGATTTAGCGGGGTCCCCAGGCTGGTAAGACATTGAATCTCGCAGGGTCTTAAATGCGTCCGCGGCAAAACCTCTCACCCCTTCCTTGGCGAAGCCAAGGCCGGCCCGGGTTGTAGTTGAAAGTGCCGTCACCGATCAGAAGAACCACGGCTTCGTTGGATTGGCGCATTTCACACCCAGCGCCGTGCCGATGCGGTGCCGAGGCCGCCGATGGCGCCGGCAAAGAAATGCCCCGGGTATTTAGGCGCCCGACGCGCGATGACCGCTTTGGGTCAAAAGCGGAAGCAAAGGCTTCTAACATTGATGTCCGCTTTACCCCCGAAAGCGGACATGTACAGCGCACAAGCCGATGTCCGCTAAGTGCCAAAAGCGGACATTGCGACTATGGCAGCGCAAAAAGAAAGACCGCCGTGAGGCGGCCTCTCCAAGCTTTGGTTTCGTCGGACTCCGATAAAGTCTTTTCGAACCTTATTGTACGCTATTTGCCAAAAGCGGGCGTTTGCGAGCGCACTAACAGTGCCTACTTCGAAGCTACAATTCGGACTCCTCCCATCTTGCGCTGTTGAATCAGTTCAACAAATCGAATGTAAGATTTATGAAAAGCGTCGTGTCCCATCGGGGTTCCGGCCTGTCTGGCTTCCTCACGAAGCCGCTGATACATCGCCAGCCGCTCCTTGAGAATCGGACCCCATTCGCCGGTTAAGTCGGTGGTGGAATGCATTTTGAAGCCGGTGCCCTCAACCAAACGGCGATAATCAGGGATCGAACGGAGTGGCTGAATGGCCATTCCATCCCACATCAATTGGGAATCATCGGTAGAAAGCTGTTCATTGGCGATCCAATCCGTGAAAGCCAGCCTGCCATTCTTTCTGAGAATCCGAAAAGCTTCGGAGAGGGCCTTCGCCGGATCTGGCACATGGCAAAACGCTTCTTGGCTGACGACAGCATCCATAGTCGCATCCGCAAGCGGAACGCTCATAACGTTTCCTTCAACGACCCGTGCTTCGTCTTGAAGCCCGACTCGCTTGATTAATTCCTGCGCGCCTGACACGCGCGATGGCGTTAATTCAATTCCTGTAACTTTGGCGCCATATTTTTGGGCGAGATACCGAACGGTACCACCAAGTCCTGCGCAAAAATCTGCCACTCGCGATCCGTTTGCGATCTGGGCCCCGCGCGCCAATTCATCTGTCGCTGCTAAGCCGCCATAATGATCCTGGTCATGCGGAAACAGGTCATCTGGCCGCAAACCATCAAGGTGACCGCGGCTCGCACGCAGCTTTGCCAATATGATGTCGAGTGAAATCGGATGTCGATCATAAAAATAGACGGTCTGAGTCGTAGCGTCGCCCATTAGCATTCTCCCGATTAAGTGCCAAGCGGCTTAGCTTAGCGGGCCAGGTCAGCCGCCAGGAAGGGGCGGAATGGTCGTGATGTCCGCTTTGGGTCAAAAGCGGACATATGCAGCGCAAAACGTCATGTCCGCCTTACCCCCAAAAGCGGACATGTGCGGTGTAACTACGCATGTCCGCTAAGGGCCAGAAGCGGATATAGCCGCCCCGGCATAATCTTCGCGCTGAAGACCAACACCTTGACCTGCGGATCGTGCGGCAGTGAGGCATAGATAGTTTCGAGCAGAACGTTGCGCTTGTGTTGCTCACCCGGCTTGAGAAAGCCATCGAGATGAAGCGCAACTCCGGCTCCACGGTGGCGATCCCGGTGGCGACATTCACCAGGATCGGGAAGGCGTCGCGGGGAGCGGCAGGAAACGTACCAGGATTGATCTTCCAAACAGACGAACCAGAGATTTGGACCTCAACGGAAGACCTCGGACGCCGGCGGCATCAGACGCCAGTCACAGCCATCAGATCTATTTCGATGAGAAAATCCGGATGGGAGAGGCGCGTCACGCCGATGAGTGTGCTCGGTGGCGGCCGGTCGGGATGCCACGGAAAGCTCATCGTCGGATCGGTCTGAATTTTGATGAAAGCGTCCATGTCGAGCACGTAAAGACGGCGGAACACCACGTCGTCCCACGTCGCGCCGGCGGCCTTCAGCTGGATCGTCAGGGCGTCCATGACGCGATGATACTGGCCACGCATGTCTCCAACGAACATCGGCTTGTAGTTCTCGTCGGATGCCGTCTGGCCCGCGATATAGATCAACTTGCTAGGGCCGGTAACCGTGATGACGCGGCTATAGGCTGGATGCTTGAACAGCTCCGGCGGATGAATGAATTTCTTGTCCACGTCGAGGTCTCCTTACTTAGAATGTCGGCGGCGTGTTGAGCCAAAGGATACGAGCCACCTTCTTGCAGCTGTTGACGTACGAATGCGGCCGCTCGGACCGAAAATGGAAGCTATCGCCTGGCCGCAATCGATACCGCTTCTTGTCGATGATCAAATCCAACTCACCATCGAGTACGTAACCGAACTCCTCCCCCTCATGCGTGAGGACGCCTTCGCTGCCGGCGCCAGGCTGGATGTCGTTGATGTAGCCGGATAGGAGATTGCTGCTGCGGCTCGAAATTAATGCTTCGAGCTTGTGACCCTTGCCCTGCCCTGCCTGAACCGTCGGGCGTTCGCCCTGCCGCAGGACGACATTGCCCTCCTCGTAATCCGCCCCTTGAAACAGACCGGACACCGGCATGTTCAGCGCCAGCGCGACGCGGTGCATCGTCTTGATCGAAGGGTTGGCGCTGCCGTTTTCGACGCGCGACAGCATCGATTCCGAGCAATGGGCGAGACTGGCGAGCTTCTTCAAAGTCAGACCCTTGAGGAGGCGCATATGCTTCATCTTAAGGCCGACACGGCTCTCCGGCGTCTGAACCCGTTTTTCGTTCTTTCGGACTGCAGCCTTCATTCGTCGCTTCCCATAGGCATCTTCGTTCAGCGGACAGCTGCGGGCATCTCGGTGCTGTCAGCCCCTCTGATTTGGAGGTTTGCGTCCGTTCCAACCCGCACGTGAATCGCCTACGGTCTCCGCGTAGTTGATCGTTTTTTAGCCCTTTGGCACGTGCTTGGGCCCCCGCATGAACTTGTCGATCCACCATGAGTGGAAAACGTAGCGCAACACTTCGGCGTCTGATTCGCCATATTTACCAGTGGCGGCGAGTTGCGAGAGCCACTCCTTCTCCTCGTCGCTGAGTTCGATCTCGATCTCTGAGATCTCGATCGGCACATTGGTGAAATCGGGCTTGTAAGAGACGTCCTTGTACAGTTCGCGATCA
>DASSIJ010000167.1:0-6229 GCA_035692045.1 Pseudolabrys sp. | reverse complement strand
GCTGGACGCCGAGCATCTGAGAGAAAAATTCCTGAGTGAGCAGGATCGTATCCTCGCTGGACAAATCTTGCGCCCGCAAGAGCCAGCGGGCCATTCGCGCCTCCACTTTATGCGACGCGTTGCACGCCGCAGATTGCTGGGCCTGTACGAACAAGACTTGTTCATGTCGAATGAGGGCCGTGCGAAAGGTGTCGCTCTGCCCAGCGGCTTTGCGGAACGGTGCGACCGGCATCACCGAGGCGGCACCTGGAAGCTGAACTATTCCCTTGTTCAATGAAATTCTACCATCGAGCGCGGACGAGGCCCCCACGAGGCTGTCGAGGCCGATCATGGCGGCTTCGATCATTTGCCCACCGCTGAGGGGCACCACGAGCGAGATAATCCCGCTGTGGGGGAAATAGACATCTTTAACACTGGCGCCGGTCTCGAAAAGAACCGTCTCGTGCGGCAACTCAATGAGTTTGAGATGTGGCTGCAGAAATTTAAAGTCTGACGGACTTAGCGACGCTAAAAAATTATTGGGTGAGCGGCGTGATTTGGCCATGCGGCACTCCTGCCATTGAGGCGGGAGCGCGGGAGCGTCTCTCAGTCACGGATGCCCAGTGAGATCGCTATCAGTGATGCGCTATATGTAAGCTCAAATGAGCGCAAAGCAATGCTTGACCGGGTGCTGACTGAATAACCGGAGCCAATAACATCCACTTAGGTCGAATGTTCCACTGGGCGCGGTTCACTTGGTTGTGTGACAAAGCGCGCCATTTTTAACTGGACTTTATCTGTCTGCTTTCCGACACTACGGCCATCACCAGCCAAGGGTCTGTCTGTAGGCGCTGGTGACTGAGAGACGCTGTAGCGCTCCCGCCTGCTCCAGGGGGAATTGCCATGCAGTCTCGATTGCTGCCTTCAAATTCGCCCGATATAGAACGCCCGACCTGTCCTGGTTGTGGCGCGTTCATGTGGCTTGCCCGGGTTACGTCCGACGCGTCGGGCTACGATCAGCGGAGCTTTGACTGCCCGGTGTGCGAGATTGCACAAACTGCTGTGCCGGAAATCAGTTAGGCCGCTTCATTTGGGGCTGTAGCATAGTGAGTAGCGAACCCTCCGATACGCCACGTTCCTCGCAGCGCAAACCCGCAAGGTTCATCGATGTGGGCGCGATTGCAAAAGCAGCCAGTCGCGTCATTGGTTTGCGTAAAAACGGGCACGTCTTTGAATTGCCCGCGCGGCTTTTCGAACAGCTGCCCTTTGCCATTTATGTTTGTGACCGGGATGGTCTAGTTCTTCGATACAACCGCCGCGCTGCGGAATTATGGGGCCGATCGCCTAAACTCGGCGATCCCAATGAACGGTTTTGCGGATCGTATCAAATGTACCGCCCCGACGGCCGTCTGCTCCCGCACCATGAATGCCCCATGGCCGATGTGCTGCGCACCGGAATGTCCGTTCGCCAACAGGAAGTTCACATCGAAAGGCCAGACGGTTCGCGCGGCATGGCGCTCGTTGACATCGAAGCAGTCAAGGACAGCGATGGAAACATTCTCGGCGCGGTCAACTGCTTTCAGGACATCACCGAACGCAAGCGGGCGGAAGAACGCGAACAAATGCTCGCCCGCGAGGTGGACCATCGCGCGAAGAACTTGCTGGCCCTCGTGCAGGCAACCGTGCAACTCACACACGCCGACACCGTCAAAGATTTCAAGGCGGCAATCGAGGGACGCCTCCAAGCGCTCTCGAATGCCCATACGCTCCTCGCGCAATCACGTTGGGCGGGAGTCAACCTGCACACTCTGGTCACGGAAGAGCTTGCTCCCTATCGCGCAGCGGAAACGTCGCGCACGCATATCAACGGTCCTGAACTCGTTTTGGAGCCAAGATTGGCACAGACGATCGCGATGGTTCTGCACGAGCTGACGACGAATGCGGTCAAGTACGGCGCTCTGTCGGTCCCTTCGGGCCGGGTTCTCGTCGAATGGTCGCGCGGTGAGACGCAGCTTGTGATCCGCTGGTCTGAGGAAGACGGCCCGCCCGTTAAGCCGCCCAGTCGACAGGGCTTCGGCACACGCGTGGTCGGCCGGGTCATAGCCGAGCTTGAGGGCAAGCTGCAATTCGATTGGAATCCCACCGGGCTCGCTTGCGAAATCGTTATTCCCCTCGACCACCTCGCAGGCACCCTTTAGCAAGGCCGATGGTAAGAGGTCGCAGTGACCACCTACCAGCCGCGCACGCCACATTCCGATTCCATTAAACGGCCCGTCGGAGCTTGAGCTTTCTGTGGTTAAGCCCGCGGTGGAGGCGCTCCTGGCTATGCGCTTTCGGGCGAATCTCTTACTGCTTGCAGGTTCGCGCATTATGCGCCCAAGGAGCATCGTCAAATGGCAGCAGCCGCGTCACCCAAGCCGAAAGCCGGTAAGCCGGTAACCACCAGGCACCTGGCGGCCGCGCTCTCGGAACAGCATCAGCTCACCAAAAAGCAGGGTCTGCAGATGCTGGAAGACCTGATCGGCATGATCACCAAACATCTGAAGAAGGGCGAGCGAGTCAAGATCTCCGGCCTTGGCATTCTGGTAGTGCGCAAGCGCGCCGCCCGCATGGGCCGTAACCCGATGACCGGCGAGGCGATCAAGATCAAAGCCAGCAGAAAAGTGGCTTTCCGAGCCGCCAAGGACCTGAAGATGGCGATCTGAACCGCCTTTCGGTTCAAGTTTGCAAAACCCCGCCGCTCGCCGGCGGGGTTTTTTCTTGGCACAATGCCCCGGCGAGCCGGTGGAACAAGAATCTGGCCTTCAGCGTTGCTGACGACGCATAATCTGCTGCTGAATTTTTAAAAACAAGAAATTTGAAACTGCGCGACGGGGTGCGAGGACAATGTACGACCGCGTGCGTAGAGCATTGATCGGTGTTGCGATCGGGGTGCTGGGTGGATTGTCGCTGCTGAGCGCGGCGACCCAGTCGCTGGCGCAGGAAACTGTGCGGATGGGTCATTTTCCCAACATCACGCATGTTCAGGCACTGGTCGCGCACAACATGTCACGGCATGGGAAGGGCTGGTTCGAGGAGCGCCTCGGGTCCGACGTCAAGATCGAATGGTACGTCTACAATGCCGGTCCGAGCGCAATGGAGGCGATTTTCGCGAAGTCGATCGACGTGACCTATGTTGGGCCGAACCCGGCGATCAACGCCTACGTTCGCTCACGCGGCCAGGAAATTCGCATCGTCGCGGGCTCGGTAAATGGCGGCTCGGCGCTGGTGGTGCATAAGGGATCCGCGTTGAAAACGCCGGCCGATTTCCGCGGCAAGAAAATCGCCACGCCACAATTCGGAAATACTCAGGATGTTGCAGCGCGCGCCTGGCTTTCATCCGGTGGCCTGAAAATTACCCAGGCAGGCGGCGATGCGCAGGTGCTGCCGACAGCCAATCCCGACCAGCTGCTGCTGTTCAAGCAAAATCAGATCGACGCGGTATGGACGGTGGAGCCCTGGATATCGCGCCTCGAAATGGAGGCAGACGGCGAGGTTCTGGTCGATGACCGGGAGGCGATTACCACCGTCCTTGTCACCAGGGCCGATCTACTTGCAACCCGGCAAGGCTTGGTGCGTAAATTGGTCGCTGCGCACCGCGAGCTGACCGATTGGATTATAAAGAACCCGGCTGAGGCCGAACGCATGGCTCGCGAGGAATTGGACGAGGAGATGCGTACGAAATTCTCGCCCGAACTTATTGCCAAGGCGTGGCGCCGGATCGTGGTGACCAGCGATGTGACGCTCGATTCACTCAGGAGATTCGTGTCCAGCGCGCAGTCCGTCGGCTTCCTGCGTGGCGCACCCGACATTTCTCAACTCGTTGTGAACCCATGACCGCCAACGATTCCGAACCATGGGCGTCGCCGCCGGCTGAGCTCGTGGTCGAGGGCATCGACAAGTGGTTCCGTACCGATCGCACGACAACCCATGCGATCGAGGACGTCAGTTTGCGTGTTGCCGGCGGCGAATTCGTCTGCATGGTCGGGCCGAGCGGCTGCGGTAAATCGACGCTTCTGGATATCATTGCCGGCCTCACCACACCGGATCAGGGCCGCGTGCTTGCCGATGGGCAACTCGTGCAGGGTCCCGGGCGGCACCGTCTGGTGATGTTCCAGGAAGCCGCGCTGTTTCCCTGGCTCAATGTTTTCGGGAACGTGATGTTTGGTTTGCATCGCAAGCCTGAATTGAGCAATCGGCAGCGCCGGGCGATTGCCGAGTATCATCTCCAGCTCGTCGGCCTGGAAAAATACAAACAGGCCTATGTTCACGAACTGTCAGGCGGCATGAAGCAGCGCGTGGCACTGGCGCGATCACTGGCGCCCGATCCGCGCGTGCTTCTGATGGACGAGCCATTGTCCGCGCTCGACGCGATCACACGCGAGCAACTCTGCTACGACATTCAGGACATCTGGCAAAGGCGGCGCAAGACCATCGTCCTCGTCACTCACGATGTGCGCGAGGCAGTGTGCTTTGCCGACCGCGTGTTTCTGCTGTCTCCGAGCCCGGGACGAATCCGCGAGGAATTCCGAATTCCGCTGCCGCGTCCGCGCGACATCAACAGCCCCGAGCTTGCGCATATCGCGCAGCGCATCACGGCGGCGTTGAAAGGCTACCTCGCCGAGACGCCCGAGGCGGCCGAATGAAGCGCACGCTCGTTGCCGCGGCCTTCTTCCTGGTGTTGCTCGGGCTCTGGCAGCTGGCAACGATGAGCGGGCGATGGTCGCCCGTTATTCTGCCGCCGCCCGCAATGGTTGCTGTGTATCTTTGGGATGCTCTGCGTGACGGTTCATTGACCGAAGCGATCGAAGTGACGCTGCGGCGACTATTGATCGGCTATGCAATCGGTGTTGCCATCGGCCTGCCGCTCGGTCTCCTCACAAGCACGTCCGACTATTTCGAGGACACGATCGGGGCGCTGGCTCTGGGGTTGCAGACCTTGCCGAGCGTCTGCTGGGTGCCGCTCGCGCTGCTCTGGTTCGGTCAGACCGAGTCCGCCATGTTGTTCGTCGTGGTGATGGGCACGGTGTGGTCCGTGGTGATTGCGACCGATACCGGTGCGCGCACAATTCCTCCGATCTACGCACGCGCCGCCCGCACGATGGGATCCGAAGGTTTCGATAAATGGACGCGCGTGATCCTGCCGGCATCGCTGCCCTTCGTGGTCAGCGGCATGAAGCAGGGCTGGGCCTTCGCCTGGCGGTCGCTGATGGCGGCGGAGATATTTGTCACCATCCTGACCGGTTTCGGCCTCGGCCACTTGCTGCAATATGGCCGCGAGCTGAGCGCCATGGATCAGGTGATCGGCGTGATGGTGGTCATCGTGGTGATCGGCTTGATCGCGGATAAGGCGCTTTTTTCACCGTGGGAGCGTTTCCTGCATCGGCGCTGGGGGACCGGGCTGAAGTAGGGACGCTCTTGACTTTAATCCTATAGTGAATATAGTCCTATCGTCCGGCTCATCGAGGGGCGTCATCTAGAGGCGTCTTGGTGGTGGAGCAGGATGCGGTGCCCGCGGGCGTGCCTCGCAAGCACGCACCCGGGCGGCGCCGGGGCTCCGCCTGGTGGCCAATACGGGCTGCCCGCCAGGAGCTTGGCTGACGGAGGCCGCCCATGTTTGGGGCGGCCACGAAAAGCGCGGCCCGGCGCTGTAAGGAAGACGCCCGCAAATAAGCCCGGACGGGCGCAAGCTTGTCTGGGTGGCGCGCCGAGCGGCGCCCCGCGGTCTCGCGAGGGACCGTGGGCACACAAGAACAATGGTTGCGCCACTTGGCGCGCCATTCCCCTCGCTTTGGCGAGGGGGAGAAAGACGAGAAGGACGACGGGCCTACCCGGGGCCTCGACAAACAATACGGGCGAGGGTGCACGACTGTTTGAAAATTGGCTGTTTGAAAAGTGAATTTGAGAGCAAGAGGTGGCGCTCCGGTGGCAGCGCGGTGCGGCAATCAGAAGATGCTCTCAGACGTGCTGACCGCCATTGATGTGAATTTCGGCGCCATTCAGATATGAGCTTGTGTCCGTGCACAGCACGTAGATGATTTTGGCAACCTCATCGGGAGTTCCAAGCCTTTGAAGCGGGATCTGCTCGACGATTTTATCGGTTCCGGGCGACAGGATCGCCGTGTCAATTTCGCCTGGCGCGATCGAGTTGACGCGGATGCCGAGCCGCCCGAAGTCGGATGCCATCTCGCGCGTCAGCGAGGCGAGCGCC
>DASSIJ010000166.1:0-12906 GCA_035692045.1 Pseudolabrys sp. | reverse complement strand
CGGTTGTTCACCGGCGTGCTTGCCGATCTGATCAGCTGGCGAGCCGGCTTCATGGCGCTCGCCGCGATCACCTTTGCCGGCGCGATCGCGGTCGCGTTTCTTTTGCCTCATGAGCGCAAGTTCGTGCGGTCGGAAGGCTTGCTCGCTTCGAACAGGCAGATGCTCGCCCATCTGCGCAACAGGCAACTGATCGCGACCTACGCAGTCGGCTTCGGCGTGCTGTTCAATTTCATCGCGACCTTCACTTATGTCAGTTTTTATCTTGCGGCACCGCCCTACAACCTCTCGGCGAGCTGGCTCGGGGCGATCTTCGTTGTTTATCTCACCGGTTCCGTGCTCACGCCGTGGACCGGCTGGGCTGTCGGGCGGTTCGGGCGACGGCGCTTCGTGGTACGCGTGATCGCCGTCTGGGTCGCGGGAATCGCGCTGACGCTCGCCCCTTCGCTGCCGCTGATCATCGCGGGATTGGCGATTTCCGCCGCCTGCGGCCTGATATGCCAGGCGGTTTCAACCGGATATGTCACGGTCACCGCCAAAGCCGGCCGTTCGTCGGCGGTCGGACTTTATGTCACCAGCTTTTACATCGGCGGTAGTTTTGGCGCGGCGCTTGGCGGCGCGGCCTGGACGATCGGCGGCTGGCCGGCGTGCGTTGCTATTGTCATCGCCATGTTGGCGATCATGTCTGCCATCGTGTTTTTCGCCTGGGCGCGCCGCGTCCCGGCTGCGACCAGCATCCCGCCGATCGAACCACCTTAACCTGCGCTCGGATGCCAGAGTGGCGCGTAGCCCCGTCCGAGTACGGAGAGGATCGATGGCGGCGTGAGCACGTCGACTTCAAGATTGCGAGGGCGCGGTTTCGATCCCGAATAGCCGGACGGTGTCCACGGCAACAAGTGCTTGTCGCGAACGGCAAAGACTTCGCCGTCGAGCGCAACCATCGCACCATCCGGCAGCGCGTCGAGGCTGCTGCAATGAGTTCGCTTGGCCTTGCCGTCCAACCGCTCGGCGTGGAGGACTCTATCCATCGCATCCGCCGATGCGCGCTGCTTCTTGCCCGAAAACAAGAGTGCAAATCGTTCGGCATCCTGGCGGCGGCACTCGAAACACGGCCGATGGCCGGCGGCGAACGCCGTGACCTCGTCGAGGAAGAACAACTCCGTGTAGTAGCGGCCCCACACGTTGCGCTGGCGGCCCTTGAACTTCAGCACGCAGCAGATCCACTGCCGCGACGCCCATCGCCGCGAGCCAAGCGTCTTGTCGTCGCGATGGAATTTCCCGCCGCGATTGCCGAACAGAGTACCCCGCGCGGGCGTCGCAAAGAGATCACCGAACGGATCGACCCGGTTTGGCAGAGGCATCGCTGCTCCTCAGAAAGCCCGCACCAAGGCTGCTGCGCCCATTCCGCAAACGACGGCCAGCAGGTCATTGCGCCGCAACGCCATCACAACGAGTGAGGTCAGGACAGCCAGGGTGGCCGCGGTGCCGCCACGAACGGCGAGCGGCAAAATGACAGCCACGACAACCGACCCCGGAAGCGCATTGAGAATGCTGCGGACGCGCCGCGTCAGCGGAACATATCCCATCAGCCAGAAGCCGCCCGCGCGGATCGCGTAAGTCACCGCGGCCATTGCGAGGATGGCCATCCACGTACCGAATGTGCCCAACTCGGAGTTCATTCGTCCTGCTCGTCGAAGAAACCGCCCGCGATAGCGCCGGTAATCGAGCCTGCGACGATGAACCACCAACCCGGCACCAGGCGCTCGACAGCAACGGCAACGATCCCGCCGACGATCCAGCCCCAGGCACGGCGCGCGCCCGCCCACAGCGGCACCAGCATCGCGGCGAAGAATGCTGGCATCACCAGGTCGAATCCGTACCGGGCAGGATCGACAATGAAGCCGCCAATGAAATACCCGATGCCCGTGGCTGCCAGCCAACCGGTCATGATTGCACTGGCCGCGCCGAAATACACTGCGATGTCGCGGCCGCCATCTGAGCGATAGCGCATGGCGATCAACCAGGTCGCATCGGTGAGAAAAAACAGACCCGTGTAGGCCTGCCACGCCGGCACCTGATCGAACCAGGGACGCATCGCGACGCTCATCAAGAAGAGCCGTGCGCCGACAACGGCGGTCAGCAGGGTGATCGTTACGATCACGCTCCACGTCAGAACATGCGGCCAGATTTCCAGTGCAACGAGCTGAGCGATGCCGGAGCACACCAAGAAATTCATCATCATGCTTTGGAAGAACGACAGGCCCTGGCGGGCGGCGGCGGCGCCGACAACAAGCCCGAACGCCATGATACCGGGCGCCACCGGAAGCCCGAGGCGCAGTCCGCGCCTGAAGCCGGACCAAGTGGACTTGTCCGGTATTGTTTGGGGTGAAGGCATGGCGAATCCGCGAGAGCCGCGATTTTTGGAGAGGCATTCTCGCCGTCGTCCCGGGCGAGCGTAAGCGAGGCCCGGGACCCATACCCCGCAGTCTATCGATACGACAAGGTATATGGGTCCCCGCCTTCGCGGGGACGACAGCAGGGAAATAGGCTTGGTTCAGCCCTGTGGCTGCGGGGCGACCTCGCCCGACGGCGACTCAGGCCGTGGACGTGGCTTGCCGGCGGGCGGCACGGCGGAGGAGCGCGGCGTGGTCGGCTCGATCACCGACTCGCGCACCGGCCGCCGGCCTTCGAGCAAGTCCTTGATCTCGTCGCCCGTCAGCGTTTCGAACTCGAGAAGGCCCTTGGCGAGCACTTCGAGATCGGCGCGCTTGTCGGTCAGGATCTGCGTCGCTTCGGCGTAGCCGGCCTCGACCAGCCGGCGGATTTCGCCGTCGATCTTGCGTGACGTTTCTTCGGAGATGTTCTGCTGGCGCGACACCTGGTAGCCGAGGAAAACCTCATCCTGGTTCTCGCCATAGGCCACGGTGCCAAGCTCGTCGGACAGCCCCCAACGCGTCACCATCATGCGCGCAAGCTTGGTCGCCTGCTCGATGTCGGAGGCGGCGCCGGAGGTCACCTTCTCCTTGCCGAAGACCATTTCCTCGGCGACGCGCCCGCCCATCATGATGGCGAGGCGTGAGGTCATCTGCTCGCGGCTCATCGAGAGCTTGTCGCGCTCGGGCAGCTGCATGACCATGCCGAGCGCACGGCCGCGCGGAATGATGGTGGCCTTGTGCACGGGGTCGGTGGCTATGACGTTGAACGCCACGATTGCATGGCCGCCTTCGTGGTAAGCGGTCAGCATCTTCTCCTCGTCGGTCATCACGAGCGACTTGCGCTCGGCGCCCATCATCACCTTGTCCTTGGCGTCCTCGAACTCGGCCTGCGTGACCATGCGCTTGTTGCGCCGCGCGGCCATCAGTGCCGCCTCGTTCACCAGGTTCATCAGATCGGCGCCGGAGAAGCCGGGCGTGCCGCGCGCAATGGTCTTGAGGTTCACATCAGGAGCCAGCGGCACCTTGCGCACATGCACTTTCAAAATACTCTCGCGGCCGACGACGTCGGGATTCGGCACGACCACCTGCCGGTCGAAGCGGCCGGGGCGCAGCAGCGCCGGGTCGAGCACGTCGGGCCGGTTGGTTGCGGCGATGAGAATAATGCCTTCGTTGGCCTCGAAGCCGTCCATCTCGACCAGCAACTGATTGAGCGTTTGTTCGCGCTCGTCATTGCCTCCGCCGAGACCGGCGCCGCGATGACGGCCGACCGCATCGATTTCGTCGATGAAGATGATGCAGGGCGCGTTCTTCTTGGCCTGCTCGAACATGTCGCGCACGCGGCTCGCACCGACGCCGACGAACATCTCGACGAAGTCAGAGCCGGAAATAGTGAAGAACGGCACATTGGCTTCGCCGGCGACGGCGCGCGCGATCAGGGTCTTGCCGGTGCCGGGCGGGCCGACCAGCAGGACGCCACGCGGAATGCGTCCGCCCAGGCGCTGGAATTTGCCGGGGTCACGCAGGAATTCAACGATCTCCTGCAGATCCTGTTTGGCCTCATCGACTCCCGCAACGTCTTCAAAGGTGACGCGGCCATGCGCTTCGGCCAGAAGCTTTGCGCGCGACTTGCCGAAACCGAGCGCCTTGCCGCCGGCGCCCTGCATCTGACGCGACAGGAAGATCCACACGCCAATGAGCGCAATAAACGGCAACCACGACACCAGCAGCGACACGAACCACGGGACATTGTCCTGCTGCGGCCGCGCGGTGATCGTCACGCCTTTGGTGTAGAGCTTCTGCACCAGACCGGGATCACTTGGCGCATAGGTCTGGAAGCTGGTGCCATTAGAGAAAGTGCCGTGGATTTCGGGGCCCTGGATGACCACGTCGCGCACGCGCCCCTGATCGACCTCGCTCAGCAGCTGCGAGAACGAGATGTCCTGCGCGGTGGTGCGCTGACCCGGATTCTGGAAAAGCGTGAACAGCGCCAGCAGCAGCAGGACGATGATCACCCAGAGGGCGAAATTGCGGAGATTAGCGTTCATCAGGCGTCCTGACCCCGCCGCGCACGAGCCCCGCGGCAATGTGTTTATGCATCATTTCGTGGCGACTTCACGTCGGACCCAGCCGCCAATGTAGGCAGCGCAGGTCCGCAAGAAAAGGCCTCGAATCTTAATATTCTAGCGTGTTTTCGCATGCCTTGCCCGACGCGGTCGGCCTTTGGTTAAGAGGCTGCGACGGCGCGGCGGCGCCCGTTCGACAACGAGTTGATGGCCCCTCATTGTTACGGCTGCGCCAGCCAGTGTCCGGCGAAAGCGCCTGTCACCGGTGTTTTGGGCCACTTCAAGGGCAGATTTGAGGGCCTCGAGCTTTCCCAGCTCCACGGGGCCCTCGTCGCCCGCCCTGGCCACCGCGCGGCCGAGCAGCCGGAGCGCAATTTCGGCGGGCAGTTCGTCAAAACGGCGCGCCTCGAGCGTAACCGCCCCGGACGGCAAATCCGCCGTCAACTCGGCCATGGCACGGTCGACCGCCGCCTCGATCGCGGCCTCCGCCCGCTTGAGCCGCCGCGCGAGCTGCGCAAGCCGGCGTGCGTCGAGGCCTTCCTGCGCGAGCGCGCCCATCAGCGTGCGCAGTCGCGCGCGCGTGAAACGCGGGTCGCGATTGGAGGGGTCGTCGGCATAAGGAATTTTCGCTGCGCGCAGCGTCGCGATCAGCCGGGACTTCGGAATGTCGAGTAGCGGACGCACGAGCGTGATCGCGCCATCCGCACCGAAAGGCAGCGGTGCCAATCGCGCCATCGCCCCCAGACCGGTGACCCCGCTGCCGCGCGTCATGCGGATCAGCACTGTTTCGGCCTGATCGTCGAGCGTGTGCGCCGTGACGATGTGCGCCGCTCCCGCCTTGCGCGCGGCGTCCCCGAGCAGCCGGTAACGCGCGGCGCGCGCAGCCTCCTGCAAGCCCGTCGCAGGCTTGCGTCCGTTCCAGCGCAGCGTGCGGTGCGCGATTTTGAGTTTGCGCGCAAGCCGCGCGACGGTCGCAGCTTCGCGTCTGGATTCCTTGCGCAGGCCGTGATCAACCGTGACGGCGACCAGCTTCGGTTTAGTGTCGAGCGAATCCCGCCAGCGCGCGGCAAGCAGCATGAGCGCGGTCGAATCCGGACCGCCGGATACCGCCAGCACGAGCGCCCGAAAAGTCTGCAGACAGGAAAAAAGAGTTTTTGCTTCCGATACCGAGACGACTCCCGCCTCAGCAGTGCGCACGCTTCAGTTCCTGCTCAACGCCGCGCTTCACGCCGGCCGAAGCGCGCGGATATTTGCGTCCGACTTCAGTCAGCGTGGCGCAGGCGGCTTCCTTCTGGTTCATCGCGGCGAGCGACTGCCCGAGGCGCAGCAGGGCGTCAGGCGCCTTGCCGGTACGCTCGAACTTGGTCGAAACCCCGAGGAACGATTCCGCAGCGTCGCGGTAGCGCTGTTGCTGGAACAGGCTCTCGCCGAGCCAATATTGCGCCTCCGGCACCAGACGCTCGTTCGGATATTTCTTGAGGAAATCGCGGAAAGACTGTTCGGCGAGCGAATAATCCTTATGCAGCACATAGCCGTACGCCATGTCGTATTCGTCCTGCGGCGAGGCCGACGGCGGCAAGGTTGCAAGCTGCGCGCCGGAAGGAGCCGGCGCCACATTCCGGACTTGCGGCGGCGGCATCGGTGCTGGCATCGGCGGTGGTACCGGCACCGGCGTGCCGCTGGCTGAAGCGACCGCCCTGGGCGGCACGGCCGCCTGCTGCGGCGGCTGTGAACCGTTATCGGCCATCGTCGACAGATCGAGCGGCGCACCCGCTGCGCGTCCGCCGGGGGCACCAACCGGTGGTGCGTTGTCCTGGATACGTTCGGGCGCGGCGATGACCGCCTGATTGCCCAGCGTTCGCGGCGCACCCGGCGCACCCGGATTTTGCGACGGATCGAAAACATCGGAGCGCCGGCCGGAATTTGATGCCGGCGGCGGCCCATTCCCCGGACCGGCGGGCGCGGCCTGCGGCTGCAGCACGCCTCCACCCCTCGCCCCCAATTGCTGAATCTGCATTTCGAGCTGCTGGTTGCGATACTGAAGCTGTTCGATGGTGCCGGTGAGCTGACGCAGGGCGTTTTCCATCCGATCGAGCCGGACGGAAAGATCGCCCGGGTCGGATTGCGCCGTTCTGCCCGATGGAGCCGGCTGCGCAGACTGACGCGATTGCCCCGATGGCTCACCGCGGCTGAACAGGTTGTCGAGAAAATTGCCGGACCCGCGCTCCTCCTGCGCCAGCGCAGAGCCGGCGAGCAGCACCAGGGAAAAAGCGGCGGCAAGTCCCGCGGTTTTGGATGGTGGTCGTAAACTTGTCATGTCAGATAAAACCGGCAACGGCCGTTTGCCCACGAAGGGTAACATACGGCGCGCTGCGTCGAAATTGTGACTGGCATGCCCCGCGGGCACTATCGTTCACGCGCCTTCGCGTAAACACGGCATAGACGGCCGCGCCACACCCCGGCGACGGCCCTTGAGGCTTGAACCAGATCCCTTACGAGCTCACGCCCAGTACGGTGACGGCGCGACGGTTCTGCGACCAGCACGATATGTCGTTACAGACTGCCACCGGGCGCTCCTTGCCGTACGAAATAGTCCGCATGCGCTGCGCCTGGATTCCGCGTGACGTCAAATAGTCACGGACAGCCTGCGCGCGCCGAGCGCCGAGCGCGATATTGTACTCGCGCGTGCCGCGTTCGTCGGCGTGGCCCTCGATCGTGAACTGGCTGTAGTTGCTGTAGGTCGTAAGCCACTGCGCCTGCTTGTCGAGCGTCGCGCGCGACTGCGTCGTAAGCTCGGACGAGTCGGTCTCGAAAAACACGCGGTCGCCGACATTGACGACAAAATCCTGCTGACTGCCGGGCGTCGCCTGGCCTGCAGCATTCGCCTGCGCATCCTCACCCGTCTTGTTGGCACAGGCTGAGATCGTCAGAGCCACGGCAAGAACCGCAGCGAGTCGGGTGATGTGCATCATCTTCTTCATATCGATCATTCCGGTGCCTCCATTTCACGCGTATCGACCGGAGCATGCGCGTGGGTCTAGCAGGTCGTTCGTTAAACGAACGTTCCATCAACCTTGATGGAACCTTGCGCAGAACCAATAAAACTGTCGGAGCCCCTTAAACCATTTCTGATGGTTAAGACAGAGTGAAAATAAGGCCGGTTTACGACCATTACGACAAAAGTGGCGACCAGGCCGGATCCGAGGCGTAGCTGGGTGTGGGAACCTTCAATTCGTTGCGGCCACTGATGTCGATCGTGTAAAGCGCGGGCCCCTGCCCGACATCGCGGAAAAACATCAGCACGCGTCCGTTCGGCGCGAATGTCGGTCCCTCGTTGTGGAATCCCTCGGTGAGCAGGCGCTCGCCGGAGCCGTCGGGCTTGAGAACGCCGATCGCGAAATTACCGCGCGCCTGTCCCGTAAACGCGATGTAATCGCCGCGTGGCGACCAGACCGGCGTCGAGTGATGTCCCTCGCCGAAGCTGATTCGTGCTGCCGGTCCGCCGGTCGCCGGCATGACGTAAACCTGCTGCGAGCCGCCGCGGTCGCTCTCGAAGCAGATGCGACTACCATCGGGCGAATAACAGGGTGCGGTGTCGATCGCCGGCGTATCCGTGAGACGCGTGGTCTGCTTCGACCGCAGGTCCATCACAAACAGGTTGGCATTGCCACCCTGCTGCAGGCTCATGATGACGCGTTGGCCGTCGGGTGAGAATCTCGGGGCGAATGTCATGCCCGGAAAATTGCCGACGATCTCCCGCTGTCCGGTCTCGATGTTGAGCAGATAGACGCGCGGATCGCCCTGCCCATACGACATGTAGGTGATCTCTTGCGTCGACGGGTTAAAGCGCGGTGTCAGCACAAGATCATCGCCGCGCGTCAGATAGCGGACGCCGGCCCCGTCCTGATCCATGATGGCAAGGCGCTTCACGCGCCGATCCTTCGGCCCGGTCTCGTCGACAAACACGATGCGGCTGTCGAAGTAGCCTCTCTCGCCTGTCAGGCGCTCATAGATCGCATCCGAAATAATGTGCGCGATGCGCCGCCAGTTGTCGGGTGTCGTAAAATATTGTTTGCCGTCGAGCTGCTGGCCGGCAAACACATCCCAGAGACGGAACTCGGCCTTCAGCCGTCCGTCACCCTGGCGTGTGATCCGGCCGGTGACCAGTGCCTGCGCATTGATCGCGCGCCAATCAGGAAAGCGCGGCACGTTATCGCTGTTGGTGATCTTTTCAATGAAGGCTGCCGGATTGACCGGCGCGAACAGGCCGCTGCGCTGAAGGTTATTGGTGATAACGGCGGTGACGTTGCGGCCGGTGTCTGCGTCGGAAATGAAGTCGGGCAGCGCGATCGGCATCGGCTGCACGTTGCCCTGTGTGATGTCGAGCTTGAGCACCGCATTCGCGGGGCGGGAGCCGAGCACAGCGAGCGCACCGGCCCCGGCGAGCAGCCGGCGGCGCGAGAGCGATAGCGGGAGGACAGGACGATTATTGGGGTGAATCATTTCAATGAGTGAATTTAATTGGACCGGAGCATGTCTTTGGGGTCGAAGGTCAACTCGATTTCTTTCCAGTTGTCATAGTGCTCGGGCTTGAGCATGTCGAACGGCTGGCCGGTCAGCACTGCGCGTACCGCGCTGTCACGCGACGCCATCGCAGCGACGCTCCGGCCATTGACGCGCGCAAACGGCGGCGCCGCCAGCCGGCCGTCGCGGCGAAGCTTGACGGTGACGTTGACGATCAGCTCGTTCGGGTCCTGCACCCCGACCGGTGGGCTCCAGAGTGCCATTAACCGGGCGCGCAGCGCGTCGATTTCAGACTGCGACAGCTGAGCTGCCATGCCTGCGGGCGCGCCCAGCGAAGCCACGTTGTTGAGCTCCGCACCCATCGCCGCATTGCGCTGCGGATCACGCTTGTCGAGCAGCGCTGCGATCTTGTCCGCGTCGAATTTCGGCTGCGGTTTCGGCGGCGGCGGCTTCTTCGGCGGCAGCGGTTGATCGACCTTGGTCTCCTGCTTTGGTTCGTCCTTCTGCTTTATCTTCTCCGCGATGGGATCGGGTTTGGGTGGCGTTGGATCGGGCGGCGGCGACGCTTCCTTGGCCACCTGCACTTCTTTCTTCTCGGTGACTTTCGGCTTCGAGTCCTCAATCGGCTTCGGCGGCTCTTCGGCTTTCTTTTCGACAAGCGGCTTCGGCATATCGAGCTTGGGCGCGTCTTTTGCGCCTTTGGTCAGCTGCGAGAAGTCCTTCTCGCTGATCATGTCCACCGGCAGCGATTCCGCCGGCGTGACTTCGAAAGTCTTTCCGGAAAAAGATAGCGTCGCCCACAGCAGCACCGCCGCGTGCAGGCCGGTCGAGATCGCTGTCGCTTTTCTCATCACCGCGCTTTCGCGCCCTGCTCAAACTCTGTGACCAAGGCTACACGATGGAACCCGGCCGATGACAGCCGTCCCATCACCTGCATCATGGTCCCGTAATCGACCTTCTTGTCCCCACGCACGTAGACGCGAGCCTCGGTGCCGCCACGCGCCTGGGCTACGGCCTGCATCTTGGGCACCAGGTCCTCCACCGTAATCTCGCTATTCTGCAGAAAAATCTGACTCTTGTCGTTCACGGAAATAGTCAGGGGTTCCTTGTCCTGCTCGATGCTCTTGGCCTGGCTCTGCGGCAGATCAATCGGCACGCCGACCGTGAGCAGCGGCGCCGACACCATAAAGATGATCAGCAGCACGAGCATGACGTCGACCATCGGGGTGACGTTGATCTCACTCATCACCCTGCGGCGGTGATGCTTGCGTCTCCCGATAACCGGCGTGCCGGCATTGGCAGCCATGAGGTGGTCCCCTACCCGCGCTCGTCGATCTGGCGCGACAGGATGGCGGCGAATTCGTCGGCGAACCCCTCCAGCCGCTGGGCCTGTCGGTTAACTTCGGCCGCGAACTTGTTATAGAAAATGGTCGCTGGTATGGCAGCGACAAGGCCGAGTGCGGTCGCAAAGAGCGCTTCCGCGATGCCCGGGGCAACGACCGCCAGGGACGTATTCTTGGAGGCGGCGATCGACTGGAAGCTCGTCATGATGCCCCAAACGGTCCCGAACAACCCGACAAATGGCCCGGCCGAACCGACTGTGGCAAGCACGAGGAGGCGTTTTTCAAGCCGCTCGACCTCGCGCGCAATCGTCACTTCCATGACCTTTTCGATGCGCATCTGCAGCCCGGCGAAGCTGCGTGTGCTGCTGCCTTCAAAACTGCGCTTCCATTCGCGCATTGCGGCCACGAACAATGCCGCCATCGAGTGCGCCGGACGCGACGATAGCGCCCGATAAAGCTCGTCCAGCGACTGGCCCGACCAGAATGCCTGCTCGAAACGGTCCATTGCGCGGCGTGTACGGGTATAGAGCACGGTCTTGTCGATCGCGATCGCCCAAACCCAGACTGAGCAGACCAATAGTCCAACCATGACTGTTTTGACGACCCAGTGGGCGTTCCAGAACAGCGTGAAGAGCGATAGGTCGGAGGAGGTCAGCGGGAGCACCGACTGTGCCACGTCGGCAGGATTCATAGGCACGTCCTTTCCGCTCAATCCGGTTCCGCCGGGCGAACCGGCGCGGCGCAATATCCGAAATCAACGAGCGCGCGCGACGATGCCCCCCTACGCGCCAAGCCTAGACCGAATGTCTCGCGAAAATCGTTCGTCCCGTAACGGTGGCGTACGAAATCCCCGCGAAACTTGGCCAAACTTGGGCGCGGAAGCGGGCTTATCGACCCATACCAGCGTGATTGTGGTTAAGGAGTCGTTACCGAAAAAGAGCCGCGCCCAAACGCAAAGGCCGCCCTGTTCGGGCGGCCCTGCTGGGTGCGTAACAGAAATTAGGTGTGCGTCTGACCTGTATCGGGCCGGTTGCGGCGCTCCGCCATGAACGCGTCGAACTCGGTTTTGTCTTTGGCGACGCGCAGGCGGTCGAGGAACTCACGGAATTCCCGCTGCTCTTCTTCGAGACGGCGCAGCGTCTCAGTGCGGTATTCGTCGAAGGCCCGGTTGCCGCTGGATGGCGCATAATTCCAGGGACCACCGCTTACGCGGGACCGCATCCAGTCCATCTTGCTCTGCATGCGATCCATTTTGTTCTGCCAGTGGCCTTGGTGTCCGCATCCCATTCTTCCGCTCCCAACAGTGAAAGCGAGGACGGACAGCCCAACGGGCCACCAGACCATGAAGCCAAGGACGATCAGCGCGATCCAGGCGGGTTTTCCAAGTGAGTCGAGTTGCGCGGTGATGGGCATTGTCGGCCTCGCGTGAATGTAAATAACATTTACATAACTAGGCCGGTGCAAGGCCCCTGTCAAGAAGCGCGAAGATTAAATTGGGAAGCCGTTGGCGCCGCGCCAGTCCTGCGGCGGAATTTCTATTGGCTTCAGCGATACTTTGCCGCTGCCATGGTAAGGCCGAGCCCGCGCAGGTAGATCAGCACCGCGGCCTCCAGCAATTCCTCCGGCTGCATCGGCAAGGTTCGCCTTGCCGCATCGCCGCGTCCGAACAGGGACGCAATGCCGTGCGTCATCGCCCAAACGTGCAGCGCGACCATCAACGCCGGCGGACGTCCTTGCGGCGGCATCAGCATGACCAGTTTCTCGGCGGCTGCGCGCAACACCGCAAAGGCATTTTCGCTCGCCTCGCGCAACTCGCGATCGGTATCAAGTGGAACGCCGGCCTCGAACATCGCCGAGTAGTAGGCCGGCTCGCGCTTGGCAAAAGCGAGATAGGTTTTGCCGAGGCGGTCGAATGCGGTCATCACATCCGGCCTGCCGTCGTCCCAGGCTTGGGCCAGCGCGGCCGCAAAGAGCTCGAAGCCACGCCGCGCCACGTCGGCGAGCAGCGCGTCGCGGTCGCGGTAATGCCGGTAGGGCGCAGCCGGACTCACGCCCGCCCAGCGCGCGGCATCGGCAAAGGTGAAGCCGGCCGGCCCCTTCTCGGCGATCAGTTCGAGCGCGGCGCGCACCAGGGCTTCCTTCAGGTTGCCGTGGTGATAGCCGCGGGCCGCATGGCCACGCTTGCCCCATCTCATGTGAATCGCTTTTACATTAAGGCGGCGGCGGCGTCGATGCGGGCGTCACGAGCGCCGGCGGCGTTTCGCGACCAAAGGTAAATGATCGAAGAGTGTCGGCCCGCTGGGCTGCGCACCTTCGATAGTCAGCAGCCGCAGCTTGCTGGCGACACCTCCGGGGGCCGAGAAACCACCGGTCTTGCCACTGGCGGCCAGCACGCGATGACATGGGACGATCAACGGGATCGGGTTTTGCCCAAGCGCCTGACCAACGTCGCGCGCCAGCAGTTTGTCGCCCAGCCGTTCGGCAATTTCGCCGTAAGTCAGCGTGGCACCGGGCGGGATCGCGCGCGTGATGTCGTAGACCTTG
>DASSIJ010000165.1:0-9877 GCA_035692045.1 Pseudolabrys sp. | reverse complement strand
AGCCTTTGACGCGTGTTGAAGAGATCGAACGAGGACATGAGAAGATCGCGCAGGATCGGCGAATTTATTCGGTAGATGAGCCAGGAAAGAGAATGGAGACTGAGCCGTATCTTGCGCTCATAGTCCCGAATGTGACGCTCGCGGGAGTCCAGACCATCAAGCAGAGCCTCGACCACCGTCGCGCCAAATGCCGCCGTACTCATTGCCATCATGACGCCGCTTGAAAAT
This sequence comes from Pseudolabrys sp., assembly GCA_035692045.1. Lineage (GTDB taxonomy): Bacteria > Pseudomonadota > Alphaproteobacteria > Rhizobiales > Xanthobacteraceae > Pseudolabrys. The sequence goes on along the minus strand of DASSIJ010000165.1, from coordinate 9,649 downwards.
AACGGATCAATGAAGGCCGCGGCATCACCAACCAGAATGTGTCCCTCGCCGACGTAATACCGCGAGTCATAGGAGTAATCAGCGCATGCGACGAGCGAGCCTATCGGCTGAGCATTGGCCATACGATTGGCAATGCTCGGGCTCGCAGCGATGGCACGCGCGAATAGGGCATCGAGCCCGGCATCCCTTGCCTTGAAGAACGCTTGCGTCCCCACGACTCCGACACTGGTCACATCATCAGGCAGCGGGATCATCCAGATCCAGCCTTGCTCAAACAGGTACACGCTGATCATTCCCGCGACATCATCGGGCCGGGCAGGAACGTTGCGGAAATGTCCAAACACTGCGGCGGTGTTGTTGTGCTTGTCGACTCGTTTAAGCCTGAGTCGGCTGGCGAGCAGAGTATCGCGCCCGGACGCGTCAACAAAAAAGCGGGCAGAATATGCGAGTGGCATTCCATCAGCACCAGTCGCCGTGACGCGCGAACGATGTTCGGCGTCAAATGTGACGTCCGTGACGTGCGCGCCCTCAATCACGTCCGCGCCAAGCCGACGGCTATTATCAAGCAGCAACTTGTCGAAATCGGATCGTCTGACCTGGTAGCTGTGGCCGACACTCAGGTACGGGTTGTCGGAGAAACGAAACGTTGCGGTCGCCCGGTGCTCATCAGAGATGAGCTCTGCTCCGGGTTTGTAGACGCCTATGCGTCGGATCTCGTCAGCCACGCCCAGAAGATCGAATAGAGGCAAGTTGAGAGGCAGCAGAGATTCGCCGATATGGAAGCGCGGAAAATGCTCTTTCTCCAGCAGAACAACGGATTTACGCTTCTGAGCGAGCAGCGCCGCGATAGTGGAGCCAGCGGGCCCGCCACCAACGACAACGACATCGCACTCTCGACAATTTTTCACTGCAGGTGCCGCCTACGAACCGCTGATTGGGAGAGCTCATGAATGGTGGCATAAAGCCGTGCCGTCATTGTGGCAAAAACGTTTCCGCGGCCGGTCAGGCTGAAAATACCCCGCACAGGAGCGGCAATGGTCTCTGCGGCTGAAAACCAGGCGTCAACTGTCACGGCTGCGGTCTGGACCGGCTTCGCCATGATGTGCACCGGCATGTTTATGGCAATTCTTGATGTTCAGGTCGTTGCTACGTCGCTGCCGACCATCCAACGATCTCTGAATATCGCGCAAGATCAAATGAGCTGGATCCAGACTGCGTATTTGATCGCAGAAATCATCTCGATTCCGCTCACCGGATTCCTGACACGGGTACTGACGATGCGGTGGCTGTTCACCGTTGCCGTCTCGGTGTTCACACTTGCATCGATTGCCTGCGCCGCCAGTGGAAGCTTTTCGACGCTGATCGCGTTTCGCATAGTGCAGGGATTTTCCGGCGGCACGCTGATCCCGGCGGTCTTCTCGGCGGTCTTTCTCCTTTTTCCGGTTCGGCTCCAGCCCCTCGCGACCATGATTGCCGGAGTCTTGGCGGTTCTCGCGCCGACTGTGGGGCCGGTTGTCGGCGGCTGGATCACTGAGACTTATTCCTGGCCGTGGCTTTTTCTGATCAATGTTCCTCCCGGGATTATCGCCGCTTCGATGGCGGCGATATCGCTGCCGAAAGAGCGGCCGTCTTTCGATCAGGTTCGTCATCTGGACGTGGCTTCATTGGGGCTGGTGGCTGTTGCCCTGGCTTCACTGGAAATTGCAATCAAAGAGGCTCCGGAGCGAGGCTGGACGTCGCCTCTGGCTGCCGGCCTTCTCGGCCTGACCCTGATGACTGCTGTGGCATTTGTCGGTCGAACCCTGCGATCGCCAAACCCGCTTGTCGATCTGCGCACGTTTCGTGATCGAAATTTTTCGATCGGGTGTCTGCTCAGTTTTGTGCTTGGAATGGGACTTTTTGGATCGGTCTATCTGATGCCGGTCTTTCTGGCCTATGTGCGGGCCCACAATGCACTCGAGATCGGCAAGATCATGCTGGTGACCGGCGTGGCGCAGCTTGTCGTTGCTCCGGTTGCGGCGGCCCTGGTGCGTCGTTTTGACGAACGGCTGCTAACCGCGTTCGGCTTCCTGCTCTTCGGAATAGGGCTGGGTCTGAGTTCTGTGCAAACAACGACCACAGACTTCGATGAAATGTTCTGGCCTCAGCTGGTGCGCGGTTGCGCCATCATGTTCTGCATTCTGCCGCCCACCGAGCTTGCCCTCGGCCAATTGGCAAAGAGTGCCATCGCCGATGCCAGCGGTTTGTTCAACCTCATGCGCAATCTCGGCGGCGCTATTGGAATTGCGATCATCGATACGGTCATTTACACACGCGCGCCCGAGCATGCGCAAACACTCATCAGTCGCCTTGCTGCCGGCGATCTGGCTGCGGCGGCAAAGCTTGGTATTCCGGCTGATGCTTTAGGCTCAACAGTGCTCGACGCCGAGAAGCAGGCCATGTTGGCTTCGCTCGTCGACAAAGCAGCTTTTGTCGACGCCATAAACGATGCCTGGGCCCTCGTCGCGCTCGCTGCGCTTGCCGCACTCCTTGTCCTGCCGCTGGCAAGGCGCACGCCAAGGCCTGAGACGGCTGTCCTGGATCAACGAAAACAGGTCCACTGAAGCGTGGTGTGAGGCACGCTTATCCCAACGCGCGGGTCACGTCGTCGAACAGCTCATCGACCGTAAATGGTCGCGGGATCAGTTTCTGGCGGACGCTGTCGTCGATGATGATTTCAAGAGAGCGGCGGTTGGCCTCAACCCCGAAACGCCACGGATCGAGGACAGTCCCGTCGGGCGGCGGCGGCACGGCGCGCCGGCTTTCGCGCAGCATGCGATAGATCTCCGTTACGAGATCGGGGCGGGATTTTGAGATCGTACTACGAATGACCATCATATGGTTGATCGGAACGCCGCCATGCCTTTCCGCCCACGTGCGCGCCTCCGCGTCGGCATTGGGAATGAGGGGTGCGAGGCGCGGGTCAGGCAACTTGTCGCCGACAATGGCGGCATCGAGTTCGCCGTCGAGAAGCATCTGCACCAGCGCCTTGCCCTCGGGCGCACGCGTGACGAAATCGGGGTCCTTGAATTCGGCGAGATGCGGATCCTCGAATGTAACCCAGTGGACCTTCGTGGGATCAACGCCGTAGTCATCGCTGAGAAAGCCGCGTACCCAGGCGCCCGTCGTCTGCGTATAGGCGCGCACACCGACCCGCTTGCCTGCAAGGCCGGACGCACTTAAAGGGCCGCGTTGTGGATTGTAAGCGATCGTGTGGTGCTGACCACGGCCGAGCACTGTTGCCGGAATAAGCACGTAAGGCTTGCCATAGGCCTTCGCCTGCAAATAGGTGACAATTGCCAATTCGCCTAAATCGAACGCCGCTTCGCGCACCAGAGGCTTGAAGGCTGTGTTCGAAACTTTCACGTCGGCGAAGTCAAAATCGACGAGACTGGATGTCGTCTCACCTTTCTTGAGCGCCATCGTGTTCGGATAATCTCCGAGCAGTGTGTACAACTTGGTCTTCTCGATGGTCGACGTCACAGATTCTCTCCTCAATCCGCGAGCACCGGGTAAAGCGTCCGCGCAGTCTTGACAAAGATCCAATCCTGATCGGCATTCGGCAAACAGGCTAGCGATTGCCGCGCAATGTCCAGGAGTTGCGGCAGGCTGCCTTCGCTGGAAGGATAATTTGACCCCCATGCGAGCCGCGACGCACCGAACTCTGAGACAAGGCGCGGAAAAAAGGTTTCAGGCGTGGCTTTGCCACGGCGGGATTCGGCGAAAATGCGGGGCGTAAGTTTAAGGTAGACATTGGAATAGCGCGCGAGGGCAAACAGGCTGGCAGCGGCACTATAGGGCGGTCCGTCGGCCAGCTCCGGACGCGCGCAGTGATCGAGAATGATGCGCACTTTCGCAAAGCGTTCGGCCATGCGGATCACCTGCGGAATGGCCTTGGCCGACATCTGCAGGCAGATCGAAAGGCCAAGCTCGCTCGCACATGCCCAGGCGGGGTATGACTTCGGATCATCGAGCCAGTCGGCCTGTTCGGACATGGTGCTGCCGAAAGTGAAAAGGCGCATGCCGGTCAGGCCTTTGGCCCGCCAGTGGTGCATGCGTTCCGGGGCACCAGGCGCAAGCACGTCGACGGAGAACACGCCGGTAAAGCGCTTCGCGTAGGCGGACACTGCATCCGCCAGATAGGAGTTGTCGTGACCGTAGCAGGTCGAGGCTTGCACGATGGCCGCCTTCTGGACGCCGGCCGTATCCATTGCGGCAACCAGCTGTTCCAGCGTGACAGGCCGCGTGCGCGACCAGTCGGATTGGTGGCCGCCCAGCGGCGCCAAAGGGTAGCGGGTGGCATCGCCGGAGATGATGTGCGGATGAATATCGATGGTGGTCGTTGGCATGGTCCTAGTATGGCAGTGGTGCTACGCGCGAGTCAGGAACGGCCGTTCTCCGTAGGGCAATGGGCCGTCACCGTAAAGCGGCATCGCGACGACCGGCGGGCATTGCGCATCCGGCTGTGGTTTCGGCACATACGGTCGAAAGATATTGTCCCGTATGTCATGTCTTCCTATTCTCGGCGCCAGCCGCTTCCGCTTCGCCTCCAGGTATTTCATGAGATGCACAGCGTCCGCTATCTGCGCAATGTCACTCGCCTTCACTGCGATGACGTTCACACCAACACGGGCCGAAACCTACCCTTCAAGAGCGGTGCGCATCATTGTGCCCTACGGTCCCGGCGGCATCGCCGATGTAACCATGCGGCTCGTGGCACAGGATCTCAGCAAGCGTTTCGGCCAACAATTCTTTATTGAAAACCGGCCCGGCGCCGGCGGCGTTGTCGGCATGCAGGCGGCGCGCGAGGCCCCGGCCGACGGATACACTCTTGTCATGGTGGGCGGCGGCCTCACGATAGCGAAAGCGCTATTCAAGTCCTTACCTTACAATATTGAGGCTGATTTCACGCCGATCTCGACCACAGCGTCCTACGGGCTTGTCATCACCACCAAAATCGGCTCGCCTTACAAAACGATCGGGGACGTGATCACAGCCGCCAAGGCTCATCCCGGCACGCTGAACTTCGGCACCATCAATGCCGGCAGTGCGCAGAACCTTTCAGCGGAGCTGTTTCGGACCATGGCAAACCTCGACGTTACGATCGTTCCGTACAAGACGACACCGGATCTGGCGAACGCAGTTTTACGCGGCGATGTCGACGTCGCCTTCGAGTATTTCGCCGGATTCCAGTCGCCAATCACTGGCGGCCAGATGAACGTCATCGCCACCACGGCGCGCGAGCGCGCGGGAAATCTGCCAGACGTTCCAACCGTCATCGAAAGTGGCGTGGCCGGCTACGAGGTAACAAGCTGGAATGGGCTCGCCGTTCCTGCAGGAACCCCCGCCGACATCGTCGCCCAGCTTAACCGTGCCGTGGGCGAAGCACTGAAGTCTCCCGAAGTCCAGAAATTCTCAAATGGAGCCGGCATGGATGCGCGCGGCATGTCGTCCGATGATTTGCACAATCGCATCAAAAGCGATGTCGCCAGATGGTCGCAAGTTATCGAAAAGGCCGGCATCAAGAAGCGATAGGCCGAGGGCCAAAGCGAACAACGGCTCACCCGATCAGCTCATCGGCGAAGACCCAATATCCGAATATCAAAACGTTTTGCGATCAGATCGTGGGGCTCCACGGCACCGGATAATAGCGATAGCCGTTACCGTCCTTCTCCACATGGGCGAGCGACGGGAACGGGTAGTGAAAGCCCTGCACCCGCATCTTCTCCGCCGCCAGCATATCGTAAACCTTACGACGGGTGGCTTCTGCCATGGCGCCATCCTGGTCGTAGTAGGCGTGCCAGTCCGGATGGCGCACGAACAGGAATGGCACGTGGGTAACGTCGGACTGCACGTACACTTGCTCTGATCCGGAGGCGATCACGTACGACGTATGGCCAGGAGTGTGGCCGGGAGTGCCCTGCGCGGTGATGCCGGGGACAACGTCCTTGCCCCACTCGTAGGTCCGCACATGCTTCATCACCTCGGTGTTGAATACCCGCCGCACGTTCTTGAAGTTGGTCTCAACACGGACGGTGCCGGCGCGGCTCATTTCGCCATCGTCCATCCAGTATTGGTGCTCGGACGCCGGCACCAGGATTTCGGCATTCGGATAGGTGAGCGAATTGTCGGCCATCAGCAGGCCGTTGATGTGGTCGCCGTGATAGTGCGAGATAATCACAGCATCGACGGCGGTGCGTTCGATGCCGGCGGCCGCAAGGTTGGCGACAAACTGGCCGCCGACGCCATTGGTCTTCTTGTAGTTGGCTTCACCGGTGCCGGTGTCGATAATCAGGAGCTTGGATCCGGTGTTCACTGCAACCGGGTTATAGGGCGTCGTCATCATGTCTTTTTGCATGAAGACTTCGGCGAGTGCCGCGTTGACGGTGTCCAGTTTGATGTTGGTTACGTGATCTTCCGCCATCTTGAAACGGGCAACACCGTCGGTCGCCACGGTTATTTCGAAACTGCCGATCTTGTACCGATACCAACCGGCGACCTGCGTGCCGGCGTGCGGTGTGGCCGCGCGTGCAGGCGCCCCAAACGGCAGGGCCGCCGTGCCGGTCGCGCAGGCAACGACGGACAGCATATTGCGACGTGTAAGTGTGGTCATTTGCGTCCTCCCAATGGCGCTTGGGCCTGGCCGTATAGGCGGCCGATTTTTCTTGGGGTTCTCAGGAAGGAACCCTGAATGACGTGACGATAAGCATTTTCCGGGCTGGTTGAAACCCAGTTCGAGATGCCGTGCATCCATAAATGAAATTGGCGAACGGCGGGTGGTCAATATCCGCTTTGCCGCGCGGCACCTAAAGTTTCGCAGATTCTAATGGCGCGCCCGAAGAGACTTCAAATCACAAGGAACGCCATCACGGCCGCGACAGAAGCGCCGATTTCGAAAATAGCCGCGCTGAAGAATGCGGCCCGTGCGAGCGCCAACTTGACGGATTGCGTCCGCCGACATTGTCGGGGCGCTCCGAATTCAGTCCGACACAGCGGTACGCTATGGGTCATATGCATCGGCTATGCGAAACATTTTCGACAAATAATGCACGCCCTGCGTATCGACAACCATAAGCGGCTTAAACTGCTTAAGGTCTTTATCCTCATATAAACGGTCAAAACGGTTGTCGAGGATAAGCCATTTGTGATCCAGGCGGGCTGCCAGAACGGCATGATCGGCTTTCACAAAATTGTCGTGCACCAACAGTATGCGCAAGTCTTTGTCAGGAAACCGGGCATCAAGAAGGATCAGGTATTTCGCGAGCGCGTAGTCCTCGCAGTCGCCCACGCCTGTATTGAGGGAGCCTTTGCCCTCGACGTCAGCAGGCAAAGACCAGTGGTCTGGGAGTCCCCACTGTGCCGGATCAGGCTCATACCGGATTTCACCATTGATCCGCTTGTGAACATATTCGATTTTAGCGCGGCCATCTTTGTCTCTGGCTTCCTTCACAATGGCGGCATACTTCTCTTCGGCCGCGTTGCAATCGCGTTGCGCGCGACAAGTTTCCAGCTTGTGGAGTTCGGCGTCAGCATCAGCGATTACTTTTTTCCACTCCTGCCAGGTCGTCGAATTTTCTGCCGCCGAGGATGCCGTCATACCAAATGGTTCATCCTCTTGATTGCTGTCAGAGGCCGCACGCAATTCAGCTGCCGTGCAAGCGGAAATCAAAAATACAAATGCTGAAGCAACCGTTTTGCGCATAAAACGACGCTCAGTAGGTACTGCGATACATTCCCCCTGAAGAGGATGTCGCCTCGTACAAATAATTCGGTAAAAGCTATCGCGGAGCTAGTTGGACTGAGGTCCAACGAGATGCCTGCAATATCTGAGATTCTGACAGCGTAAGAACATAATCTTGGTCGAATGGCAGAAACTGCCGTTTGATGGTCACGCATACAATCACTCCAGGTGCAAAGGTGAGCACTTGTGAGCGCCGCATCAGATTCCGTCACGCGAGATTTGTTAGCCACGAGTAGTCAACGGGGGGTGGCGACCGTTGCGGATAAGCAAATGAATTTTTAGGCGAACGTTGCCCGTAGTGATCAACGAGTGGATGAATCGTCGTGAGCTACGGTCTCATTGGCAGAAAAACGCGACGAAAACCCTCCAAAGGGCCGACGAGTCAAGTTGTTCCACCCCAAGTGTGTCATTAACGATGCGTCATCATCGGAACGCACAGAAGCCTCAACTGTTGCCAATATAAGACCCGTTTTAGAAGTAATTAAAAGGAGGTCAGTATGCATAGTAGGGAGAAAGAATATAACTATCTAGCACGCAACGCCCGGAAGCGCGGCGGCGAGGAACAAAACGCGCAATTGAGAGCGCAATGGGAAATTTTGGGCGAAACATACGTGCGGCTTGCCGATCAGTCGAAGAAGATCGATGACACCAGCATCTACGATCCGCTGGATAGTTCGCGAACCGTGTGGCCCTCAAGTTCCACCTGAAGAACTCAACTTGCGCAGTCCACCCGAAATCTCGTCTGGCAAGGAAGAGGAAAGCCCGGTCCGAAGAGAACCGGGCTTTCCTTGATCACCTGGTCGGCGTGAACGAAGCGAAGGCGGGGAGAGGGTGATCGCCTACGCTAACAAACAGCATCGACGTATCGCCAATGCCAAAGGCTATTAATGCTTGCTCATAAAGGCGGGCTGGATCGCGCTCGCCATTTTTGGCGACGTCAATGATCCGATCCGCGACAATCGCAGGCACGGCAGAACCGAAATTTTGAAGTGATCTGCAGGCATTATCGAAAGCCTCGCCCATAGCCAAGGTCGCGGCGTCGTCGAACCAGACGTTTTGGTTCATACCCATAGGAACCTCCCGAACAGTACGAGCGGGAGCGCAGACGCGTCTCTCAGTCACCAAAGGCTCGAAGCCCCCTTTCGGTGATGGCCGAATCTGCTCCTTTGATGGGGAGCCGTCTGAGCAAAACAGACCATCCCTGTGGACAAGGCGCGAACATGGCGACTAGACCGTTTGGACGTTCACTCAAATTAACTTGTCAAATTAGGCCACTTGGATTCTAATTCCGCCATTAGTGCACTTATGACGTCGTTTTTAGGCATTTGGTCGGACCGATCAAACTTTTGATTTATCAAATGTGGCCACAACAGGTGGCTATCGTTTGTGTTCTGAGCGTGTGGGGCGCTGGCAGGGCGCAACGGCCATGGCAAAGAAAGCGAAAAAAGTTCCATTTGACTCGAAAGTGTTTCTCGCCACCGTAAATGGCGGCAGGAGCATCTCCAAATATCGAAAGAACCAAAAGATCTTCTCGCAGGGTAGTTCTGCGGATGCGGTGTTCTATATCCAAAAAGGCAACGTCAAACTCACCGTTATCTCAGAGCAGGGCAAGGAAGCCGTCGTCGCGGTACTGGGGCCGGACGAGTTCTGCGGAGAAGGATGCCTGACGGGGCAGCCGTTGCGCCTAGCGACCGCGACGGCAATCACGGAATGCGAAATCATGCGGCTGGAGAAAGCGGCTATGGTCCGTGTCCTCCATGAGGAGCCAGCTTTTTCCGAGATGTTCGTCTCGCATCTCTTGGCGCGCACTATCCGGGTTGAAGCAGACTTGGTCGACCAATTGTTCAATTCAAGCGAGAAGCGCTTGGC
>DASSIJ010000164.1:0-25414 GCA_035692045.1 Pseudolabrys sp. | reverse complement strand
CTGTGCCGACCACGCCGCCTTGTCCCGAGCGGTTGTCGATGATGATGGTCTGCTTGAGAATTTCCGACATGCGCTGGCCGACGACGCGGGCGATGATGTCGTTAGGCCCGCCGGGCGGGAACGGCACGATCAGACGGATGCTCTTGTTGGGAAAATCCTGTGCGGCGGCCAGCGTGGGGCACAGCAGGGCCAATCCGAGCAGCAGCGGCCTCAAGGCTTTCACGGCAAATCCTCCCCATCCATTTTTATGTATCGTTCGCAAAGCGCAGACACCTGCTTTATTGCGAACTTGCCTCATTGCCAAGCGCGAGAGCCCATCCACAGGCTTCGAGGCCGCCTTGACTTTAATCCTATATTTAATATAGGGCGGCCAACGCCCTCGGCGTCAGGGCTATCCGCGAACACAACACACTCCGCTCATCCCCGCGCAAGCGGGGATCCAGGCTTTTGCTCAGAAGAGATGGATGCCCGCTTGCGCGGGCATGAGCGGATGTTGTGAAGCAGTGCCGCACACTCGGCGGCATGAGCGGATGTTGTGAGGCAGTGCCGCACCCCTGGGCGTCGTAGGCGTGCGAAAGCACGCCGTCCTTTTGGACGGCTATGCCCGGCTTTATGCCGGGCATCCACGTCTTGCCGGGGATGGAAGAAGACGTGGATGGCCGGGACATAGCCCGGCCATGACGGATGAGAGTCTGTACCCGAACGTGCAACCCAGTCCGCTCATCCCCGTCCCCGCCTTCGCGGGGACAGGCTCCAGCGGCGATCCAGCGCTGGATGCCCGCTTGCGCGGGCATGAGCGGAGAGGCACAAGCACGCGATTGATATGGCGAGCAGGGAGCACCCAATGGAAATCGATCTGCCGGAGGTTGTAGCGGAGGTGAGGGCGGCGTTTGACCGGTACGAAAAAGCGCTGGTCACAAATGACGTCGCAACGCTCGACGAGCTTTTCCGTGATGATCCGCGCACGATCCGCTACGGCGCGACCGAAATTCTCTACGGCTACGACGAAATCAAATCATTCCGCGCCGCCCGCTCGCCAGTTGCCCTCGGACGCAAGATTTCGCGCACGGTGATTACCACGTTCGGCCGCGACGTCGCGGTCGCGTCAACGCTTTACGAACGGCCGACCGCGCCCGGCAAAATCGGACGGCAAACGCAGACCTGGGTAAAATTTCCGGAGGGCTGGCGCGTGGTGGTCGGTCACGTCAGCCTGATGGACAAGCCGGCCGCAAGCTAGAGCGCCGCCACCGCCTGCACTTCGACCAGCAGCGCTTCCTGGACGAGACGGTCAATCATCAGCAGCGTATTGGGCGGATAGGCGCCGTTTGAAAACATTTTCGGAAATTCACGCAGCCGGTACTTCATGAATTTCGGAATATCCTGCGAGTGAACCAGGTAAGTCGTGAACTGCACGATGTTGCCCCATCCGGCGCCGACCGATTTTAATGCGGCTTCGATATTGGCAAAGGTCTGCACGCATTGGGCGTCGAAATCATCGACACCCACGACCTTGCCGTCCCGATCGACACCCACCTGACCTGCGATGAATATGAATTCCGAGGCCTTCACGCGGGTGAGATGCGAATATTGCCCCAGTGGCTTGCCGAGCGCGTCCGGGTTGAGAATCTTGATGTCGGCCACCTTTGACTCCTGTCCTTACGCGCCGCGGCAACCACAGCGGTGAGCTTTACTCGACCTGCACGCCGCTTGCCTTGATCGGCTCTTCCCACTTCTTGACTTCGCTCTTGACGAAATCAGCGAGCCATTGCGGGCTGCGTTCGTTCGGCCCTGCAACTGTTGCCCCGAGCGTCGCCAGTCGTTCCTGGACCGCAGGTGTTGAGATGGCGCCGATCGCGGCTTCATTAAGCTTCTTCACGATATCAGCAGGCGCGCCTTTCGGCAGGAACAGCGCGCTCCAGGTGTAAGCCTGCACGTCGAGGCCCTGTTCGCCGGTGGTCGCGAGGTTCGGCAGCACCGGAGATCGGTCCTTGGTCATCATGGCAATGCCCTTCACCTTGCCGCCATCGATCTGCGGCTTGGCGGTGGCGATGATATCGCACAGGAAGTCGATGCGGCCGCCGACCAGATCCTGCATGGCAGGGCCGGTGCCTTTGTACGGAACGTGCGTGATCGTTGTGCCCATGGCGCTGTTGAGCACGACGCAGCCAAGGTGCGTCGCGGAGCCTGCGCCTGCCGAGCCGTATTGCATCTTGGCCTGGTTGGCTTTGGCATAGGCGATGAATTCCTTGAAGTTGCTGACGGGCAGGTCGGGGCGAGCGATGATCGCAATCGGCGTGACTGCGAGATAGGCAACCGGCGTGAAATCGCTCACCACATTGTAGAGAGGATGCTTGTAGAGCGTCTGGTTCTGCGCGTGCGTGCCGACGCTGCCGAGCACCATGGTGTAACCGTCGGGCTTGGCCTCCGCGACACGCTTCGATCCGGTCATGCCGCCGGCGCCACCGACGTTTTCGATCACGACCGTTTGGCCGAGCAGTTCACCCATGCGCTGCGCCACGATGCGGCCGATCGTGTCCTGCGGTCCGCCGGCGGCGAACGGAATAACCATCGTTATCGGGCGCGTCGGGAAATCTTGGGCGCCGGCCGGTCCGGCGAACGCCAGTGCGGCAAGAGCCGCAGCAAACAGTGATTTTTTCATTGTTGTCCTCGTTGTCTTCGTTGTCCTCTCCACCTGACAGGCAAAGCCTTGCGCGGTGCGCGCCTTCCGGTCAAGCGGGCCGAGCAGAATGGCTAACCGGCTTCGACGACGTCCTCGGGGAACTGATGCAGCCGGTCGCCCGGCCCGTTCCCGCCGATCAGGTAGTTGTCGCACAACCAGTTGAGGTAGCCGCCATGGATGTACGTCGGATGGACGACGATATTCATGTCCTTCTCAATGGTCATCGGCTCATCGTGTCGCACCAGCGGGCGCTCGACCAGGTCATAGCCCTGGCCGTGACAATAGAGCCGCGCCTCGGCCGGCCGCCCGTTCTTGCGCATGAAATCGTTGAAGGCATCCCAGATGTCCTTGCAGGGTGTGCCGGGCTTGAGCAGATCGAGCGTCAGCTTGCGTGAGGCCTTACAGAACGCGAGTTCGTCCTTCATCGCCTGCGGCACTTTGGCGCCGACCACACAGGAACGGCCAAGCTCGGTGTACATACCGCCGGGCCCGTTATCCTCGACTAAAAGGGCGATCTGGTCCCCCTTTTGGATGACACGGTTCTGCAAATGCCGGTTGGCGAATTTCGATGGCGTGCCGAGCGGCATCGATGCGCAAAGATAGATGCCATTTTCGCTGCCGTGACACTGGCTATAGTGCTGCGCAACAGCGGCAACCTCGGTGTCACGCATCCCCGGTTTGGCGGCGGCAAAGGCGGCGCGCATGGCGCCGTCCTGCATCAGCGCGGCGCGCTTCACCAGTTCCATCTCTTCCGGACTCTTGATGACTTTGATTCTGTCGACCATCTCGGTTGCGTCCACAAAACACGCCTGCGGAAAGGCGCGCTTGATGTAGTCGAGCGTCGCGTATGACATCTGATAGGTGCCGACGTAGCCGATCGTCGACTGGGCGAAAGGCTTGAGTGCCGTCGCGGCAAGCTCGGGATCGTAATCTTTCGTGTAGTGCGCCGAGGCATAGCTCGGCGTTGTGAGAATGCGTTTGACGCCGCGCCAGTTCTGATCGCCCTGCGCGGTCGCTTCGTTGCCGCCGAAGGGTCCCTGACACACGACCGTCATCTCGTCATCGCGCGGGAAAACAACCGTGTTGGGATAGCCGTTGGTTGCCGGCATGTCAGTGAAGTAACGGACATAGCCGCCCATGTGATCGTTGTTGTTCTGCATCAGCAGCACGTCGATCTTTTCTTTTTCCATGGCGGCGCGCACGGCACGCCAGCGGCGCTCGAGCTCGGCGTTGGAAATCGGGGTGTTCAGGCGTTCGGACAAAGCCATGGTTCTAGTCTCTCCAGGACGCGGGCTTGCGCACGATATTGATCATGGACTTGAGATCGCCGGAAAGAAACTTCGCCATGTTGCCGGCAATTGTTGGCATGGCGCGGTCTTCGTAGCCCTGCGAATAGCCGCCGAGATGCGAGAAGATCGTCACGTTTTTGGCCTTCCACAGCGGGTTGTCGGGCGGAAGCGGCTCCTGCGAAAAGACGTCGAGTCCGGCACCGGCGATTTTCCCAGCCTCGAGCGCAGCGATCAATGCCGGCTCGTCGACAACGCCGCCACGCGCGACATTCACCAGGAACGCGCTCGGTTTCATGGCGGCGAATACCTTTTCGCCGACGATTCCGCGCGTTTCAGGTGTGAGTGGGGTCAACGCGACGAGAAAGTCGAGATCGGGCGCGATCTTCACGAGGTCATCGCGGTGCGCCATGCGGTCGAAGCCCTTCGTTTCGCGCGGGCTGCCGCTGATGCCGACCACAGTCATATGGAGCGTCTTGCAGATCGGCGCCAGATATTCGGCGATCAGCCCGACGCCGAGGATGCCGACGGTCTTGCCGGCGAGCAGCGCCGACGGCCAGCGCTCCCACTTGCTGTTCTCCTGCGCGCGTACTGAACGCGGCATGTCGCGTGCAAGCGACAGCATGTAGGCGATGGTCGCTTCCGAAACCGGTGCGCCGTGGATGCCGCGAACGTTGGTGACCAGCACCTCTTGTCCAAGGGATGGGAGGTCGATGATATTGTCGACGCCTGTACCGAGTGCCTGAATCCACTTGAGCTTGGGCGCATCGCGCACCACGTGATCGGCCATCGGTGGCGAAAAGCACAACAGGATGTCCGTATTCGCGATGTAGGGGCCGACATCATTGTGATGACCGACCACATTGATCGTCAGTTGCGGAAACCGCTCGAGCAGCATCGCCTTGTAACGGGCGCGCATGGCTTCCTGGACTTCGGTAAGGATCAGGATGTTCGACATGGGGCGTTCTATATGGGGGACCGAAGGTATAGCGCGTGATGCCGAAAAGTTGGAACCCGTTTTTCGAACGAAATTCCGGCGCAGCAAATGTCTGCGCGGGGGTGACCCGCATCGCGGGTCTGCGCTAAGCTCTACCGCAACAGTGGGGACGTACCATGCCAATCGATCTGGGCCAGGTGGACTGGCTTTATGTTGCCTTGCTGGCAGTTTTTGTTTTTGTAACGACCTATGTCGGCGGATTTCTCGCGTTCGGACGCCGCTGGATGGCCGCCCTGGCGTCGACCGTGCTGTTCGTGGCGTTGTTCGTGTTCTGGACCTACTACCCGCATCGCGTGCCAGGACCGCGGGCGATCAATTTGCCGGGTTCGACCATCACGGTCGTGCCGGTCCCGGCTGCGCCCGCTGCTCCGGCAGCGCCGCAAAAGCCGCGCAATCCGGTCACCGATATCACCCCGCGCAACCCGGTCACCGACGTCACGCCCCCGGCGGCACCGGCTGCTCCGCCCACGGTTCCTGCAACTCCGCCCGCCGCGCCGGCGCCTTCGCCCGCAGCCCCGGCGCGTTAGGCTTGCAAGCAACCGTCCGAATGATGTTTTCTCAGGATGTTAAGAGCATAGCCGGAGAAGAAGGCAGAAAAGCTGCATGAAGAAAGTTTATCCCGACCCAAAAACTGCGCTGGCAGGCCTGCTCAAGGACGGCATGCTGATCTGTGCCGGCGGCTTCGGCCTCTGCGGTATTCCTGAGGAACTGATCAAGGCGATCCGCGACTCCGGCGTGAAGAACCTCACCATCGTGTCGAACAACGCGGGTGTCGACGGTGCCGGTCTCGGCCTGCTGCTGGAGACGCGGCAGGTCAAGAAAATGATCTCGTCCTATGTCGGCGAGAATAAATTATTCGCGCAGCAATACCTCGCCGGCGAACTCGAGATCGAATTCAATCCGCAAGGCACGCTTGCCGAGCGCATCCGCGCCGGGGGCGCCGGCATTCCGGCCTTTTTTACGCGCACCGGCGCAGGCACCGACATTGCCAAAGGCAAGGAAGAGCGCGAGTTCGATGGCAGCCGCTACATCATGGAGCGCGGTATCATTGCCGATCTGTCGATCGTGCATGCGTGGAAAGCTGACACCGAAGGCAACCTCGTCTACCGGAAGACGGCGCGCAACTTCAATCCGATGATGGCGACGGCGGGCAAGGTGACGGTGGTCGAAGTCGAAAACCTTGTCGAGCCCGGCCAGATCAATCCCGATCACATCATCACGCCGGGCGTGTATGTCCAACGCATCGTGCACGTGCCGAATGCGGTCAAACACATCGAGCAGCGCACGGTGCGCAAGCGTGCGGCGGCAGCAGGAGTGGAAATCTAATGCCCTGGACCCGCGATCAGATGGCCGAACGTGCAGCCAAAGAATTGCGCGATGGTTTCTACGTCAATCTCGGCATCGGCATTCCGACGCTCGTGTCGAATTACATTCCCGACGGAATGACCGTTCAGTTGCAGAGCGAAAACGGCATGCTTGGCTTTGGGCCATTCCCTCTCGAGGGAGAGGAAGATCCCGATCTGATCAATGCCGGCAAGCAGACGGTGACTGAACTCCCGACCACGAGCTTTTTTTCTTCGGCGGATTCATTTGCGATGATTCGCGGCGGACATATCGACCTTTCCATTCTCGGCGCAATGCAGGTTGCCGAGAATGGCGATCTCGCCAACTGGATGATTCCTGGGAAAATGGTGAAGGGAATGGGCGGCGCGATGGATCTGGTCGCCGGCGTGAAAAAAGTTGTCGTGGTGATGGAACACACCGCGAAGGACGAACCGAAGCTTCTTCACAAATGCAAATTGCCGCTCACCGGTGCCGGAGTAGTGGACATGGTCATCACCGATCTCGGCGTTTTTACCATCGACAAAAAGGGCGGTGGCATGACACTCGCCGAGCTCGCGCCCGGCGTTTCGGTCGACGAGATCACGAAGAAGACCGAGGCAAGCTTCAAGATCGATCCGAAGCTGAAGCATTAAGCCGCAGACCGCGGACTGGAACTAAGTTGGTCTTTCGGCTTTTGTTGCTCAATGGATCGGAGCGACCGATTTAATCGCGAACTGGACGAGCTTGAGAGCCACTTGCCGAACTGGGCACGCGGCGTGCTTCGGCGCGCGCGGACCCCGGACGCGGTGTTTTTGCGCACGCTGGTTGCGCTGCTGCTGATCATCGGAGGAATTGCCGGCATCGTTTTGCCGGTCCTCGGCTTCTGGATGGTGCCGCTGGGCCTGGCCTTGCTGGCGGTCGACGTACCGTTCCTTCGCGGGCCGCTGGGACGGCTTCTGGCTTACGTCAACCGTAAGCTCGCGTCGCAGGCGAGCTGAGCGTCTGCGCAGACCATTTGATTTTCCTTAAAGAGCCGGTACAGGATCGCCCCCAACGAGAAAAGGGGGAAACATGCTCTCCGACGCCGACCGCAAGAAGGCCGCCGACATTCTGGTGGCTGCGCAGAATGAGCGCAAACAGGCGACCCAGCTGCACATTACCTTTCCGGATATCACGATCGAGGATTCCTACGCGATCTCCACCGAGGTCGCGAGCCGCAAGATCAAGGCCGGTGCGAGGTTGATCGGCCATAAAGTCGGGCTCACCTCGAAGGCGATGCAACGCTCGTCAATGATCGATGAGCCGGATTACGGCTATATCCTCGACGATCAGCTGATCGCCGATGGCGCCAAGGTCAAGCATGCCGACTACTGCAAGCCGCGGGTCGAAGTCGAACTCGCCTTCATCATGGGTAAGAGACTGCAGGGTCCCGGCGTCGGGCTAACCGATGTGCTTCGCGCGACCGAATACGTCATCCCGGCGATCGAGATTGTGGACGCACGCATCCAGGATCAGCGCAAGATCGTCGATACCGTCGCGGACAACGGCGCTGCGGCCGGCATTGCGATGGGCGGCCGGCCGGTCGGTCCGATGGACGTTGACCTGCGTTGGGTAGGCGGGATCATGTACCGCAACGCCGAAATTGAGGAGACAGGTTTGGCGGCCGGCGTGCTTGGTCATCCGGCGCTTGGCGTCGTCTGGCTTGCGAACAAGATCGGTCCGCATGGACACGCGCTGGAGCCAGGACATATCGTGCTCGCCGGTTCTTTCACCCGCGTCGTGTTCGCTCAGAAGGGCGACACGCTGCACGCCGATTTCGGATCTCTCGGCGGCATTGCCATTCAATTTATATGAGCAACAGCATGATCGAATTCCAAACCAACGCCTTCAAGCGCGCGCTCAGCCAGGGCAAGCTGCAGATTGGCTTGTGGTCGAGCCTTTGCAGCAACATCGCCGCCGAAGTCATTTCCGACAGTGGCTTCGACTGGATCCTGCTCGACACGGAGCACTCGCCAAACGAGATTCCCGATCTGGTGGCTCAATTGCAGGCCATACAGCGCGGTACTGCAACGCCGATTATCCGTCCGGCGTGGAACGATGCGGTGCTGGCAAAGCGCGCACTCGACATTGGCGCGCAAACGCTCCTCTTTCCCTATGTGCAGAACGTGGAAGAGGCAAAGCGCGCAGTTGCCTCGACGCGATATCCGCCACAAGGTATTCGCGGCGTTTCCATTGCCGCTCGTGCCAGTCGCTACGGGCGCGTGCCGGGCTATTTGACCAAGGCGAACGATGAGATTTGCGTTCTGGTGCAGGTCGAAACGCGCAGCGCGTTCGATCAGCTCGAAGCGATTGCCAGGGTCGAAGGGGTCGACGGCGTATTCATTGGACCATCCGACCTCGCAGCCTCGCTTGGACATCTCGGCAATCCACAGCACGCCGAAGTGCAAAAGACCATGCAAGACGCGGCCAAACGCCTCAAAGCCATCGGCAAGCCTGCCGGCATTCTGACCGGCAATGAAGAGGAGGCGCGCCGCTATATCGACTGGGGCTATCAGTTTGTCGCGGTCGGTGCCGACATCGGCCTGCTGGCCCGCAACGCGGACGCACTTGCCAAGAAATTCAAGAGCGGGTGATACGGGACAGTTCGGGCAGATCCAATAAAATCAAGTACTTAGCGTCGGGCGCAAACCATTAGTAGGTCTTGCCGCGCGTCGCTAAAACCTTCAGAAATGCGCGACGAGGGGCCGCCGCGTATGAGTGAAGAGATGATCCTCGCCACTGAGGATCTCACCAAGGAATTTGCCGGCTTTACTGCCGTCAACGGCGTAAGCCTGCGCGTCAAGCGCGGGACCATCCATGCCTTGATCGGACCAAACGGCGCCGGCAAGACGACGTGCTTCAATCTGCTCACCAAATTCCTGAGCCCGACGCGCGGGCGTATTCTATTCAAAGGCCAGGACATCACCGCAATGCAGCCGGCGGATGTCGCCAGGCTTGGGCTGGTGCGCTCGTTCCAGATATCCGCAGTCTTTCCGCACATGACCGTCCTGGAAAACGTGCGCATCGCTCTGCAGCGCAAGCGGGGCGGCTCATTCGACTTTTGGCGTTCGACGTCGGTGCTCAACGAATTGAACGAGCGGGCCATGGAATTGATCGCCGATGTCGGCCTTTCTTCCGTTGCCGACTGGGCCGCGGTCGAGCTTCCCTACGGCCGCAAGCGTGCCCTCGAAATTGCAACGACGCTCGCGCTCGATCCGGAGATGCTGCTGCTCGACGAGCCGACGGCGGGCATGGGACACGAGGATATCGACCGCGTCGCGCAGCTGATCAAGCGCGTGTCTGCCGATCGTACCGTCTTGATGGTCGAGCATAATCTTTCGGTCGTCGCCGATCTGTCTCACCACATCACGGTACTCACACGCGGGCGCGTGCTGGCGGAAGGCGACTACGATACCGTGTCCACCAATTCTGAAGTCCGCGAGGCCTATATGGGAGTGGGGCATGCTTGACCCCCACGCTTCATTACTTGCGGTCAACGACCTGCAGGCCTGGTATGGCGAATCGCACATTCTCCACGGCGTGGCATTCGATGTGCACCAGGGCGAGGTCGTCACACTGCTCGGGCGCAATGGCGCCGGGAAGACCACGACACTCAAGTCGATTATGGGCATCGTGGGGCATCGGACGGGCTCGGTGCGCTTTCAGGGCGAAGAACTGATCGCACGCAGTTCCGACAGGATCGCGCGCGCAGGGATTGCCTTCTGCCCCGAAGAGCGCGGCGTGTTCTCGAGCCTCAACGTTGAGGAAAACCTGCTGCTGCCGCCTGTGGTCAAGCCGGGCGGC
Source organism: Pseudolabrys sp. (assembly GCA_035692045.1). Taxonomy (GTDB): domain Bacteria; phylum Pseudomonadota; class Alphaproteobacteria; order Rhizobiales; family Xanthobacteraceae; genus Pseudolabrys. The sequence continues at coordinate 15,285 of DASSIJ010000164.1, read as the reverse complement.
CTGTCGCTTGATCGCATTTTCGACCTGTTTCCAAATCTCAAGGAGCGGCTCGGCTCCAGCCAGGGCACCAAGCTTTCCGGCGGCGAGCAGCAAATGCTTGCGATCGGCCGTATCCTGCGGACCGGCGCCCGGCTGCTGCTCCTTGATGAACCGACCGAAGGACTTGCCCCCGTCATCATTCAGCAAATCGGCAAGACCATCCGGGCGCTCAAGGAACAGGGCTTTACCATTCTCCTGGTGGAGCAGAATTTCCGTTTCGCCTCGACCGTCGCGGATCGCTATTACGTCATGGAACATGGGCGTATTATCGATAAGTTCGCTAATTCCGAACTGGACGCCAATGTCGACAAATTGCACGACTATCTCGGTGTCTGACAAAGCCGTTAGGGCAGGAATGCAGGGAGGAATACGTCAATGAAACGAATGATTGGTTTGACAGCCCTTGCCGTGGCATTGGCCTGCGGCACCGCCAGCGCGCAGCAGTTAAACGTTAAGGTTGGGGTCCTCACAGATATGTCGAGCCTTTACGCCGATGCCACAGGAATTGGCTCGGTAATTGCGGCCAAGCTGGCCGCAGCGGACTTCATGAAAGATCATCCTAATGTGAAGGTTGAAGTCGTCAGCGGAGACCACCAGAACAAGCCGGACATCGGTTCACAGATCGCCAACCAGTGGTACGACGTCGACAAAGTGGACATGATTGTCGACGTGCCGAATTCGGGCGTGGCACTCGCCATCAGCCAGGTCACGCGTGACAAGAACAAAGTCTTCGTTGGGTCCGGCCCTGCCACATCCGACCTCACTGGAGCAAAGTGCAGCCCCAATACGGTGCACTGGACCTACGACACCTGGATGCTGGCGAACGGCACCGGCAAGGCGGTGGTCAAAACCGGCGGTGACACCTGGTTCTTCCTCACCTCCGACTATGCCTTCGGCCATGCGCTCGAGCGCGACACCATGGCGGTCGTCGAGAAAAACGGCGGCAAGGTGCTCGGCAAGGTGCGTCACCCACTCAATACCAACGACTTCTCGTCATTCCTGCTGCAGGCGCAGGCATCGAAAGCGAAGGTTGTCGGTCTTGCCAATGCGGGCGGCGATACGATCAATTCAATCAAGCAAGGCGCCGAGTTCGGTATCGTCAAAGGCGGCCAGAAATTCGCAGGCCTCCTTGTGTTCGCCACCGATATTGCCGCACTTGGTTTGCAGACCGCGCAGGGCCTTGTGCTGACCGAAACCTTCTATTGGGATTTGAACGATGCGACGCGTGCCTGGACCAAGCGCTGGCATGCCGAACGCAATGCGTCGGGCAAATATCCGGCCATGAATCAGGCCGGGGTCTATGCCGGCACGCTCCATTATCTCAAGGCGGTGACTGCGCTTAAGAGCGCTGCCGACGGCAAGGCGGTTGTCGCCAAGATGAAGGAAATGCCGACCGACGATCCGCTGTTCGGGAAAGGCACAATCCGCGCCGACGGCCGCAAGCTTCATCCGGCCTATCTGTTTGAGGTCAAAAAGCCAGAGGAATCAAAACATCCCGGCGACTTCTATAAACTGCGGGCCACTATTCCCGCTGACGAGGCCTTCCGCCCGCTTAACGAGGGTAACTGCCCATTGGTGAGCGGCTGAAGTTTCACTGATCCCAATTGATCAAAACAACAAGGAGGATGCACTCATGAGAAAAACTTTAGGACTGGCGGCCTTGGCTGCCGTTCTTGCCTGCGGGGCGGCCAGCGCCCAGCAGGCGAACGTCAAGATCGGCGTGCTCAGCGACATGTCGAGCCTTTACGCCGATATCGGCGGACCGGGCTCGGTCGCAGCCGCCAAATTGGCAATCGCCGATTTCACGAAAGACCATCCCAACGTGAAAGTTGAGATGATCAGCGGCGATCATCAGAACAAGCCGGACATCGGCACGCAGATCGCCAACCAGTGGTACGACGTCGACAAGGTCGACATGATCATCGACGTGCCGAACTCCGGCGTGGCCCTGGCGGTCAGCAATGTCACCACCAACAAGAACAAGGTATTCATCGTGTCCGGCGCGGCTGCGTCCGACCTTACCGGCGCGAAATGCAACGCCAACACCGTGCACTGGACCTACGACACCTGGATGCTGGCGAACGGCACAGGCACCGCGATGGTGAAGACGGGCGGCGATAGCTGGTTCTTCCTCACCTCCGACTATGCGTTCGGCCACGCGCTCGAACGCGACACAGCGGCCGCCGTCGAGAAGGCGGGCGGTAAAGTTCTCGGCAAGGTCCGCCACCCGCTGAACACAAACGACTTCTCGTCATTCCTGTTGCAGGCGCAGTCATCGAAGGCCAAAGTGGTCGGCCTCGCGAATGCCGGCGGCGACACGATCAACTCGATCAAGCAGGCGGCCGAGTTTGGCATCGTTAAGGGTGGCCAGAAGCTTGCCGGTTTGCTCGTGTTCGCGAGTGACGTGAATGCGCTCGGTCTCAACACTGCGCAGGGGCTGACGCTGACCGAGACCTGGTACTGGGACGCGAATGATGCCAACCGTGCCTGGACCAAGCGCTGGCATGAAGCGGGTGCAGGATCCACTAAATTCCCGACGATGATTCATGCGGGTGTCTATGCCGGCATCCTGCATTATCTGAAGGCGCGTCTCGACTTGGGTGGCAATCCTGAGGGCAAGGCCGTGGTCGCCAAGATGAAGGCGATGCCAACCGACGATCCGCTGTTCGGCAAAGGCACGATCGATGCAGCCGGTCGCAAGCGGCATGACGCTTACCTCTTCGAGGTCAAGTCGCCTGCCGAATCGAAGCATCCCGGCGACTTCTACAATCTGAAGGCCACTATTCCGGCCAAGGATGCTTTCCGCGATCCGAAGGACAGCGGTTGCCCACTGGTCAACAGCTGATCGAATAATGATGCAGGGCGGGCTCCGGCCCGCCCTTTTCGGCTAACGGGACGCGTACATGATCGAAATCTTCGGCATCCCTTCGCAGGCGCTGTTCGGACAACTGTTGATCGGCCTGATCAACGGCTCCTTTTACGCGCTGCTCAGCCTGGGGCTGGCCGTCATTTTCGGCATGCTCAACATCATCAATTTCAGTCACGGCGCCCAATACATGATGGGTGCCTTTGCTGCCTACCTCCTGCTGCAATATTCGGGGCTCGGGTACTGGCCGGCGCTGATCATCGCGCCCATTCTTGTCGGCTTTACCGGCGTCCTCGTCGAGCGGCTGTTCCTGCAATGGCTGTACAAGCTCGATCATCTCTACGGGTTGCTGCTCACGTTCGGCCTGGCGCTCATTCTTGAGGGCGTTGCACGCAACTATTTCGGCTCCGCCGGTTTGCCCTATACCGTTCCGGAATCTCTGCAGGGTGGCCGCAATCTCGGCTTTATGTTTCTCCCCAATTACCGGGCTTGGGTGATCGTCGCCTCACTCACGGTGTGCATTGGCACCTGGTTCGTCATCGAGCGGACGCGGCTCGGTGCCTATTTGCGTGCCGCCACCGAGAATCCGACGCTGGTGCGCGCCTTCGGCATCAATGTGCCGCGCATGATCACGCTGACTTACGGTTTCGGCGTGGCGCTTGCCGCATTTGCCGGCGTGATGGCGGCACCGATCTACAACGTGTCGCCGCAGATGGGCTCCGAACTGATTATCGTGGTCTTTGCGGTGGTCGTCATTGGCGGCATGGGCTCGATCCTCGGCGCGATCGTCACCGGCTTCGGGTTGGGCGTTATCGAGGGACTGACCAAGGTGTTTTTCCCGGAGGCGTCGAACACGGTGATTTTCGTCATCATGGCCATTGTTCTGTTGGTGCGGCCGGCCGGCTTGTTTGGGCGGAGGGGGTGATGGAACGCGTCGTCGATCCGCTCACCAAGAAGCCGTCCGCGTTGCGCGCGCAAAGCGAGACCATCGCCTTTGTAGTGATGGTTGCGGCCCTGGTGGTCGCACCGTTTGTCACTTATCCGCTGTTTTTGATGCAGGCAATGTGCTTCGCGCTGTTTGCCTGTGCCTTCAATCTGCTGATTGGCTATGTCGGACTGTTGTCGTTCGGCCACGCACTTTACTTCGGCTGGGCAAGTTATTTGTCAGCGCACGCCGCCAAGGTCTGGGGGCTCACACCCGAACTTGCGATTTTGACCGGGACTGCGACCGCGGCAATTTTAGGGCTCGTCGCCGGTGCGCTGGCGATACGCCGGCAAGGCATCTACTTCGCCATGATTACGTTGGCACTTGCGCAGATGATGTATTTCTTTGCGTTGCAAGCCAAATTCACCGGCGGCGAAGATGGAATCCAGGGCGTGCCGCGCGGCTACTTGTTTGGACTTATCGATCTCCGGAATGAGATGACAATGTACGCCGTCGTTCTGATCATTTTCCTTGCCGGCTTCATGTTCATCTACCGGATCATCCATTCACCGTTCGGTGAGGTGCTCAAGGCCATTCGGGAAAACGAGGCACGCGCAATTTCGCTCGGCTACAAGACCGATCGCTACAAGCTGGCCGCCTTTGTGCTTTCGGCGACACTTGCGGGCGTGGCCGGCGCGACAAAGGCGATCGTGCTGCAGCTTGCTTCGCTCACCGACGTGAATTGGCCGATGTCGGGCGAGGTGGTGCTGATGACGCTCGTCGGCGGTCTCGGCACCATATTCGGGCCGATGGTTGGCGCCTTTGTGATCCTCGTGATGCAATTCAAGCTCGCGCCTATCGGCGAATGGGTGCTGGTCATCCAGGGCGCAATTTTCGTGGCCTGCGTGCTGCTGTTCCGCCGCGGCATCGTCGGCGAACTCGCCCACATCCTTCGTATCCGCCTTTAAGCGCGGCCGATGAAATCACCATCGCAGAGACTTGATTGCATGACGGCGGCGACTGCAATTGCGGTCGTCGCGCTTGGGCAGACCGCGATCGCGCAGGGCCTCAAGCATGGCGAAGAATTGCTTGTGAAAAATTGCGCATCGTGTCATGCGGTCGGCCGCAATGGCGAAAGTTCGAACAAGCTTGCGCCGCCATTTCGTACCCTCGGGCAGCGCTATCCGATCGAATCCCTGGAGGAGTCGCTGGGGGAGGGCATCATGTCGGGTCATCCGGACATGCCGGAATTCAAGTTTGACGCCAAGGATGTCGGTGCCATCATTGTCTATCTGAAGTCCATCCAGCAGCGCTGAGCGCAGCGCTTCCAGCGAGAGTCGAATCAATCCCATGCCCAGTACCTTGTTCACGCCTTTTCGTGTGGCGAGCCTCGAACTTGCCAACCGCATCGTCGTCTCGCCGATGTGCCAATACTCGGCCGACGATGGCTGCGCCAATGACTGGCATCTCATGCACCTCGGCATGCTCGCGCATTCCGGCGCCGCCCTTGTTGTCGTGGAGGCCACCCACGTTGAAAGGCACGGCCGCATCACCCATGGTTGCCTGGGGCTGTATTCAGACGACAATGAATCCGCCCTGGCGCGCGTGGTCGCGCAAGCACGGCGCATGGGCAGCGCGAAATTCGGCATCCAGATCGCTCATTCCGGCCGCAAAGGCTCGGCCCAGCGCCCCTGGGAAGGTGCGGCCGCGCTGAAACCCGAGGCTGACCCGTGGCCGACGATTGCAGCCTCGCCAATCCCCTTCGGCGAAGGCTGGCACACGCCGCGCGAAGTCACCGAAGCCGATATGGAGCGGGTCCGCGCAGCCTTCGTCTCGTCCGTGCAGCGCGCGTTGCGTATCGGTTTTGACGAAATCGAGCTGCATATGGCGCACGGCTACCTGGCACACGGCTTCATGTCGCCGTTATCGAACAAGCGCACGGACCAATATGGAGGTTCATTCGAAAACCGCTTGCGGTTTCCGCTTTCGATCGCGCGCGCGGTGCGCGCGGTGGTCCCGAAAACGATTCCCCTCGGCGCGCGCATCACGGGAAGTGACTGGCGCGACGGCGGACTGACGCCGGATGACGCTGTGGCAATCGCCCGGGGATTGAAGGGCGAAGGCATCGACTTCATCTGCATTTCGTCCGGTGGCGTCGCCGCCGACATCCGCAATCCCACCGAGCCAGGCTACAACGTGCCCATCGCCGCACGCGTAAAGAAAGAGGCCGGAATTGCCACGCGGACTGTCGGATTGATCGTGAAGCCCGAGCATGCCGAGGAAATCGTGGCCAAGGGCCAGACCGACATGGTCTCGATGGCGCGGTGCTTCCTCGACGATCCGCATTGGGGCTGGCATGCGGCTAAAACGCTGGGTGCAGAAGTGGCGCGGCCGCCGCAATATCAGCGCGCAGGGCCGAAACTGTGGGCGCCGGCCGCGGCGAAAGCGTAAGGGCGGAAGTGGGCGGCGTTAAATGACGGCGCCGCTTGCCGGATCGATCAGGTGCATGTGATCGATGTTGGCATGCAGCCGCATCGCAGCTCCGGCATCGCCTGCGCTCTTGGGCTCGACCCGGCCACAGATTTCGGTGCCATTGATCGTGAAGTACACCATGGTTTCCATGCCCATGGGTTCGACCACATCGAGCGTCGCCGTGAAATCACAGCCGTCGTCGCGTCCGTTGTGGCGCGGCTCGGTCATGTGCTCGGGCCGCAACCCAAGAACGAGCTCCTTTGCGGCGACCGGCCGGTAGCGCCCTTCATTTGCCGCCGGCACGGGAAAGGCGATGGCATCCGAAATGCGCACGCGCAGACCGGCGCCGCTCTGTTCTAGCCGGCACGGAATGAAATTCATCGCCGGTGACCCGATAAAGCCCGCCACGAAGCGCGTACGCGGGTGGTGATAAAGTTCGTGCGGAGTACCGATCTGCTCGATGAGGCCCTTGTTCATGACCACGACCCGGTCGGCGAGTGTCATCGCTTCGACCTGGTCGTGCGTCACGTAAACGGTCGTTGTTTTCACCTTCTGATGAACACGCTTGATCTCGGTGCGCATCTGCACGCGTAACTTGGCATCGAGGTTTGATAGCGGCTCGTCGAACAGGAAGACTTTCGGGTTGCGAACAATAGCGCGGCCCATGGCGACACGCTGGCGTTGGCCACCCGAAAGCGCCTTCGGCCGACGGTCGAGCAGCTCGGTGATATCGAGGATGCGGGCGGCGTGCTCGACGCGCTGGCGGATTTCCGCCTTCGAAAACTTGCGCAGCTTGAGACCAAACGACATGTTTTCGTAGGCCGTCATATGCGGATAGAGCGCATAGTTCTGGAACACCATCGCGATATCGCGGTCTTTCGGCGGGAGGTCGTTGACCACTTCGCCGCCAATTGAGATGTTGCCCGAGGTGACTTCTTCCAGGCCTGCAATCATCCGCAACGTTGTGCTCTTGCCGCAACCGGAAGGGCCGACGAGCACCACGAATTCATTGTCGGGGATGTCGAGATCGATCGCGCGGACGGCTTCGACATCTCCGAACTTCTTGACGACCTGATGCAGGGCAACTTCGGCCATGATGTTCAGCCTTTGGTGGCGCCGGCAGTCAGCCCGGCGATGTAGTAGTCCATGAGGAAGGCGTAGATGACGAGCGGGGGTGCGGCAGCGACCAGCGCGCCGGCCATCAGCATGCCCCACTTGTAGACGTCGGCGCGGATGAGGCTGGTCACCGTACCGACGGTGAGCACCTGCTGATCCGCCGAGTAGAGAAAGGCCATCGGATAAACGAAGGCCGCCCATGACACGGTGAAGGCGAAGATCGTCGCGGCGATAATACCGGGCAGGGCGACCGGAATGAAGATCTTCAGCAGCATCTGCATGTGGCCGGCGCCGTCGATCAATGCGGCCTCATCGAGTTCCTTCGGAATCGACTGGAAATAACCGATCATGATCCAGGTGCAGAATGGGACGGTCAGCGTCGGATAGACCAGCACCATGCCCCAATAGGAATTGAGCAAGCCGAACGCTTTCACGATCTGGAACAGGGGAATGAAGAGCAGTGTGTCGGGAACGAGATAAGTGAGGAATATCCCCGTCGCCAGAATGCTCGACCCCCAGAACCGCATGCGGCCGAGAGAGAACGCGGCGAGCACGCTCACCACCATCGTGATCACGACGACGCAGGTGGTCACGATCGCAGTGTTCTTGAAGAAGATCAGGAAGTCGGTCTGCGTGAACAGGATCTTGAACTGATCAAGCGTGAATCCGTTGGCAACGATCCAGGGATTGGTCGCCATGTGGGCGACCTCGGCATCGCTTTTGAGCGCCGTGACCACCATGTAGTAGGGCGGCACGAGGAAGAAGATCGCGAATATCACCAGGAACACGTAAGAGGTTATCAGCGCCCAGCGGCGATCGCGTTTGAGGCTCGCGCTCTTGCGCGCCGGTTGAGACGCCGGAATGGCCATCGTCGTCGAGGTCATCCGATTTCCCTCCCGCGTTTGCGCACGCCGCGCAGTATGAACACCGCCGCAATTGCCAGGATCGGGAACATGAACAGCGACGTGGCCGCGCCGAGCGGCAGATCGCCGGAACGAATGCCAAGCAGGAAGGCGTAGGTTGCGAACACGTGCGTCATGTTACGCGGTCCGCCCGCGGTCATGATCTGCACGATGTCAAAATTGGCGAAGGTGACGATCAGCGAAAACAGCACCGTAATGGCGATGATGTTGCGCATCATCGGCAGGGTGATGTGGATGAATTTCTGCCAGGCATTGGCGCCGTCGATCGCCGCCGCTTCATAAAGCTGCTCCGGCACCGATTTGAGTGCGGCGAGGTACATGATCAGGAAGAACGGTGCGCCGTACCACACATTCACCAGGATCACCGAAAAGCGTGCCCAGTACGGGTCGCTCAGCCATGGGATTTCGCCGAAACCGAGGCCCTTCAGGATCCAGTTGAACGCGGAATGCGTCGGATCGAACAGCCACCACCAGCCAAGCGACGATAGTGCCAGCGGGATGACCCACGGAACGAGCAGCATGCCGCGCCATTTGCGCTGACCCTTGCTCGGAAGATTGTTGATGAGATGGGCGGTGATCAGGCCAATGAGGGCTTTGAAGAAGACGGCGGACAACGCGAAGATCGCCGATTGCTGCATCACCATCCAGAAGACGTCGCGCGACAGCAGATAGCTGAAATTGCCGAGCCCGATGAAGCGTGTCTGCGCCTTGTTCAGCATCGACAGGTAGATCGAATAGAAAGCGGGGTAGACAACGAGGCAGGTGATGATCGCGATCAGGGGCAAACAAAACAGGAAGGCGATGGTCGAGCGTTGGCGGAGAAATTTGCCAAACCCGCTCCGCGCGGTGCGCGCAGCGCCCACGCGCTGCAGGCCGGGAACCCAGGTCTGGACCGTGTCTGCCATGCGGCTGTTTCCGACCTTCTAACGGTCGCCCCTCGCCGTTGGTTCATCGTCGCGTATGCCGGCCAAGACGGCCGGCATACGAATTTTTCATGACGAAAGCCGAAGTTCAGGCCCGCAACGCGCCTTCGAGCTCCTTCTCGGCCCACTTGATGACGTCGTCGAGCTTCTCGTTGCCCTGCGTGAACTTCGCCACCATCACGGTATTGATGGCCTGGTTGTACATCTGGGCACCGACTTCGGAACGCGCGGGTGCGCCGAACATCGAGGTCTGCTCGTCACCGCGTGGCGGGTAGCTGTACACAACGCCCCGCGGCGGCTCGACCGTCTTCCAGGTATCGAGGTCGTACATGCTCTTGAACGAAGGCAGATCGTAACCGATCGAGGCGGCGACCAATTGGGCCATCGATTCCTTTTGCGACATGTGCAGAAGGAGATCCTTGCCTGCCGACTTGTTCTTCGAGAAGCTCCACAGACCGTAGAATTGCGGAAGCTGCCCGACGAAGCGGCCCTTCGGGCCTCGCGGCATGGAGTGGAGCCAGATGTTTTCCGCAACCTTCGGATTATCGCGCTTGGCGACAGCCCAGGAGCTCGGCGGGTTCATGATGCCCGAGCCCTTCCCGGAAATGATCCAGCGGTTGTTGCCGGCGTCATCCCACGCGTAGACCTCGGGTGGGTTCACCGCCATCAGCTTCTTCAGGTACTCCATCGCTGTGCGGGTTTCGTCCGAGTTGACCTTGATGTTGTCCTTCTCATCGATCATGACCACGCCGAAGGACTTGAACAACGCGCCGACCCAATCGACCGCGTCGCTGGTCTGTCCCATCGGCAATCCGACGGGGTAGCCCGCCTTGTGCAGTTTCTGCGCGGTTTCGAGATAGAGATCCCAGGTCCATTGATCCGTCTTCGCCTTGTCGTATTTCGACTCATCAGCGGGGAACATGTCGACCAGATCGATGCCGCAGTGTTCCTTGTAAAGGTCGAAGCGTGACTGGCACGGCTTGACTTGGCTGCCGATTGCGGTCGGGACGCCGCGCCACGTGCCTTTGATCTTGGCGAGATATTCGGCGACCGGGCTTATCGGGCCATATTGCTTGATGAGTTGCGCGACCACGTCGTCGAGCGGCTCGAGCAGGCGCGCATGGATCTGAATGTTCCAGTCGCGGTGGGACATAATGTCGTGGCCTGTGCCGGCTTGCGCTTCGGCTGCGGCTGTCAACTTGTCCTTTTCGCCCTGCGAGGTGATGTAGTCGATGTGGATGTCGACCTTGTTTTTGTCGCCCCATTCCTTGCAGATTTTGTCGAGCGCTTTATTGGCGCCGGGCACCCAATGATCCCAGCAGCCTAATGTGAGCGTGCCGGCAGCATGGACGCCGCTGACATACGGCGCGGTAATAACCGCCGCGGAACCGAGGGCAGCGGTCTTGAGAACGGCACGACGTGATAGACGTGAACTTCCCATGTTATCCTCCCGGATGGTGATTTCTTCTTTTTTCTCTTTATGAAACGATACTCTCGCCTCGCGCAGACGCCTAGCCACTAAAGTATCGGACGGCGGAAAAATCTCATTACTTTCGCAGCGCAACACCACGGGCGAGTCCGAAAGCGACCGGTGGGCGGACTGCCGAAATTCGATGCAAAGCGGCGGATACGCCCCTATTGTGCGCCGGCCGAAGCCCGACATGACTCTCGCCCTGCAAAAGACGCCCCGCAAATTTCGAGCGATTGCCGGATCTGTTGGCGGCAATAGCAATTCCTGATGGAAAACTTCGTTTTCCTCGCCGTTTTGTTCGCCGCTGCCTGCCATGCCGGCTGGAATGCGCTGATCAAGGTCGGGCTCGATCCGCTGTCGACCACGACCCTGATCTCGCTCGGGGCCGGCTCGGTAGCCCTGGCGCTTGTGCCGCTGGTGGGCGTGCCGGCCTGGGCGGCCTGGCCTTGGCTGATCGCATCAGTCATCGTCCATCTCTGCTATTTTGCATCGTTGATCGAAAGTTACCGCACGGGCGATCTCGGGCAGGTCTATCCGATCGCGCGCGGATCGGCGCCATTGATGACGGCGGCCGCCACCACCGTTTTCATTGGCGAGAAATTGAGCCTGGTCGGATGGACCGGCATTTTTTCGCTTGTGGCGGGGGTGCTGCTGCTGTCGGCGCGTGGCGGGCGTGAACTTGCCGAAGTCGACCGCCGTGCCATCGGTTTCGCGCTCTTCACCGCGCTCACGATCTGCGCCTATTCAGTGGTGGATGGTATCGGCGCGCGGCTGTCCACCAATCCGAACGCGTATTCGCTCTGGCTCTTTATCGGCATTGCCGTCGTGATGTTGCCATATGCGATTTACCGCGACGGCCCGGATGTCATTCCGGCGATGCAGCGTTTCTGGCGGCGCGGGCTTGCCGGAGGCGCACTGCAGCTTCTTTCCTACGGGATCGCGATCTGGGCGATGACAGCGGCGCCGATCGCCATCGTTGCGACCTTGCGCGAAACCAGTGTGCTGTTTGGAGCCGTCATTGCCGTGGTGGTGCTTAAAGAGCCGTTGCGCGCCGCGCGCATCGTTGCCGCATGTCTCATCGTCTGCGGCCTGATCCTGATCCGCCTGCAGTAACGATTACAGTTTGAGCTCGGGGTATTCCCGCTCAAGGCGCGCGAGGTCGTCCTCGGTGTCGACGTCCCAGAGCGGTGGCTGCTCGGTCAGGATGAGACGCTGCGCGATGATACGTGCACGTGTCTCGGCGAGCACGGTCTTTGTACCCCAGGCGATGCCTGCAAACAGTGGTGGCTGCGCCGAGTGCGTGCCGATCAGGACATAGCCGCCGTCCTCGGCGGGAATGAGGATAACGTCGGTCCCGTTACGCAGCGCATTGGCTGCCCCGCGGAGATGCACTTCGGTCAGCGCGGGACAATCGGTACCGATGACCAGAGTCGGGCCACTGCCGGTGGCCGTTGCCGCCAGCATTCGCGCACCAAGGTCGCCTTCGGGCTGCCGCCTGAGCGTGATGCGTGAGCGCGCGACCAGTTTGAGGAACGAGTCGTGCGTGCCGTCGGGCGCACACCATATTGTCACTGGCCCCACATCGGAGGCGAGGGCGGTGGCCACGGCCCGTTCGGTCAGGCGCTCCTGCAGCACTGCCGCTGCGTGTGCCCCGATCGTCGGAATGAGACGGGTCTTGGCCAGCCCCGGGACAGGGGCTTTCGCAAGGATCGCAATGGAAACGGCACTATTGTTCGGCGGAGGCATAGCCGTAGCGTCGTGCAAGGTGGGCAGGGTCCGCGCCAAAAAAGTATGCGAGCCGCAGTTGCCACATCAAAAAAATGGTGCGGAGTATCCCGTGCTCTCGCCAGCGACGCCCGGAGGTGATGACGCGGGCGCGAATGCAGACGGGACGGCTGATACGTTTAAGGCGAACTGAAAGGGCCACATCTTCCATCAGCGCGATTGACGGAAAACCGCCGGCCGAATCGAACGCTGCGCGGGTGACGAACAAAGCCTGATCGCCCGTCGCAATTCCGGTCAAGCGCGAGCGCAGGTTCATCATGAACGCGATGAGGCTGAGCAATCCGCTCCGGTCAAACCGCACGTCAAAACGCCCCCAGGCGCGCCCCGATTTTGCGAGACCGTCAGATATGAGCGCATCGGCATTATCAGGCAGCCGCGTGTCGGCGTGCAGAAACAACAGAACATCACCTCGTGCGACCGCACGACCCGCGTTCATCTGCGCCGCGCGCCCGCGCTCTGCGGCAAGCACGCAGTCGGCAAGGCGCCGGGCCAGCGTACGTGTGCCGTCCCGGCTCCCCCCGTCCACGACGATCACCTCGGCGCCACGGTCGCGATAGGGCGCAAGCCCAGTCAGCGCAGCTTCGATGCCGGCGGCTTCATCCAGCACGGGCATGATGATGGACAGTGTTGTGCCGCTCATTCGGCCGCTTCTTTCAATGCGCCGCCACAACTCGAGCCTTGCCCGGCTGTGCACCCATAGCAGTGGCCCGCGACACGGATGGGATTGCCCTCGATCGTACCGTCAAGCAAATCGGCCAAATGCACGCGGCGGTGCGGGCCGCGCGCCATTGGCAGGTCTAGCATCTGGTTGAAGTCGCAGTCATAGATATAGCCGCGCCAATCCACCGAAATCAGATTGCGGCACATGACGCCGCCGAGATTGGCGTCGAGATGAGCATCCTGCAGAAGCCCAAGATAGCTTTCGAATTCGCCATTGGTCACGAGTGTCGAGCCGAAACGTTGAATAGGCATGTTGGCGAGGACATAAAGTTTGTTGAACACAATGCCGTATTGTTCGCCGAGCACGCGCTTATAGTCGGCCTCGAGCGCTGCCTGCGCCGGCGGAAGCGATGGACCCTGCGGATTGTAAACAAGATTGAGTATGAGCGAGGGATGACGTCCATAGTCGAGCGCGTTCAGGCGCTTGAGACCACGGATCGAACCGTCGAAGACCCCCTTGCCGCGCTGCCGTTCGACATTGTCTTGCAGATAGCATGGCATCGAGGCGACGATCTCGACGCACTCGCGCGCCAGAAATTCTGCGGTGTCTTCCTGGCCGGGCTGTTCCAGAATGGTGAGATTGCAGCGGTCCATGACCTTGACGCCGAGTTTGCGCGCTTCGTGCACCAGCCGGCGAAAATTCGGATTAAGCTCCGGCGCGCCGCCGGTAATGTCGAGAGTCGATATTTTTTGACGCCGAAGAAATTCCAATACCAGGTCAGCGATGTCGCCTGGCATTTCCTCGGTTCGCGTGGGTCCGGCATTGACGTGGCAATGGAAGCACGACTGATTGCAGCGATAGCCGACATTGACCTGCAATGTTTCCAGCCTGCCGCGGCGGATCGCCGGAAAGGAAATCTGCTCGAGCAGCGGAAGCATATCGCGCATTGATGGCCTCGATCGCGCAAGTTGCCATGAAGGGTGCGCTGGCGTCATCCCCGACCGGAACGGCAATCAAACAAATGTGAGAAACCCTGCAGGGTTCATCGTGCCAGCGCGGTTGTGACCGGAGATGCAATGCCGATACGACCGTAGCCCGGCAGCTTCAGGCCGGGGTAGCGCAGGTCGAGACCGGCCACCAGGCCCAGGACATTGAGTTCGATGCCTTCGATCCAGCCGACCTTGATGCCTGCATAACCATTGAGATTGATCTCAAACCCGGTGCCGCTATCGGTCCGACCGGCATAAAAACCATGACGGAAATCGCGCCCGATGGCATTCGGGGGCAACGCCACGCCAAGCTCCGGGACCGTGCGCAGGATCGCAGCGGTGAAGCTGTTGCTGTTCGGGCCCGGCCAGATCCGGTAATCGCCGGTCTGCGCGTAGTCGTAGGCCTTCACCGCCTTTTCGATGCGCGGGATCAGCGTCTCGGCTTCCGCGCCGGTGATATCCGCGAGCATGACAGGCTTGTTGCCGTACCAAAGGCCGTCGACCGGCCAGTTATTGAGACGCACGGGCTCGCCCCAGCCGACCACGTCATAACGCGTCCAGCGCTTTTCATCCGCGCGCTTGAGCACGATCCAGCTGTGCACGGAGAAAACGCCCTTCCAGGCGCCGGCGGTGCCGGTGAAAATAACGACGCGCGCGGGAGCAAAACTGGCCGCTGCCGGCAGTAGGCCGGTGCTCGACCAGTCGGCATCGCGCCACGAGCGCGGGTCTTTGCCGACTGCGTAAACGGCAGCACGGGCGAGGATAGGTGCGAGGAACAGGAGAAAGAAGACAAGCATGAGAGTCTTGCGGCGTCCGAGGGGTTGGGGGAGTGGCATGGCGCGTCAATTATAGGCTCTTTCCGGCCTAAACGTGGCCGACTAATGCGGCTGTCAGCGTAGATATTAACGCCGTGCTGCCGCCGCAACGGCAACCAGAAAACGGCTGCCGGCACGCGAGAGATCATCAAAAGTCAGGCGCCGCCGTTGACCCGCGCGCCGGGCAAATCGTGCAACGGGCGGCACGTGGACGAAACTTGCAATTCGCGGGCCGTCTCGCGCGGCGGCCTCGGCCGCGCGCCAGCAGAGATAGTTGCATAGATAGCGTCCCGCATCACG
>DASSIJ010000163.1:0-25093 GCA_035692045.1 Pseudolabrys sp. | reverse complement strand
GCGAACAGCGCTGACAGGACCGCCCAGGCTTGCCAGGATGACAATACGTTCATCCGACGACCGCGAACTTGACCGCGAACAAAATCGCAAGGACGACAATCGCCGGCGCCGCCTCCCGGATCTTGCCGCCAATCAGCTTTGCAAGTGTGTAGGTGATAAAGCCCAGCCCGATGCCGGTCGCGATCGAATAGGTCAGCGGCATCGTGATCGCCGTCACCACTGCGGGCGCATATTCCGTGACGTCCTCCCAATCGATCTCGGCGAGGCCGCGCGCCATCACGCAAGCAACGTAGAGCAAGGCTGCCGCGGAAGCGTAAGCCGGGATCATTCCCGCAAGCGGTGCAAAAAACAGAGCAAGCAGGAAGAACAGGCCGACAAAAGCCGCAGTCAGTCCGGTACGGCCACCAGCTGAAACGCCGGCAGCGCTCTCGATATAACTCGTGGTGGTGGACGTCCCGATCAACGCTCCAAACATGGCAGCGAAACTGTCGGAAATCAGTGCCTCCTTCATGCGTGCAAGCTTGCCATTCTGCATCAAACCAGTGCGATGAGTGACACCAATCAATGTGCCGGCATTGTCAAACACGTCCACGAACAGGATCGAGAACACGACAGTGATAAATGTCAGCTCCGTGACGCGCGAGAAATCGAGCTGCAGAAATGTGGGCGCGATCGAGGGCGGCACCGAAATAACGCCGGTAAACTTTGCAAGTCCAAACGGCAGCCCGATCGCAGTGACGACGAGAATGCCAATCAATGTGCCGCCGAGGATCCGCCGGTGGTTAAGGCCGGCGATCAGCACGAAGCCCAGCAGCATCAGGATCGGCTGAAGATTGGTGAGGTCCCCGAGGGTGACCAGTGTGGCCGGATGGGCGACCACCACCTTGGCTTCTTCCAGCGCGATGATCCCCAGAAAAAGTCCAACACCCGCCGACACGGCAAGCTTCAGGTTCTGCGGAATTGCATCGATGACGTATTGCCGTATCCGGAATACCGAAATGAGAAAGAACAGCACGCCGGAGCAGAACACCGCCGCGAGGGCCTGTTGCCAGGTATATTTGTAGGTCAATACGACAGTGAAGGCGAAGAACGCATTGATGCCCATGCCGGGCGCAAGGGCGATCGGATAGTTGGCATACAGCGCCATCACCAGGGTGCTCACCGCGGCAGCGACACAGGTCGCGACAAACACCGCGCCCTGATCCATTCCGGTCTTGCCAAGAATGATGGGGTTGACGAATACGATGTACACCATCGTCAAAAACGTCGTCACGCCCGCGATGAATTCGGTGCGAACGTCGGTGCCTTGTCCCGAGAGCCCGAAATAGCGATCCAGACCCCTCACGATTTGCGATTCGTCGCCGCGCGATGCGCGTTTTGCCTGCTTGACCATTTCGCCCCTCTCCCCGGTTGACCTCCAAGCCTACCGCCGACGGACCTCCTCGTCAGATCCTTTTGTGGACGGTGTGGATAGCGCGCGTCACCGCTTCGATTTACCGCAGCGCCGGAACACAATTGCTTCCCATGCTCTGTAGCCCAAGGGTATATTCGTCCAGAGGACATCAAGCCGGAGCTCGCAATGGATTTTGATCCTGTCCTGCTGGCCCGTTTGCAGTTTGCCTTCACGATTATATTTCACATCATATTCCCGAGCTTCACGATCGGGTTGTCGGCCTATATCGCCACGCTCGGCGCGATGTGGTTGCGCAGCGGCAACGATCGCTACCACCTGCTCATGCGTTTCTGGACGAAGATTTTCGCCGTCTCGTTCGCCATGGGCGTCGTCTCCGGAATTGTTTTGTCCTATCAATTCGGCACGAACTGGAGCCGCTTCTCGGTCATGGTCGGCAATGTGATCGGACCGCTGATCGGTTATGAGGTGCTGAGCGCATTTTTCCTGGAAGCGACTTTCCTTGGCGTGCTGCTGTTCGGTTTCAACCGCGTGCCTCCCTGGCTCTACGTTCTTTCAGCAGCGATTGTTGCCATCGGTACCGCTCTCTCCGCATTCTGGATTTTGTCGGCAAACAGCTGGATGCAAACGCCGACCGGACATGAGGTGCGTGGCGGCATCGCCTATCCGGTCGATTGGCTTTCCATTGTCTTCAATCCGAGCTTCCCCTATCGCTTCGCGCACATGCTCAATGCTGCATACCTCACAACCGCTTTCGTGGTGCTGGCAGTCGGCGCGCGCTATCTGGTCGCCGGCCGTCACATCGAAGAGGGCCGCACAATGTTGCGGATGGCGATCGGGCTGGCCGCAATCCTGGCACCGTTGCAGTTATTTCTCGGCGACCAGCATGGCCTCAACACGCTTCAACACCAGCCGATAAAAGTTGCGGCGATGGAGGCGCACTGGGACGGCACCAAACCCGGTGATTTCCACATCTTCGCATGGCCGGACGAAAAGACGGGCGAGAACCGTTTCGCGATCTCGATCCCGCACGGCGCTTCGCTCATTCTCACCCATCACATGAACGGTTTGTTCCCGGGTCTGAACAGCGTGCCGGCTTCGGACCGGCCGCCTGTCACGCTCGTGTTTTTCAGCTTCCGCATTATGCTGGCGATCGGTCTCTTCATGATCGGAGCTGCGCTGTCTGGCGCGTTCCTCTGGTGGCGCGGCACACTCTTCGACACCCGCTGGTACCTGCGCATCATGGCGCAATGCTGGTGGATCGGATTCGTGGCGGTGATCGCCGGTTGGATCGTGACAGAATGCGGACGGCAGCCGTGGATTGCGTATGGCCTGCTGCGGACCGCCGACGCGACGTCTCCGGTGCCGGGCGCAACCATTGCCGGCACGCTTGCGCTGTTTGTCATCGCATACGGAGTCGTGTTCTCGTTCGGCATCTACTACATCAACCGCCTGATAGCCCAAGGTCCGACGGGGTCGGCAGCTGAAGAACCCGGGCATTTTTCGGCAAGCCCGATCTCCGCCGCGCATGATGCCGGGCGCACGGCGGTGCGGCGGACTTAGAGGTCGATCGCGAGGAGCAAGGCCATGGAATGGTATCTCCCGGTGATCTGGGCCGCGCTGATTGGCACCGCGGTCGTCATGTACGTGATCCTGGACGGCTTCGATCTCGGCATCGGCATCCTTTTTCCGTTCGCGCGCAACGAAAGCGAACGTGATCAGATGATGCGGACCGTGGCGCCATTCTGGGACGGGAACGAGACCTGGCTGGTGCTGGGTGGCGGCGGACTATGGGTCGCATTCCCGAAAGCCTACGCCGTCGTGATGCCGGCTCTCTATCTGCCAGTGATTGTGATGTTGTTGGCGCTTGTTTTCCGGGGAGTCGCATTCGAATTCCGTACGGTCTCGCTCAGCAAGACCTGGCTCAACATGTCCTTCACCATCGGCTCCACGCTTGCCGCCTTTGCCCAAGGCGTCATCCTTGGCGGA
The DNA here is from genome assembly GCA_035692045.1 of Pseudolabrys sp. Taxonomy (GTDB): domain Bacteria; phylum Pseudomonadota; class Alphaproteobacteria; order Rhizobiales; family Xanthobacteraceae; genus Pseudolabrys. The sequence goes on along the minus strand of DASSIJ010000163.1, from coordinate 21,693 downwards.
TTGATTCAAGGCATTCACGTGCGGGACGGGGCATTTGCCGGTGGTACGTTCGATTGGGCAACGCCGTTTGCGCTCATTTGTGGTCTATCGCTGGTCGCCGGATATGGACTGCTTGGTTCGACCTGGCTCACGATGAAAACCGAAGGGCCGGTGGCGGAACGCGCCCGCGCACAATCAAAAATCCTGCTGCTTGCAGTTCTCGTATCGATGGCCGTCGTGAGCTTGTGGACACCGCTGGCTGACCCGCGCATCGCGTCGCGTTGGTTCTCGCTGCCGAATTTTTACTTCCTGTGGCCGGTTCCGGTCATTACCGCCCTGACGGCCTATCTTGCGTGGCGGTGGATTGAAACCGGGCGCGAGGTGCCACCGTTCCTTGCGACGATTGTATTATTCCTGTTGGGGTTCCTCGGGCTGGCGATTTCCGTCTTTCCATATTTGGTGCCGCCGTCGCTTACTATTTGGGATACCGCTGCAGCTCCGGCCAGCCAGATCTTCATGCTGCTCGGCACGCTGCTGCTGTTACCGATGATCCTCGGCTATATCGCTTTTATCTACTGGCTGTTTCGCGGCAAGGTACGCGAGGGCGAGAGCTATCACTGAGCCGCACGATCTCGAAAAGCCTGTCCTCACCCAATCGGGGATCTTAAGGCGCCTGCGGGCGCTGCATCGACCAGCCGAGCCGGATGAGCGGCAACATGCCCTGCACGGCACGCGGGAACGAACGCGGCACTTCCGCGACCATGTCGGGAAATTGCACCTTCAGGGTCTCGGGCGGCGTGCCGGTGTTGTCAGCCGCCGGCCAGACCAAAATGCCACCGCGCGCACGGACATCGGCCGCGTTTGTCCACGGACTGCGCTGCGGCGCCCAGGCAAAATAGAGGTGCGGGCGGCTTGGCGCAGCAAGCGCGATCAGCGGCGCTAGTCGTGGATCGCCACTGATATACGTGAGTGGTTTGCCCGTACGGCGCTGATAGATGTCAGAATAAAAGTGGCCCTCGGCATTTGCCGGCTGGGCAATTTTGAGATCGATGCCCAATGTCCATGGAAAGATTGCCGGTGCAAGCGCGACGATTACCGGCGGCGCGACCAGTAGACCCAACCAGGCAGAGGAGACCAGCCGTTCGCGATAGAGAAGAATTTTGTCACCCGCAGCGACGATCACAGCGAGCCCGGAAAGCACGACAAGCGGTGCACTGCGATCAAACGGTCCAAGTCGTCCGCTGGCAAGGGCCACTGCGATCGCCATCAGACCGGGCACGACAGCGAAGACGTACACAAAGACGCGGGCAAATGGATCTACCGGATTGCGATCGATCTCGGGCGCGCGTTCGCGAGGATGGCGAGGCCAGCCGCTGGTCAACGTCACGAGCAACGCGAGACCAAGATGTGTGAGCACCAGCGCCAACAGCAGCCACAAGCCTGGTGACAGCCGGCCGGCAGCAGCCACGCCCTCTTCGATACCCTCAATAACGAGCGAGTGACCGGTACTGAGCCAAAGCGCATGAGGAAACACGACGATGCATAAAAGCAGCGTGGCAATCCACATTTCAGGATGCCACGCCGCGCGTCGCCCGCGTTCGGTCGACAGCGTGAACCCGATCATAAGTACAAGCAGGATCAATCCGACGTAGCTCGCGAGCAGCAGCAAACCGAGATCGAGCGCGAGCAAAAGCCAGTAACCGCGCTTGTCCTCCCCAACAGCGCGCCAATAATACAGCAGACCCAGCGCCCACAATGGAGCCGCCAGGATCGCCGGACCGAAATTGGGTGTTGGCACCGTGAAGGCCGCGATGCCAACCATCAAGAGCACGGCGAGAACTGCATGGCGGGTGCCGACAATGGCGCGGCCAAGTGTGAATATCGCCCAATACGCGACAACGATGCAGGCCTGCGCCAATGCATAAAGGCCGAAACTGCCGGCCAACCGATAGGCGATCTCGCCAAGCCAGAACGCCAGTGGGGGACCAAGATAGCTGCCCAACACAAATTCATGCCCAATGGCGAGCACGAGCGGCACGTCGCCAGGCGGGGCGCTGTAAAAAAGGCTGGGGACCAGGGTCCAAAGCACGGCTTGCGAGAGCGCCACGGTCCAAAACACCACCGCCGGGCGCCCACGCAGGAATTCGACAAGCAGGGAGACGTAATGCATTGGCCCGGGCGGGGTGAAAACAATCTATTCGTCGCGCATGACATTATCCGAAAACCGGTATTCGGATCATGCAAACCGCAGCAATAAAGAAGCTGCGCTAAAGAGGCAATAACTCGGCAATCACCTCATCGGACGTGCCGCCCAAAGCGGCGAGTTTGGCGGCCACAGGCGCAAAGGACCTCCGGTGGTGGATGGTCGGGCCCAGGCGGGCAAGCGCCGCGAAATGCTCGGGCACGCTGTAGCCCATGTGCCGTTCAAAGCCGTAGCCCGGATGAGCAAGGCCAAGCCGGGTCATCAAACGGTCTCGGGTCACTTTCGCCACGATTGACGCCGCGGCAATCGAGACCAGCAGTGCGTCGCCGGATACGACTGTTTCGCAGTCGCAACCGCAGTCGATCTTTTGATTTCCGTCGACGAAGACCAATTTCGGCTGAATTGGCAGTGCCTTGACGGCACGCGCGAGCGCCCAGAGGGAAGCGCGCAAGATGTTATCGCGATCGATGCGCTCCACCGCGCCGAACGCCACCGCGACCTGGGCCGTTGCACAGATTTTCCCGTAAAGTTTCTCGCGCTCCGCGGCGTCGAGCTTCTTGGAATCGTTGAGACCACGCGGAATGTGTTTGGGATCGAGCACCACTGCGGCCGCAACGACAGGGCCTGCGAGCGGCCCCCTACCCGCCTCGTCGCAACCGGCAACCGGAAAAATCCCTTTATTCAGAGCACGGCGCTCGCGCCTGAAGGTCGGGCGCAAGATCGGCTCATTGAGCGGCAGACGCGGATTTGGTTTGGACGTCCTGGCCATCACCGCGATTGAGCGCGCGGGGAATGCGGCAAGTCAATCGCAATCCGCCAGCCTGTGTACGGTTGGGGACAGCGCAGCTCAATCGGGAAGCGTCAGTCGGCCGTCCTCGCTGAGCTGGAAATGCGGATTGTAGGCCACTTCCCAAAGGTGGCCGTCGAGATCTGAGAAGTATCCGCTATAGCCGCCCCAGAAGACATCCTGCGCCGGCTTGCGAACGACGGCGCCTGCGCGATGCGCCTTCTTAATCACGGCATCAACGTCCGATTTCGAGTAGCAGTTCCAGGCGAGCGTGAACCCGTGGAAAGTCTCCGACATGCCCTCGAACGCGACATTCGCATCTTTCGCGAGTTCGTTCGACGGCCACACAGCAATGGCGCAGGCTCCTGCCTGGAAAAAACCGATCCCGTCGAACGTCTTTCCTTTCCGCTGAAACCCCAGCGTCTCATAGAAAGCAATGCTGCGCTGAACATCCGATACGCCCAGCGTAACCAAGCTTAGATGCGCGTCAGGTTCGCTCATTCTTGCAAGTCCTCTCACTCACGTTTCGAACAGGCCGAGTTGCTCGCAAGACGGACGCGGCGGTCGGAACTGAGTCGTGTCGAGTTTCCGTTTTTCAGTATTAAGCCTCAGCTTTTCGCAGGCCACCTCAAAGCGGCGGCCGATCATCCAGGCGTAAGGACCCGTCCCCTTCATGCGCGTGCCCCAGGTCGAGTCGTAGTCCTTGCCGCCACGCATGTCGCGGATCAGCTTGAAGACGTGACGGTAGCGGTCGGGGTAGTTTGCAATCAGCCATTCGCGAAACAGGTCGCGCACCTCGAGCGGCAGCCGCAACAACACGTAGCCCGCTTCTTTTACTCCGGCCGTACAGGCAGCTTCGAGGATCCGCTCTATCTCCATGTCGTTGAGTGCCGGGATCACCGGTGCAACCATGACAGTCGCCGGCACGCCGGCCTGACTCAAGCGGCGTAGCGTCTCCAGCCGCCGCATTGGCGTTGCGGCGCGCGGCTCCATTTTGCGCGCGAGTTCCGCATCCAGCGTGGTCACCGATATCGCAACCTTCGCGAGATTGCGATCAGCCATACGGGCGAGGATGTCGCGATCGCGCAATACCAGCGCCGACTTGGTGACGATTCCAACCGGATGTCCGGCGCGGTCGAGCACTTCGAGAATTCGCCGCATCACTTTGTATCGACGCTCGATCGGTTGATACGGGTCGGTGTTGGTACCGATCGCAATCACCTTCGGCTCATAGCCGGGAGCCGATAATTCTTTTTCCAGCAGATTGGCTGCTTCCGGTTTCACCAACAGCTTGGATTCAAAGTCGAGTCCGGGCGAGAGCCCAAGATAGGCGTGGGTCGGTCGAGCGAAACAGTAGATGCAGCCATGTTCGCAGCCGCGATACGGATTGATCGAGCGGTCAAAGCCGATATCGGGCGATTCATTACGGGTGATGATCTTGCGCGTGGAGTCGATTGTGACCGTCGTCTTGAAGGCCGGCAGCTCATCAAGCGTCCGCCAGCCATCATCGAAAGCGACACGGGCGAGCGGCTCATAGCGGCCAGAGGCATTGCTGTGCGCACCCCGACCACGCCGGCGCTCATGGTCGACGACGACGCCGAGCAACTCGCTCACCTCCTCATAGCCGCCCGCCGGCGCGGAGGGCAGCTCCTTAGCCGGCGGGCGTCTTTGGGCTGCGTTTGATCGAGCCATGGATTCACTCTAGCCATCCTACGTGAACATAACAAGAACACTCTTCAAGGCGGTATCTTTTGCCAACCCGGGAGCCGATCTCGTGGGGCCGATGGGGCAGGCCACATGATATAGTGGCAACGGTATCCACCGGCGGCGGTTCCATGCTGAGTGTCATCATTGCCACCCACGAATCGGAGCGAGCGCTCGTTCCGACACTGGCCGCGCTGGTCCCCGGAGCCGCTGCCGGCCTGATCGGAGAGGTCGTCATTGCTGACGCCGGTTCGCGGGACGCCACGGCCGACGTCGCCGAGATCGCAGGGTGCCGGTTCATCAGTTCAAGCGACCCCTTGGGGGTTCGGCTGAATGCCGCCGCAACAAGCACACGCAGCCCCTGGCTGATGTTTCTGCGCGCGGGTGCTGTGCCGCAGCCAGGTTGGATCGACGCAGCCGACCACTTCATGCAGTCAACCGATGCCGTCGGGGCCGCGGCTCGCGCCGCCGTGTTCCGCCCGCCCGGGGCTGTCGACCATTTGCGCCCAACCCTCGCCGAGGTCTTCGCTTTGCTCCGAAGTGCCTGGGGAAGCGGTCCCGGGCCCGATCAGGGTCTTTTGATCTCCCGCCCCCTTTACGGGGCGGTCGGCGGACATCCCCCTGGGGCCAATGCCGAAACGGCCTTACTGCATCGGCTTGGTCGCCGGCGCATAGCCATGCTGCCGGTCGCGGTCACCCTTACCCGAAAAGATACTTGACTTAGTCAACTAATTGACCGACCGTCGCGCGATGGCGAGCCAACAAGCAATTGCTGCCGTGCGTCGTTTCAATCGCTTTTACACGCGGCAAATTGGCGTATTGCGCAAGACCTACCTCGACAGCCCCTACTCGCTCGCCGAGATGCGGGTGCTCTATGAGATCGCGCAGTCGGATCACATCACCGCAACGGACGTTGGCCGGACGCTTGAGCTCGACGCCGGCTACCTCAGCCGCCTTCTGCGCAATTTCGAAAAGCGCGGCCTGATCAGCCGCAAGACCTCGGCCAAAGACGGGCGCCAAAGTCATCTCGCGCTGACCCCGCGCGGCCGCAAACTGTTCGGTCCGATGGAACAGCGTTCGCAGCAACAGGCCGGCTCCATGCTGAACGCGCTCGACGCCGCACAGCAAGACCAGATTGTTGCGGCGATGCATGCGATCGAGACACTGCTCGCCGGCGGCGCGGAAACAAAACCAGGCAAGTCTCGATACATTCTTCGTGAACCTCGAACAGGCGATTTTGGCTGGATCGTTTCACGCCATGCCGAGCTCTATGCAAAGGAATACGGCTGGATCGAGCCTTTTGAAGGCCTGTGCGCTCAGATCGTTGCCGATTTCGTCAACAACTTCGATCCCAGGCTGGAACGCTGCTGGATCGCAGAGATCAACGGAGAAAATGTCGGCTGCGTCATGCTGGTGAAGGACGGACAACCGGGCGTCGCCCGCCTCCGCCTGCTGTTGGTCGATCCGAAGGGGCGCGGCCTTGGCCTGGGCACCCGGCTGGTGGACGAGTGCGTCAGCTTCGCGCGCACTGCGGGTTACAAGAAGATCACGCTGTGGACACACAGCATTCTCGCAGCGGCCCGTCGCGTCTATGAGAACGCCGGTTTCACTCTCACCTCAAGCGAGCCGCGTCACACCTGGGGCAAAGACGTCGTCGCGGAGTTCTGGGATTTGGATTTGTGACGGCGGCAACTACTTGCGTCGCTGCATGTGCTCGTCGAGCCGAGGCAGGATCTCCACGAAATTGCAGGGGCGATACCGGTAGTCGAGCTGGTGCACCAGAATTTCGTCCCAGGCGTCCTTGCAGGCACCCGGCGAGCCCGGCAGGCAGAAAATGTAAGTCGCGTTTGCCACGCCCGCGGTGGCGCGAGTCTGGATGGCCGAGGTGCCGATCTTCCTTTCGCTCACCAGCAGGAACATCGTCGCGAAGCCGTCCATTTTCTTCTCGAACAAAGGCTCGACCGCCTCAGGCGTCACATCGCGGCCGGTGAAGCCCGTGCCTCCGGTGGTGATGACGACATCGATGAACTTGTCGGCAATCCAGGCCTTGACCCGTTGCCGGATCGCCTTCACCTCATCCTTGACGATCGCGCGCTCCGCCACGGCATGGCCAGATGCCCGGATGCGCTCGATCAGCGTCGCGCCGGACTTGTCGTCGGCGGTCTCTCGCGTATCGGACACGGTCAGGACCGCGATCTTCAGCGGCACGAATTGTCGGCTTTCGTCGATGCCTGGCATCCGGACTCTCTTTGAGTTTACCCGAGCGTTTCCGCCGGGCGTTCATATCTCGCACGCGACATAGTAGAGCAAAATATTCGTGCCGGTCACTTGGCACCAGCCGCTTGCAGATATCGGCGGTCGACGAAATTTTCGGGAGCCGGCAATGGCGGCGCAAGCAAGCCGTCCTCGGCCATCATGATAATGACTTGTGACAGCCCATTCATATCGATCTCACCGACGTGAGGCAAAACCGCACGTTCCGGCACAAAATAGAGGTTCAGCACGCTCGCGGCCACCGCAGGCGACACACCAGTGGTGTCGGAAATGATTTCGGTCACAGCATTGCGGTTGCGCTCATCGCGTATGAATTGGAAAGCGGCAGCTAACGCGCGCAAATATCGAACGAGCGTATCTTTGTGAGATTCGGCCCAGGAGCGCCGCACCGCTGTAACGGTGTAGAGATAGGCGGGCGTCGCGTCGGTCGAGAGTCCCAACAGCCTGAAACCTTCTGTCTGGGCGGCCATGTCTTGTGGCTGACCGAGCACCACAGCGTCACACTCACCGCGTTTGAGGCAATTCAGGCGGGCCGGCGTTCCCTCCATGATCCTGACGGAGTAGTCGGTTTCCTGCAGTCCATGTATTGCGAGCAACTTGCGGATCGACATCGAGATCGTTCCACCCGGGTCAGCAAGTCCGATGCGCTTTCCTTTCAGCATCGCAAAATTTGTGATGCCTGGCTGGGCAAGCAGGCTGTAAATCGGATTGTTGAATTCCGCCGCGATCGCTACAGCGTCTGAGCCGGCCAGCGCCTTGCGGATCAGAAACGGTACCGCGACGTGGGTGATATCAACGGTACCATCATGGAGCGCGTCGATCATTTTGTCGGAACCGCCGGGAATTGGCACGACGACTTTGAAATCCAGTCCTTCGCGCTGGAAGAAGCTCTGGCGATCGGCCACCACGATCGGGAGCGCGTAGATGCTGCGCAATGTGGAATAGGCTGCTCCATAACGCAGCAGGACCGGCTCGGCCCTGGCGGGCGCGGCAAAAGTCGCGACAAAAAGAAACGCAATTAGCGCGGTGGGCCGGCACGTCATCGCGGCCCAGGCTGCAGAGTGCAGTCAATCTCCACGGGGGCCTTTGGCCCACCCGGCGCCGAACGCCGTATCGTCCCGCTCTGGCGGTAGCCCTCTTTGCTGCACGAGACTTCGGATTCATCCGGGTCGATTGTGGTTGAAAGGCGATAGTTGCCAATCACATCGGTCGTCGTCACGAACGACATGTTCTTGAACTTCACGTTGATACGCGCACCTGCGATCGCAACGCCGCGCGTGTCCTTCACCGCGCCGAAAAAGATTGTGTCGTTGCCTTCACCCTGATCGTCACCAAGTCCCCCGGCCCAAACCACGCTCCCACCGGCAAGGGCAATGACCGCGGCAAGAACTATGCTGCACGGGCGCATCGCTATCGCGTCCAGAAGGGCATCAGCACATAGGCGAGAATGGGCAGCGCCAGCAACGGCAGCAGCCAGACCAGGAACAGTGGAATTCTTCCGCCGAGATTCGGGAAGCGTGCGGCAACAGCGCCGAACAAGGTCGAGCCGATGAGCATTGTCGCGATCCAGCCATACCAGTACATGGCGGGACCTTCGTTCGGCCGCGGCGGAGTCCAGCCGAATTCAAGCCGGCCCGTGCCAGGGTGATAGGTAAAGAGCGGCAGATTGGCTATTTCACTAACGACGTAGATCACTGGCGCCGCGATCGCGAACACGATTGCGAAGGTGCCGAAAACCGGAGATGTCGCCAGCGACGAGATCTTTCTATCGCGCGTCGCCGCGCCCGGTTCCACCACGGAGGTCATCCAAACCCCCGCGCATTGTTGAGGACATGCCCCACGAGGAAGGCGAACCAGCACATCGCGGCGAGGAGAAGGGTGACCGCCTTGCGCGCGCTGTCGTAAGCCGGGTTCTTTGGGTTCTTCCAGAAATACCAATAGGCTGGAAGAAGGCCCAACCCGAGCGCGGCAATGTGCTCTTTCAATTCAAAGAAACCGAGTGTCTTCCAGTAGCCGGTGCGCTCGAGTGGAATGCGGATCGCAATCCGATATTTGGTGTAGATCCAGGCGCCCAGGACAAAGGTCGCCACCCACAAGACGCAAATCGCAGTCGCGTAGCCCGCACCATATACGCCGCGGAAACGCGTGACGAAGCCTGCGGGCCCGGCAGCCTGTCGCGCCGGCATTGCAACCGACATTGCCTGATGCGTGAGTGCGCCGAGCGTTGCGACCGCCAGCAGCGCATGAACGATCAACACAATGGTCCAGAATGCGTTGACGGAAATATAGTCGAAGACGAAATCCATCATCGCATTCCCTCGCCAGTCCCCTCTTCAGATCCCGGCCGACGTGAAGGTATTGCAGGCCGACACCTTGCCCTCCTTGAAACCGGTCATGAACCAGCGCTGCCGCTGGGCCGATGAACCGTGAGTAAAGGCGTCCGGCACAACGTAACCTTGCGTTTGCCGCTGCAAACGATCGTCGCCAATTGCCGCAGCTGTCTGCATGGCCGCTTCCACGTCGCCCGGCTCGAGCGAATTCCATTTCTGGTTGGAGTGATTCGCCCATACGCCGGCGAGACAGTCGGCCTGCAATTCAACCCGCACCTGGATACTGTTTGCTTCCGCCTTGCTGCCCGCTGCACGCTGCGCAGCCTGCGCCTTCGGCAAAATTCCAAGCAGATTCTGCACGTGATGACCGACCTCATGCGCCATCACATAAGCTTCGGCGAATTCGCAACCCTTGCCGCTGCAGCCGCGGAACCGATCGCGCATATCGCGAAAGAAAGAGGTATCAAGATAGATCCGCCGGTCGTTCGGACAATAGAACGGCCCCATCGCCGCTTGCGCGAACCCGCAGCCGCCCTGAACAGCACCGGAATACAATCGGAGCCGCGGCACACTGTATTTCTGCCCGCTGTTCTTGAAAATTTCGGTCCATGTGTCTTCGGTATTGCCGAGCACAGCGGCAACGAAATCGCCCATTTGGTCCTTTGGCGCACCAGCTTGCTTCGACGGCGGCTGATAGGGCTGCTCCTGGTGCCGGCCGCTGTTTACCAGCTCGGCTCCGCCAATCAGTATGCTTGGATCAATACCGAGCGCCCAGCCGATCAGACCGAGCACGACGACGGTTCCAATACCGAGGCCGCCTCCCCCCATCGGAAGACCCATACCACCGCCGCCACCGAAGCCGCCGCCGTCACCCCGGCTGTCCTCGACATTGTCGCTGCGACGGAAATCATCCCAACGCATTGCGAATTCCTCCTGAAACTTTGTCGCAATCATCGCCCAAGTTGTCGCACGCGTCCAACTTCGCAAACTTCAGCACCAACGTACCTCTAAGTCCACGTTAATTAGGCAGAATTTGCCCAGTTGCGAGTGGAGATCATAAACCGCTTTTTTACTTTGCGCGCTCAAGATGCAGGCCTGTCGGTTGTAGGTCCCGCGTCGCCGACCGCGTCGCCTGAGTCAGAGTCCTGAGTCATGGTAGTGTCGCGTCGCGGGGCGCCCTCACGGGCGCCCCGTGGAGTTTCAGAGAGTCCGCAACCGCACCGCATCCTTGTCGGCGACTGCGTCGCCGGGATGGCGAAGTTGCCGGCGGCCTCCGTTGATCTGATCTTCGCGGATCCGCCTTACAACCTCCAGCTCGCCAGCGATTTGAAGCGGCCGGACGATTCACGCGTTGATGCCGTGGATGATGACTGGGACAAGTTCGCGAGTTTTTCTGCTTACGACGAATTCACGAGACACTGGCTCACCGCCTGCCGACGCGTCATGAAGCCGGCGGCCACCATCTGGGTGATTGGCTCCTACCACAACATCTTCCGCGTCGGCGCGATCATGCAGGATCTCGGATTCTGGATCCTCAACGATGTGATCTGGCGGAAATCGAACCCGATGCCGAATTTCCGCGGCCGCCGTTTCACCAATGCGCACGAGACACTCATCTGGGCCTCGCGCGGCGCCGACGCCCGCGGCTACACGTTCAACTACGAAATTCTCAAGGCCGGCAACGAAGATCTCCAGGTCCGTTCCGACTGGACGCTGGCGCTGTGCACCGGCGATGAGCGCTTGAAAGGTCGCGACGGCAAGAAGCTGCATCCGACTCAAAAGCCGGAAGCTCTGCTTGCACGCGTACTCCTCTCCAGCTCGCGTCCCGACGATCTCGTCCTCGATCCATTTTGCGGCACCGGCACCACCGGCGCAGTGGCCAAGCGGCTGGGGCGGCGCTTCGTCGGTTGCGAGCAGGATGCCAAATACGCCCAAGCAGCAGACAAGCGCATTTCAGCGACCAACCCGCTGGAGGCGCCGACGCTGGCGCCGTTTATGACTGCGCGCGAGGCGCCGCGGGTCCCGTTTTCAGCTCTGATCGAGCGCGGATTGGTGACGCCGGGTGCCCGACTGGTGGACGCCAAGAAACGTCACAAGGCGCTGGTGCGCGCCGATGGCGCGGTTTCGCTTGATGGCGCGGTGGGTTCGATCCACCGCATAGGCGCACTCGCGCAAGGCCTTGAAGCCTGTAACGGCTGGACCTTTTGGCACGTTGAGACGCAGAAAGGCCTCACCCTCATCGACGAGCTGCGCGCCAAAGTGCGCGCGGAGATGGCCTAGCTCATCTCACGGCAAACGGTAAGGCGTACGGCCGGCCGAACGCGACGCCCCCCGCCACTGTCTGCACCGGCTTCAAATAGGCTTTGCCTTCGCGTTTGTTGTTGCGCGTATCGACAAATGTCACCGGTCCTTCAACGAGCTCCATGATCGCGACGTCACCCGGCGCGCCCACCTGCAATGTTCCGAGCTTAGGTGCGCGGTTGATGATTTTCGCAGGATTGATCGTCGCCATCGCGACCACCTGTTCGAGCGAGAAGCCGAGCCCCATGAACTTGGACATCACCCAGGGAAGATAGGGCATGCCCGGCGTATTGCCGGATACCGCGTGAAGGTCCGACGAGATGGTATCGGGCCCGCATCCGCCCGGGATCGCAATCTCCGCAACGGTGTAGTCGAAGCTGCCGCCGCCATGTCCGACGTCAAAAATGACACCGCGCTGTTTGGCCGCCAGCGCCGCCGGCAGTAGCTTGCCCTCCTGCACAATATTGGTGAAAGCACCGGCGATGTTGGGCGCGCCCGAATAGGAATGCGTGAGTATGTCGCCGGGCCGCAACAAATCGAGGATTTGCGACATTAGTTCGCCCGTCTCGACGCCGCCAATGTGGCACATGATCTTCGCCCCGGTGCCTGATTTCTCGCATGCCAAGATGGCGCGCTTGAGCGGCTCGGTGCCGTGTTTGGCGATGATGTTCTCGGACATTCGCACTTTGGCGCCGAGTGCAATATCCGCGTTTTCACCGATCGTTTTGGCGCAGGCGTCTACCTGCGCGAAATCAATGTTGTAAAGCTCGGCGACCGGGAATGGTGTCAGCCCGACATTCGCGATGTGCACGAAAGCGTAAAGCCGTGTGCGGGTCTGCCCCACAATGAAGCGTCGAAAGGCGGCGAAATTGTTCGCGCCGGCGTCGCCCGCCGAAACACAGGTAGTGGCGCACTGGTTGACGACAGACTCGTCCGCCGGAATGCCGATGGCCGACCCGTAGGGATAAACATGGCTGTGCAGATCGACCAGGCCCGGCGTCACCAATTTGCCGGAGGCGTTGATCACGCGCAGCGCCCGTGCTTCCGCAATCTCCGGCTCAACCGCTTCGACCACGCCGAAGCGGATTCCGATATCGCGTCGGCCCCGCAGCGACTGGCTGGGGTCGAGCACGTCGCCGCCTTTGATGAGCAGGTCGAACTTGTCGTTCGGTCCCATCGCGGCACGCGCGCCGCCAATCCCTGCAGTGGCGGCAAGCGCGGCAGTCGAGGCAAGAAAGTTACGGCGTGACAGCATGATCGTCCCCCTATTTGAACTTGTTTGATCTTGGCGAATGCTATCGCCCGGCGCCGCGGCGCGTCTAGTAGACGCGGGCTAAGCTTCCGCCCGCACGACGCCATCGAATGGCGGAAGGGCCGAATAGCCCTCGCCTGACTGCATCAGCTTTTGGCGGATATTGCCTCGACAAGAAACGCGAGCGCACGCTCGGTAAACATGTCCATATTCGCCTGACGATCAACGCTGCCGGTTTGAAGCGTCATCGCGCGCTCAGTCGGCCCGGCTATGGCCATGCACGTGTGGCCGGCCGGATCGCCATAGCGATTGCCGCTCGGCCCCGCCGCTCCTGTTTCGCCAAATCCCCACGTCGCGCCGTGCCGTTCGCGTACGCGGCGAGCGATCAACAACGAATATTGTTCGGTCGCCGGCCGTATTCCTTGCATCTCGGCATCGCCGATGCCGAGCAGCGCCAAACGCGACGATTTCGTATAGACCACCGCGCCGCCGGCGAAATAAGCCGACGCGCCGGGGACGCCAAGCAACGCGGCCGCAACGAGCCCGCCGGTCGAGGATTCGGCGATGGCGATCGTCTCGCGCCGTTCCACCAGACGTGCGGCGATTTTTTCTGCGACCGGCAGCAGCGATTGCATCGCTCAGGCCCCCGTTTCACGGCCGAGCTGACACAGCACGCGGAAAACGCCGACCTCGGCTCCAGGAAATTTCTTCGCGAGGTCGGCTCCGGTCTTATCAGCCTCGCCTTGACGCAGCGTGTCAATCATCAGGCAGGCTGCGATCTTGCGGTCGCCGCCGCGAAGTTTCTCTTCTTGCGACACCGGCATGCCGCGCGGATCAAGCGCGATCCAGACTTCGCCACTGGCCACCGCCGTATCGGCCACCAGCGCATGGAGCGTCGCGTTCAAAGCGCTTTCGTCCGGGGCCACATTGAAGCGCGCCGTCACCGCGTAGGCCCCGCGAAACCCGCCGCGCCGCACTGTCCGGCGGCACACGGTGCGGTTCATGTTCAGGAACACCTCGGACATGATCCGCTTGGTCATCGGTGTCGGATTGTCGAGCCGTTCGAGATAGGGCTTCGACCTGAGAACATCCGGCGACGCGACTAGATAGAAATTGAAATAGCCGCTACTGCCGGAAATCGCCTGATGCCGCCGGCCGAACAGGAAGCCCGGAACGGCCAGCCGCTCCATCAAATGTTCACCCTGGAACCACGCCTCGAATTCGGCCTCGCGGCCCGCGCGACAGTCGTTCCAGATTGCGAGGATACCGGGGTGCTGCTCCGTCATCGCTATTTCGCTGCCACCACCATGATCTCAACCTTGTAGTCGGGTGTTGCGAGTTTCGCTTCGACCGTGGCGCGCGCCGGCGTGTTGCCAGGCGACACCCAGGCGTCCCACACCGCATTCATTTCGGCGAAATTCGCCATGTCGGTGATCCAGATATTGGCCGACAGCAGCTTCGTCTTGTCCGTTCCGGCCTTGGCCAGGAAGCCATCGATCTGCGACAGGATACCTTTGGTCTGGTCGGTCGTGCTCTTGCCCTTTGGATTATCGGCCACAATGCCGGCGAGATAGACAGTGTTGCCATGTACGACCGCTTTGCTCATGCGCGGCCCGATATCGTGACGTTCAATCGCCATGAGTTTCCCCTTTTTTTAAATCCATCGGACCTTTTCCTACCGATCTTTCGTGGCCTTGGGAACCTGCACATCCGGCGCGACTTAACGGTTGAAACAATATCAAGGAGGCGTTGATGGGTTGGTTTTCCGCAGACATGCAGACGATGCAGGACCTGTTCCTGCACACCATGCAGGACATCTATTATGCTGAGCACCAGATCGAGAAGGCCCTCCCGGAGATGGCCGAGAAGGCGTCCGATGCCGAGCTCAAGAAAGGGTTTCGTACCCACCTCAAGCAGACCAGGGGTCAGATCAAGCGGCTCGATCAGGCCTTCAAGAAGCTGAAAGTCAAACCGGAAGGCACCAAATGCCCGGCGATCGACGGCATCATCGACGAGGCAAATGAGATCGCCGGCGAGATCGGTGACAAGATGGTCCTTAACGCCGCGCTGATTGCTGCCGCACAGGCGGTCGAGCACTACGAAATCACACGCTACGGTACGCTGGTAGCGTGGGCGAAGCTTCTAGGCCGCAATGATGTCGCCAAAGTCTTAAGCATGAATTTGAAAGAAGAGAAGGCGACTGACAAAAAGCTCAATGGCATCGCCAAGCGCAAGATCAACCGCAAGGCAGCGGCACGGCAGCGCAAGCGCCCGGATGCCGTTGAGCGTGCAGAAAACTCCATGCTGGTAGCGGCGTCGGGAATTCCTGTGGTCTAGCGTCGATCGAGGGCGTGCGCCAAAACTTTGCGCATCACGTTCGGCAGGGCTTCGTCGCGAAGCTCATGGATACTTACCCAGCGCGCACCCGTGGGTGCCGCCGTCGCACGTGGCACCTGCGCAGCGAACACCGCAAGCTCGAGCGGAAAATGCGTGAACACGTGTCGCACGACACCATGGAGCCGGCGCCATTGCATCTTGGCTCCCAGTCGTGGTGCCGAGCGGCGCGCCAAGCGTTCATCGTAGTCATGTCCCCACGCGCTGCCGGGAACCTCCATCATCGATGCAAGCAGGCCCTTGTCCGGCCGCCGGCGCAGCAGAACGCGGCCGTCAAGGCGTAACACCACAAAAGCGGCGCCACGGCGCAATCGGCCCTCGCGTTTGGGAGCCTTGCGTGGAAATGCCTCCTGATCGCCGCGTTCGTTGGCCAGACATGAATCATTCCACGGGCACAGCACACAGGCCGGCCGCTTCGGAGAGCAGATCGTCGCGCCGAGATCCATCAGTGCCTGTGCGAAGTCGCCGGCGCGACGCGACGGCAGCAATGACGCGGCAAACTGTTTGATCTTGGGCTTTGCCGTCGGCAACTCGTCTTCGACGGCGAACAATCGCGAGACGACGCGCTCGACATTGCCGTCGACCGGCACGGCCGGCAGATCGAAGGCGATCGCCGACACCGCCGCGGCGGTATAATCGCCTATGCCAGGCAACGCACGCAGCGCATCCATATCCTCCGGGAAGTGTCCGCTGTGCTGCTCGACAACGGCCTTCGCACAAGCGTGCAGATTGCGAGCGCGGGCGTAATATCCCAGGCCGGCCCAGGCGCGCAGCACATCGTCCAAGCTGGCCGCCGCCAGCGCATCAACCGTCGGCCATCTGGACAAGAACCGTGTGTAGTACGGCGCGACGGCTTTGACCGTGGTTTGCTGCAGCATGATTTCGGAAAGCCAGACTCGATACGGATCCGTGCGGTCGCCGCGCCGCGCGCGCCAGGGCAAAATTCGGGCGTGCCGGTCATACCAAGCGAGCAGATCGGCGGGCTCCGGCCCCTGCTCCGGTCCCTGGGCTTTCTTCCGCTGCGGCAATCGGGCTGATACGGTCATGGCGCCGACGATGGCAAAGGCACATCCATATGAGCAAGCCCTCGCGTAGTTTTCCCCGGCCGCTTTCGGAACTGCTCAGCGCCACGTTGGGCGACGCGTTCAAGGCGCAAGGCTTTGCCTCAACCGAGATCATTTCCCGCTGGACCGACATCGTGGGACCCGAGATCGCGGCCCACAGCGAACCGCTCAAGATCAACTGGCCTCGCCCGGTCGGGGATGAAGCGCCAGAGCCCGCCACGCTGGTGCTGCGGGTAGAAGGTCCCGCCGCACTCGAAATCCAGCATCTTGCCGCGGTCATCCTCGAACGGGTCAATCGTTTCTTTGGCTGGCAGGCCATCGGCCGCATTGCACTTCGACAGGCCCCGCTGCGGCACCGCGGGCAGCCGCCTGCCCGCAAGCCCGATGCGGCCGCCGCCGCGCGCATCGCCGAAGCTCTGCCAGACATCAAGGACGAAGACCTGCGCCAGGCGCTGGGCCGGCTTGGGGCAGCGATCAAGCGAAATTGACCCTCGTGAGCGCCTTGGCACGGCGGCCCGGCATTGCCACAATTATGCTGTCCAGCTAGCCAGTCACGGTACCAGTCCGGCATTTCAAGCTCAGGAGCCCCACTTGCAGATCACTCGCCGCGAATTTTGCCAGAGCACAGCCGCCCTGACGCTCGCCACCGCCGTGGTTGGCATTTCTTCGTTGCCACCTTTCGAGGCTTTGGCAGCGGAAACAGTGCCCGCCGGTGAACTGATGAAACCGGATGCCTTGCCCGAAATGATCATGGGCGATGACAAAGCGCCGGTGACCGTTATCGAATATGCATCGATGACCTGCCCGCACTGCGCACATTTTCAGGAGACGACGTTTCCGGAACTCAAGAAGCGCTATATCGACACCGGCAAGGTCCGCTACATTTTCCGCGAATTCCCGCTCGACAATCTCGCGGCGGCCGGCTTCATGCTCGCGCGATGCGCCGGCAAGGACGACAAGGGCAAATATTTTGCTTTGATCGACACGTTGTTCCGCCAGCAGCGCCAGTGGGCGGTCGAAAAACCGATACCGCCACTGCTTGCCATTGCCAAACAGGCCGGGTTCACAGAGCAATCATTCAACGCCTGCCTCGCGAATCAGCAGGTGCTCGACGGCATCGAAAGCATCCGCCAGCGGGCCGTTGACAAGTTCAAGGTGCAGTCAACGCCCACTTTCTTCATCAATGGGACGTCTTACCCGGGTGCCTTGTCGATCGATGAGATGGCCAAGGTGATCGACCCCTATCTCAAGGGCTGATAAGGGTTTTTTGGCTTCGGGTGTCCCGCGGCAGGTCGCGGTTCCACGGGAATTTTTGCCCACGATCCCTGAAAGGTCTGGAAAACCACAGACAGCTGTCGCACGGCAGTTGCCCTCGCGGGCGCGGCGATTCATTCTCCGGTCCGACACGGCCTATCGCGAACCGAGTCTGGGGCAAGTCCCGGGACGGCCTACAGAATCGTTCAATGCAAATCCTCACGGAGCGACGGGTTCCCGCTTTGCGCACGATCCCGAACAATGGAAACCGATTTTCGCAAGAGATCATGCGCCAACAAGAAGAATGCATGAGGCCTTAACGTATGAAGCTCACGCGACTGCGTCTGCTCGGCTTCAAATCGTTCGTTGAACCGACTGATTTCATGATCGAGCCGGGACTGACCGGTGTTGTCGGTCCAAACGGCTGCGGAAAATCGAACCTCGTCGAAGCGCTGCGCTGGGTGATGGGCGAGTCCTCGTACAAATCCATGCGCGCCTCATCCATGGATGACGTGATCTTTTCCGGATCCAACAGCCGGCCGGCGCGTAACAACGCCGAAGTGGCGATCGCGATCGACAATTCGACGCGCTCGGCACCTGCCGCCTTCAATGACCAGGACTCACTGGAAATTGCCCGCCGGATCGAACGTGACTCGGGTTCGAACTATCGCATCAACGGCCGCGAGGTGCGTGCGCGCGACGTGCAGATCCTCTTTGCGGACGCCTCCACCGGCGCTCGCTCGCCGGCCCTGGTCCATCAGGGCCGTATCGGCGAAATTATCCAGGCCAAACCTGAGCAGCGCCGGCGCGTGCTGGAAGAGGCTGCTGGTATTGCAGGCTTGCATGCCCGCCGGCATGAGGCCGAGTTGCGGCTCAAGGCGGCTGAAACCAATCTTCTGCGGGTCGAAGACGTCATTGGCCAGCTCGCTGCACAAATCGATGGCTTGAAGAAGCAGGCGCGTCAGGCGATCCGCTACCGCACCGTATCTTCGCAGGTCCGCAAGGCCGAAGCGACGCTCTATCATTTGCGGTGGGCGGGCGCGAATGGCGAAGTGGCCGAGGCGGAACACGCCAAGGATGTCTGCCTGCGTACCGTCGCGGACCGCGTGGGCGCCGAAGCCGAGGCTTCCAAGCGCCAGGCGCTCGCGGCCGCGAGCCTTCCGGAGTTGCGTGAAGCGGAGGCGCGCGCGGGCGCAGCCCTGCACCGCCTCAACATCGCCCTGCAGGAACTTGACCGCGAAGAGGCACGCGCCAAGGACCGTATTATCGAACTCGATTTGCGGCTTGTTCAATTTGCAGCCGATACCGAACGCGAGCAGCGTCTTGCTGCCGATGCAGAACAGGCGATTGCACGCCTTGCCGCCGAAGAAGAAACGATCCGGCTCGAAGCGCGGGAAAGTGCCGGCCGTCGCAGCGGCATTGACGCCAAGGTGTCGGAGGCCGATGCCGAGCTCGGCGCGGTCGAGAAAGTTTTCACCGAACTCACGACCGCGTTTGCCGATCTCACCGCCCAGCGCAACCGCTTCGAGAACGCTGCCCGCGAACAAGGTGAGCGCATCACCAGGATTTCATCGGAAATCGGGGCCATTGAGCGCGAATTGGCGACGCTGCAAGGCACCGAAACAGTCGCACTGTCTGCAGCCGTGGAAGGGACGCAAGCCGCGCTCACGGAAGCGGAAGCGGCCGCGATTGCCGCTGAAGCGGCGCATAACGTGGCCCGGGCTGAACTGGAAGTTGCCCGCGAGGCCTCCGCTGAAAGCGAAAAGCGGGTTCAGCGCCTTGAGACCGAAGCCAAGACTCTTTCGAAGATGTTGTCGCTCGAGACCCGCAGCCTGTGGCCGCCGGTGATCGACCACATCTCCGTGCAAAAAGGCTACGAAAAGGCTCTCGGTGCGGCGCTGGGCGACGATCTCGATGCGCCCGTCGACCGGTCATCGCCGATGCACTGGACCGAGGTGACGAGCGAGGCCGGCGACCCCACCCTTCCTGATGGTGTCGAGCCCCTGGCCCGCTACGTCAAGGCGCCTGCACAGCTTGCGCGCCGGCTCGCGCAAATCGGGGTGGTCGAACGCGACGCCGGCATCAGACTTGCTGCAGCTCTGAAGACGGGCCAACGCCTGGTGTCGCCCGAAGGCGATCTCTGGCGCTGGGATGGTTTCGTTGCCGCCGCGCACGCGCCAACGGGCGCCGCCCGGCGCCTCGCGCAACGCAGCCGATTTGCCGAGATCGACGGAGAACTGGCGAGCGCACGCAGCGAGGTTGAGGCTAAACATCGCGCGCTCGCGGCGGCGCAATCGACCTTCGATCTGGCGAGCAGTACGGAAAGTGAAACGAGGACGCGCGAGCGCGATCTCAATCGGCAGGCGGCGCGACTGTCAGCACTGGCCGAAGCGCGCACGCGGCTGAACATGAGCCGCGACGAAGCAACCGCCGCCAAGACCGAAGCGGAAAGTGCGCTTGGCACGCTTGCTCCCGCCGCGGACCTTGAAGTGAAGCTTGCGCAAGTGCGCGATGAAATCTCCACCAAACGCACGAGGCTCGCCGAGGTGCAGGCGGAGCAGCAGGCCATTGTCCGCGAAGCCGAGCTTGCCGATCGCCGGCTTGCGACCCTTGCCGCTGACAAAACCGGTTGGGCCGAACGCCAGCAGGGCGCGCGCAATCAAATTGCCACGCTCGATCAGCGCGTTGCTGAGGCAAAGCGCGACCGCGTCGAACTGCAAAACGCGCCTCAGGTTTTCGCCGAGAAGCGCGGCGCGCTCATTACCGAGGTCCGGACCGCGGAGACTGCGCGGCAGGAATGCGCCGACCGCTTGCAGAGGGCCGAAAACGCCTTGGCCGAAGCCGACCGCGACGCGCGTGCGGCACTGGAAGCAGCAAGCGCGGCGCGCGAAGATCTTGCCCGCGCAGAGGAGCGTTTTGAGGGCGCCAGGCGCCGACTCGCCGATGTCGGCCGGGAGATCCGCGATATGCTGGAGATTGAGCCGGCAGCGGTGGCAGAGCTCGCCGAAATCGGGCCGACCGACCCGCTACCGGATCTCACCGAAGTTGAAGAGAAACTCGAACGTCTGCGCCGCGAACGCGAGCGCCTGGGCGCGGTCAATCTCCGGGCCGAGGAGGAATTGCGCGAGGTGGAAACGCAGCACTCTTCGCTCACCACCGAACGTGATGATCTCGTGGAAGCGATCAAGAAGCTGCGGCTGGGCATTCAGAGCCTCAACCGCGAGGCTCGCGAGCGGCTGCTGACCTCCTTCGAACAGGTGAACAAGCACTTCCAGCATCTTTTCGCCCAGCTGTTTGGCGGCGGGACCGCCGAATTGCAGCTGATCGAAAGCGAGGATCCGCTGGAAGCCGGGCTCGAAATTCTCGCCAAGCCGCCTGGCAAGAAGCCGGCAACGCTCTCGCTGCTGTCAGGCGGCGAGCAGGCGCTGACTGCGCTAGCGCTGATTTTCGCCGTGTTCCTGACCAATCCGGCGCCAATCTGCGTCCTCGACGAAGTGGACGCACCGCTCGACGACCATAACGTCGAACGTTTCTGCGACTTGCTCGACGAAATGATCAAATCGACCGACACGCGGTTCGTGATCATCACGCACAATCCAATCACGATGGCGCGCATGAACCGCCTGTACGGGGTCACGATGGCAGAGCGCGGTGTTTCGCAGCTCGTTTCCGTCGATCTGGAGGCCGCGGTACGGTTCCGCGAGGCGAGTTAGAGCGGCACTAGGCCGCCACGGTCGCCGACGCGACGTCCGGCCGCGCCAGCCGGGGCTCACCTGCAAGCCAGGCGGAGCTTATGGTCCACACATGATCCCGCCCGCAGGCAGGGCATTGCATCCGGACAGCGACGCGCCCCCGGCGCCCTCTCGGATGGAACCCTAGTCGTAACCGTCTGAACCGATTGCGCCCTTTGGGCACGTTAGGTAGGCGATCATCGGTCGGAACCAAACGCGGGGGGGCCGCGTTAATAGTGCGTAAATCGCTGGGCGGCTCCCCCCTTACCCCCCGAATAGCCGACTGGCGAAGAGACCCCGAGTTTAGGCTCGGGGTCTTTTTTTATTTATTTCGGCCCACCGGTGCCTGTCGCACGGGACCCCTACCCCGTTGCCGTTGGCTCCCGCTATCCGATGTAAGATACAATTATTCGTTCGGTC
>DASSIJ010000162.1:0-9393 GCA_035692045.1 Pseudolabrys sp. | reverse complement strand
GAAGATCAATCCCAGACCGGCGCCGTTCTGCGTTGCTTTGGCGATGCCTGCAAAATTGACCGTGCCGGTGAAGCCGTAGATCAGTGAGGCGCCGTAAAGCAGCATTCCTGACGACAGCGCGCCAAGCACGAAATATTTCAGACCGGCCTCGGTGGATCTCAGATTTTCACGATTGGAAGCCGCGATCACGTAGAGCGGCAGGCTCATCAGCTCGAGGCCGAGATAAAGCGCGATCAGATCGGAGGCCGAGATCAGCATCAGCATGCCGAGCGTCATGGTGAGATAGATCGCCATGTAGATGACGACGCCGCGCACGCCTTCCTCGGTCGCTGCCGCCAGCCCGATCAGCGCGAAGCCCATATGGCCGATGGACGAATAGGCCATGAGCCGCTTGATGTTGCGCTGGCCGATGGCGGCGAAAGACCCGAGCGCCATCGACGCGATCGAAACGAAAACAACGATCTGCTGCCATTCGTGGGTAATGCCTGGAAATGCAACGACGGTAACGCGCGCGAAGATGGCAATACCGGCAACCTTCGGTGCAGCGGCAAAAAAAGCAGTGACCGGCGTCGGCGAGCCTTCGTAAACGTCCGGCGTCCACATGTGGAAGGGCACCGCAGAGATCTTGAAGCAGAACCCGACGAACAGGAACACGAGACCGAAGATCAATCCCAGACCGGCGCCGTTCTGCGTTGCTTTGGCGATGCCTGCAAAATTGACCGTGCCGGTGAAGCCGTAGATCAGTGAGGCGCCGTAAAGCAACATTCCCGATGACAGCGCGCCAAGCACGAAATATTTCAGACCGGCCTCGGTGGATCGCAGATTTTCACGATTGGAAGCCGCGATCACGTAGAGTGGCAGGCTCATCAGCTCGAGGCCAAGATAAAGCGCGATCAGATCGGAGGCCGAGATCAGCATCAGCATGCCGAGCGTCGCGAGCAGAAACAGCGCGCCGTATTCGAATTTCTGCTGCTTCTCGATGGTGAGATAGTCGAGCGAGAGCAACAGCGCCCCGCCGGAGCCGACGAGCGTCAGCACCTTGAGAAAACGCGCGTAATCGTCGACCAGGAAGCTTCCGCCGAACATCACGTGCGGCCCGGGCGGCAACCAGACGAGAGCGACGCCGGCCAGCACCAACACCGCAACGCACCAGCCGTTGACCATAGCCGCGCTGCGCTCGCCGATGAATGCACCGAACATCAGCATCAGCATGGCGCCGCAAGCCAGCGTCAGTTCCGGCAGCAGCGGCATCAGGTCATGCAAGGCGGACAGCTGAATCATCGTGTGGCGCCCCGCTCGCGCTCGATCTGCGCGAGCTCTCTATTCGTCTCCGCGGCCTTGGCCGCAGCGACAGCGTGATTGTAGTTCTCAAGGAGTTGTGCAACCGAGGCGGCCGACATATCGAGCACCGGTTTGGGCACGACACCGAACAAAATGGTCAGCACGACCAAGGGCGCGAAGATCACCGTCTCGCGCCAGCCGATGTCACGGATGCCTTCGAGCGACGGCTTGAGATCGCCGAAAATCATCTTTCGGTAGAGCCACAACGCATAAGCAGCCGACAGAATGACGCCAAGCGTGGCGAGTGTGGCGACCGGTATATTGATCCTGAACGTGCCGATGAGAGACAAAAATTCGCCGATAAACCCTGACGTTCCCGGCAGGCCGACATTGGCGAGCGTAAACACCATGAACACGAAAGCATACAGCGGCATGCGGTTAACGAGGCCGCCATAGGCGTTGATCTCGCGCGTATGCATGCGGTCGTACACAACGCCGACGCAGAGGAACAGCGCACCCGAGACGATGCCGTGCGAGATCATCTGGAAAATGCCGCCGGCAACGCCCTGCGCGGTTGCGGCAAAGATGCCCATCGTCACGAAGCCCATGTGCGCAACCGAGGAATAGGCGATCAGCTTTTTCACGTCCTCCTGCATCAGTGCGACGAGCGACGTGTAGATGATGGCGACAACCGACAGGGTGAAGATCAGCGGTGCAAATTCATGACTGGCCACCGGGAACATCGGCAGCGAAAATCGTAGAAAGCCATAGCCGCCCATCTTCAGGAGGATGGCGGCGAGGATCACGGAGCCCGCTGTCGGTGCTTCGACATGCGCGTCCGGCAACCACGTGTGGACCGGCCACATCGGCATCTTCACCGCGAATGAGGCGAAGAAAGCAAACCACGCCCATTTCTGCAGGCCGATCGGGAAGCCGTGGCGCAACAGCGTCGCGATATCGGTCGTGCCGGCATCCCAATACATCGCCATGATGGCGAGCAGCATCAGCACCGAGCCGAGCAGCGTGTAGAGGAAGAACTTGAAGCTCGCATAGACCCGGCGCGATCCGCCCCAAATCCCGATGATCAGGAACATCGGGATCAGGCCGCCCTCGAAGAACAGATAGAACAGCACCAGATCGAGCGCCGAGAAGGTGCCGACCATCAGGGTTTCCAGCACCAGAAACGCGATCATGTACTCCTTCACGCGCGTCTGGATCGCGGTCCAGCTGGCGAGAATGCAGATCGGCATCAGCGCGGTGGTCAGGATCACGAAGGGCAGTGAAATTCCGTCGACACCCATGTGATAGGAAGCGATGCCGAGCCAGTTGTACTTTTCAGCGAACTGGAATTCCGCCGAAGTGGCGTCAAAACGCCAGACCATCACCAGGGAAATGGCAAAGGTGACCAGCGTCGCCCACAGCGCGATCCAGCGCGCGGTGCCGCGCGCCAGACGCTCGTTGCCGCGCACGAGCAACGCGACCAGCAGGGCGCCAAGCAATGGGAGGAAAGTAACGACGGAGAGGATGGGCCAGCTCATTAATGTATCCCCGTCGCGAACATGAACCAGGTGATAAAGGCCGCAGCCCCAATCAGCATGGCGAAGGCGTAGTGATAAAGATAACCGGTCTGCAGACGCACCACGTTGCGGGTGACGTCGAGCACACGTGCCGACACGCCGTCCGGTCCAAAACCGTCGATCAGCCAGCCATCGCCGCTCTTCCACAGCAGGCGGCCGAGCCGCTTCGTGGGCCTGACGAAGATCAGGTCATAAAGCTCGTCGAAGTACCATTTATTGAGCAGGAAGCGGTAAAGCCAATCGTGTTGCCGTGCCAGTTCGACCGGAATATCGGGACGGCGGATATAGAAGTGCCACGCGATCACGAAGCCAATCAGCATCATGACCGTCGGCAGAATGCCAATTTGCAATGGCACGTGATGCATGTCTTCCAGTACATGGTTGGATTTCGCGAAGGCCAACGACTCGCGGAAGAATCCCTCAACACCATGCCCGGCAAAGATTTCCTTGAACGGCAAGCCGGCGAGCACCGAGCCGGCGGCCAGGAAGCCGAGCGGGATCAGCATCACCATCGGGCTTTCATGCGCATCCCGCCAATGCTTGCGGTCATGCGGCTCACCATGGAACGTCTTGAAGATCAGCCGCCAGGAATAGAACGATGTCAGCAACGCCGCCGCGACCGTGCAAATGAAGCCATAGAACGCCATCGGATTCTTGCCGACGTAGGCTGCCTCGATGATCGCATCCTTGGAGAAATAGCCAGCGGTGAGCGGGAAGCCGGTGAGCGCCAGCGTGCCGATCAGCATCACGATGTAAGTGTAGGGAATGCGATCCTTCAGCCCGCCCATGTTGCGGATGTCCTGCTCGTGATGCATCGCGGTGATCACCGAGCCGGAGCCGAGAAACAGCAACCCCTTGAAGAAGGCGTGCGTGAAAAGATGGAACATCCCGACCGAATAGGCCCCCACTCCCATCGCCACAAACATGTAGCCCAGCTGCGAGCAGGTCGAATAAGCGATGATGCGCTTGATGTCGTTCTGCACGAGGCCGATGGTTGCGGCGAACATCGCGGTCGTGGCGCCGATCAGCGTCACAAAAGCCTGAGCATTTGGTGCAAGCTCGAACAGCGGCGACAATCGCGCCACCATGAACACGCCGGCGGTCACCATGGTCGCGGCGTGGATCAAAGCCGAGACCGGGGTCGGCCCTTCCATCGCGTCAGGCAGCCATGTGTGGAGTAGGAATTGCGCCGACTTGCCCATCGCGCCCATGAAGAGGAACAGACAGGTGAGCGTGAGTGCATCGGCTTGCCAGCCAAAGAAATTAATCGTCTTGCCGGTAAGCGCAGGTGCCTGGGCGAATATGGTGTCGAAATCGATCGCCTTCGTGAGCATGAACACGGCGAAAATGCCGAGCGCAAATCCGAAATCGCCGATCCGATTGACGATGAAGGCCTTGATCGCTGCCGCGTTTGCTTCCGGCTTATGGTACCAGAAACCAATCAGCAGATAGCTCGCGAGGCCGACGCCTTCCCAGCCGAAGAACAGCTGCACCAGGTTGTCCGCCGTCACCAGCATCAACATGGCGAAGGTGAACATCGACAGGTAGCCGAAGAAGCGCGGCCGGTACGGGTCTTCGCGCATGTAGCCGATGGAATAAAGGTGCACGAAAGCTGACACCGTGTTCACTACCACCAGCATTACTGCGGTGAGCGTGTCGATGCGCAGCGACCACTCGACCTTGAGATCGCCGGCGGTCATCCAGGTAAATATCGGCACGCGCACGTCGTGATGGGCAAAGCCGACATCCACGAAGGCAATCCATGACAGAATCATGGAAATCATCAAAAGCGTGGTCGTGATCAACTCGGCGGTACGCGAACCGGCAGCGGCGGGCTCGTGCGCTTCTTCTTCATGGTGAAAGGAATGAACAGCCGCGGCGTCGTGGACATCAGCCGCGCCGTGATGCGGGCCATGATCGGCGCCGGCCACCGGGCCTTTCCCGGGAAAACGGGCGCGCGCGCCGGCCAGCGCGATAAGGCCGGCGAGGATTGCGCCGAGAAGCGGGAGAAAAACGATCGCTTGATACACGCGCTAGCCCTTCATCAAATTGATGTCCTCAACCGCGATCGAGCCGCGGTTTCGGTAGAACACGACCAGAATGGCAAGCCCGATCGCCGCTTCCGCGGCTGCAACCGTCAGCACCAGCAGCGCGTAGATCTGTCCAACGATATCGCCAAGATGGGTCGAGAAGGCGACGAGATTGATGTTGACTGCGAGCAGGATCAACTCGATCGACATCAGGATGATGATGACGTTCTTGCGGTTCAGGAAAATACCGAAGATTCCGAGCGTGAACAGGACCGCGGCAACCGACAGAAAGTGACCGAGGCCAATGGTCATGTATTGCTCCCCAGACCTTGTCCGGACCGCACTTTCACCACGTCGATCGAAGCAGCGGGCGTGCGCGCGACCTGCTCGGAAATATCCTGGCGCCGCACGCGGACGCGGTGCTGGAGCGTCAGCACAATGGCGCCCACCATGGCGACCAGAAGGATCATGCCGGCAGCCTCGAAGAAATAGACGTAGCGCGTGTAGAGCACGAGGCCGATCGCCTCGGTGTTTGGAATTTTGGTCGGAATCGGCGCGGTGATCGCCTGCGGCACACCGGGTCCGATCGCCCAGGCCCCGACCACCAGGAGTAATTCAGCGAGAAAAATTCCGCCGATCAACATGCCAACCGGGAGATATTGCAGCATCCCCTGCTTGAGCTCGGAAAAATCCACATCGAGCATCATCACGACGAACAGGAACAGCACCGCGACGGCGCCGACATAGACGACGATGAGTATCATGGCGAGGAATTCGGCGCCCATCATCACGAACAGACCGGCCGCATTGACGAAGGCGAGAATGAGAAACAGGACCGAGTGCACGGGGTTGCGTGCCGCGATCACCATGACCGCGCTGGCGACGCAGATGCTCGCAAAAAGATAGAAAAACAGCGCGGCAGCGATCATTGCCATTACCTGTACGGTGCGTCGAGCGCGAGGTTCTTCGCGATCTCGCGCTCCCAGCGATCGCCGTTCGCAAGCAGGCGCTCCTTGTCGTAGTAGAGCTCCTCACGAGTCTCGGTCGCAAATTCGAAGTTGGGGCCCTCGACGATGGCATCGACCGGGCACGCCTCCTGGCACAGCCCGCAATAAATGCATTTCACCATGTCGATGTCGTAGCGCGTCGTGCGGCGCGTGCCGTCATTGCGGCGAGGTCCGGCCTCGATGGTGATCGCCTGCGCCGGGCAGATCGCTTCGCACAGCTTGCAGGCAATGCACCGCTCTTCGCCGTTCGGATAGCGGCGCAGCGCGTGTTCGCCTCGGAAGCGCGGCGAGATCGGGCCCTTCTCAAACGGGTAGTTGAGTGTCGCCTTCGGCTTGAAGAAGTAGCGCATGGCCAGCACGAAGCCGGTCACAAACTCCATCAGAAACAAGCCCTTGGCCGCGCGATCGAGTCTCATGACGTCCTCACTTCATCGCGCCTGTAGCCAGCGCGCCGTATTGGATGACGGCCGCCACGATCGCCACCATGGCCAGCGACAGCGGCAGGAACACTTTCCAGCCGAGCCGCATGAGTTGGTCGTAGCGATAACGCGGAACCATGGCCTTGGCCATGGCGAACAGAAAGAACATGAACAACGCCTTGAGCGTGAACCAGATCACGCCGGGCACCCAGGTGAACGGCGGATACGGTATCGGCGACAGCCATCCACCCAGGAACATGATGGTCGCCATGGCGCACATGGTCCCGATCGCCACGTATTCGCCCAGCATGAACATCATATAGGGCGTCGAGCCGTATTCGACCATGAAGCCGGCGACGAGCTCCGATTCTGCTTCAACCAGATCGAACGGCGGCCGGTTGGTCTCCGCCAGGGCCGAAATGAAGAACACAACAAACATCGGAAACAGCGGCAACCAGTACCAGCTCAACAGCCCGTATTTACCGTTCTGCGCTTCGACGATCGCCGACAAATTCAACGAGCCGGCGCACAACAGCACCGTAATGATGACAAAGCCGATCGAGACTTCGTAGGACACCATCTGCGCGGCCGAACGCACCGCGGCCAGGAAGGCGTATTTAGAGTTCGACGCCCAGCCCGCCATGATCACGCCGTAGACCATCAACGACGAGATCGCGAAAATGTAGAGCACGCCAACATTGATATTGGCGATCACCCAATTCGCATTGACCGGGATCACCGCCCACGCAGCGAGCGCCAGCACGCAAGTGACCAGCGGCGCAAGCAGAAAAACGCCCTTATTGGCGCCGGCGGGAATGACCGGCTCCTTGACCACGAATTTCAGCAGGTCGGCGAAAGACTGGAACAGGCCCCAGGGCCCCACGACGTTGGGCCCTCTCCTGATCTGCACCGCCGCCCAGATCTTCCGGTCGGCAAGCAGGATGTAAGCGATCACGACAAGCAGGATCACCAGCAGCAGCAGAGATTGCGCGACGATGACGATCAACGGCCAGAGATAGGTCCAGAAAAACTCCATGACCCTACTCCGCCGCCGTCTTTGCCGCCGCGTTCGCCAAGGCAGAACATTCCGCCATGATGGCAGAGGCGCGCGCGATCGGATTGGTGAAATAGAAGTCCGCAACGGACGAGCGCAGTTGCGCTTTTTCCGGTGTCCCGCCGAGCTTCGTGAGCTTCTTAATGTCGGCCAGGTCACCCGCGGCAATCTGATCGATGCGCATCAGATGCGGATGGGCGGCGAACATCGCCTGTCGCAGGGCGGCAAGCGAGTCATAGGGAAGCTTGTGTCCAAGCGTGTCGGACAGCGCGCGCAGGATAGCCCAATCCTCGCGCGCGTCCCCGGGCGGAAACGCCGCCCGGTTGGCCAACTGCACGCGACCCTCGGTGTTCACGTAGATCCCGGATTTTTCGGGGTAGGCGGCGCCTGGAAGGATCACATCGGCACGATGTGCGCCGCGGTCGCCGTGGGTACCGATATAGACAACGAAAGGACCAGGCGCGACATCGATTTCATCGGCGCCGAGCAGGAACAACACATCGAGGCCGCCCGCCGCCATCTGCGCCGCGTCGAGCCCGCCCGCGCCGGGCACCAGGCCGAGATCGAGCGCCGCAACGCGCGAAGCCGCACCGTGCAGTACGCAGAAGCCATTCCAGCCATCTTTGATCGCGTCAAATTCGACCGCAGCTTTAGCTGCCAATGAGGCGATGGCCGCACCGTCCTTGCGGGCCAGTGCTCCCGCGCCGATCAGAATGAGCGGCCGCTGTGCCGCCTTCAGCGCGTCCGCGAACTTGCTGCTTCCGATATCGGCAAGAGTTTCGGCACCGGCGCCGAGGTAGTCATAACTGTAGGTCAGGTCGGCCTTCTCGCCGATCAGGCCGATCGGGAAATTGCCGGCGCGCCAGCGCTTGCGGATGCGCGCATTGAGCACCGCTGCCTCGCGCCGCGGGTTCGCTCCGACGATCAGCAGCGCATCGGCCTGCTCGATACCGGCGATGGTCGCGTTAAACAGGTAGGATGCGCGGCCCCATTTTGGGTCGAAGGCCGCGCCATCCTGGCGCCCATCGATGTTGGCGCTGCCGAGGCGGCCCATCAGGTCCTTGAGCGCGAACATTTCTTCCGCGCTGGCGAGATCACCGGCGATGGCGCCGATGCGCTTGGCACTGCTCGCTTTGACCTTGTTCGCAACGAATGCAAAAGCTTCCTGCCATGAGGCGGGGTGCAGCCGTCCATTGACGCGCACATAGGGCTGATCCAGCCGTTGCGTTCGCAAACCATCGACGACGTGTCGAGTCTTGTCAGAGATCCACTCCTCATTCACGTCGTCATTAGCGCGTGGAAGGATGCGCAGGACTTCACGCCCGCGCGTGTCGATGCGGATCGCGGAGCCGACCGCATCCATCACGTCGATCGATTGCGTCTTGTTGAGCTCCCAGGGACGCGCTGCAAAGGCATAGGGTTTCGAGGTCAGAGCGCCGACCGGGCACAGATCGACCACGTTGCTTTGCAGCTCAGAGGTCATTGCGTGTTCGAGATAGGTCGTGATCTCCATGTCCTCGCCACGGCCGATCGCACCGAGCTCGGGTACGCCGGCCACCTCAGTCGAGAAGCGGATGCAGCGCGTGCAGTGGATGCACCGCGTCATGATGGTCTTGACCAGCGGGCCGATATATTTGTCCTCGACCGCGCGTTTATTCTCCTGATAGCGGCTTGCATCGACGCCATAGGCCATCGCCTGGTCCTGCAGATCGCATTCGCCGCCTTGATCGCAGATCGGGCAGTCGAGCGGATGGTTGATCAGCAGGAACTCCATCACGCCTTCGCGCGCCTTTTTCACCATCGGCGTGCGCGTGTTGAGAATCTTGGGCGTGCCGTCTTTGTTGGGCGGCAGGTCCTTCACGTTCATGGCGCACGAGGCCTGGGGCTTGGGCATGCCGACCACCTCGATCAGGCACATGCGGCAATTTCCGGCGATCGACAGGCGCTCGTGAAAGCAGAACCGTGGAATCTCGGCGCCGCCGGCCTCGCAGGCCTGCAGCAGCGTGTATTCCGGCGGAACATCGA
>DASSIJ010000161.1:0-27616 GCA_035692045.1 Pseudolabrys sp. | reverse complement strand
CGCGTCACGGTGCCGTGCGCGGCCTCCGCTTCCACGACCTTGCCGTCCGGAGTCACCAGCACTGACGTCATCAGGCCGAGCGAGCCAAAGCCCTGCGCCACGATGTCCGACTGCACGTCGCCGTCGTAGTTCTTGCAAGCCCAGACGTAGCCGCCCGACCATTTCAGCGCCGCCGCCACCATGTCATCGATCAGGCGGTGCTCGTAGGTCAGCTTCTTCTTGTCGAATTCGGCCCGGAACTCCTTGTCGAACACGTCCTGGAAGATATCCATGAAGCGTCCGTCATACACCTTGAGGATGGTGTTCTTGGTGGAGAGATACAATGGATAGCCGCGCGACAGCGCATAGTTCATGGAGGCGCGGGCGAAATCACGGATCGAGTCGTCAAGGTTGTACATCGCCATGGCGACGCCCGATCCCGGGAACTTGAACACTTCGTGCTCGACTTTCTTGCCATCGGCGCCGACGTAACTCAGCGTCATGGTCGCATTGGCCGGCACGCGGATGTCGGTGGCGCGGTATTGGTCGCCGTAAGCGTGGCGGCCGATGATGATTGGTTTGGTCCAGCCTGGCACCAGACGCGGCACGTTCTTGCAGATGATCGGCTCGCGGAAGATCACGCCGCCGAGAATGTTGCGAATGGTGCCGTTCGGCGAGCGCCACATCTTCTTGAGGTTGAATTCCTTCACCCGCCCTTCGTCCGGCGTGATGGTGGCGCATTTCACCGCGACGCCGACTTCTTTGGTCTTGTTGGCCGCATCTATCGTGATCTGATCGTCGGTTTCGTCGCGCTTCTGGACGCTGAGGTCGTAGTAGAGAAGGTTGATGTCGAGATAGGGATGGATCAGCTTGTCCTTGATCAGCTGCCAGATAATGCGTGTCATCTCGTCGCCGTCCATTTCGACGACGGGGTTTGCCACCTTGATCTTCGCCATTGCGGGTAGAACCTTTTGAAAGTTGCACGGAACAGGAAGGAAAAGCTTCCGGCGCGCGCCCTATAGCATCCAAAATCGGGCGGCGAAAGTCGCGATTTCGAGCACCCGCCAAGCTAAATCCGCGGGTGGTCGTAGAGCCCTCGATCGGTCACGACAAAATCGATGCGCCCGTCGCGCAGCGCCTTGATGCATTCCGCCGGCGCATTGACGATCGGCTCCTCGTGCACATTGAAGCTCGTATTGACCAGAACGGGCAGGCCGGTCTCGCGTTCGAAGGCGCCGAGAATGTCGTGATAGAGCGGATTGTCGCCGCGGTTGATGATCTGCGGCCGTGCCGAATGGTCGACGTGGACCACGGCAGGAATGCGCCCGCGCCATTCCGGGTGCACGTCGCACGCAATCGTCATGTACCGGCAGGCGCGCCGGTTGACGTTCGTAATGTCAAAGACCTGCGCCGCCTTCTCGCTCTGGATAACCGGCGCGAAAGGCATGAACTCGGACCGCGCCAGCCTGACGTTCAGCAGGTCGTGAGTTTCGCGGCGCGCGGGGTTCGCGAGAATGGTTCGCGCCCCGAGTGCGCGCGGTCCGAATTCCATGCGATGCGTATAGATGGCGCCGAGCTTGCCGTCCTTGAGCCGGCGCGCGGTGCCCTCGACCGGCGGTTCCGGGAGCCGCCGGATGCCCGGCGACCGGCCAAATTCATCGTCAACGGTGGCTGAGAAATCGCGGCCGAGGTAAAGGTCGCCAAGGTCGTGACGATGCTCGAGCCAGGGTCCGAGACCGTCGCGCTGCAGCAGCCAGGCAAGCGCGCCGCCGACCGGCAAGCCATCGTCGCCCATGGCCGGAAAGACGAAGACCTCGTCAAGATCGAGTGTCTCCGCCAGCAGACGATTCAGCTTCACATTGGCGAAGACGCCGCCCGACAATCCCAAATTCCGCGCCGGGTTCCTGGCAAGAAGCTGTCGGATCGACTGCAGCATCACGTCCTCGAGCACCTTCTGCACCGTGGCGGCGTAATCCTCCCGACTAAGCCCGCGCTTGAGCGCCCGCATGAAGCTGTAGATCGCGCGATCGCCGCCGAGATCCGAATGGA
The DNA here is from genome assembly GCA_035692045.1 of Pseudolabrys sp. Taxonomy (GTDB): domain Bacteria; phylum Pseudomonadota; class Alphaproteobacteria; order Rhizobiales; family Xanthobacteraceae; genus Pseudolabrys. The sequence continues at coordinate 25,588 of DASSIJ010000161.1, read as the reverse complement.
CGCGCCCCGTATCGTCGACGCGATAGCGCGCCATGAGTTCGGGTGCGCGCACCGGGTTGCCCATGGCCGCCAGTCCCGTGACCTTGCCCTCATGACGCACGCGTTTGAATCCCAGCGCCTTGGTGGCCCAGCCGTACATCTTGCCGAGGCTGTCTTCTTCGGGCGGCGTCAGAGTCATGTTTTCTCCGCCGTAGAGGGTCGTGAGAGGGCCGTCGGCAAAATGACGATGGCTGTAATGCACCGTGTCGCCACCTCCGTCCGCCGTAACGAGCAAGGCGTCCTTCCACGGACTGTAGAAAAGGGTGGGAAGGGCGTGTGCCTCGTGGTGATTGTAAAAACCGGTAATAACGTCGGTCCGGAATCCGCTGTCGCGCTGAAAGGAAGCGACGTCGAGGAAGGCGTTGATGTCCGTGGTGCCGTACCGGAAAATCTCCGGCATGAGCTGCCTTCGCGGCCTTCGGCGCACGTATGTGCGGTATTGCTCGCGCAGCCACTCGATGCCGTTCAAATTGCGGAAATAGCGGGTCGGAAACATGCTGCGGCTGTAGGTGACGACATCGACATCCCGGCGCGTTGCTCCGGCGATTGACAGCACTTCGTCGATCGCAAGATCCGGATGGTGCGAGCCATCGCTTTTGCGGCGCGTCAGGCGCTCCAGGTGCACCGCCGCCTTGAGCGCATAGTCCTCGAAGACTGCGGCGGCTGCGTCGTGCGATCCGGAATGGACGCCAAGGATGAGCTGGGTCATGACAGAGAATGCAAAGAAGCGCGCACCCAGGGTGGCGCGGCGTCGCCGACGCGCATGATCCCAATGAAATAGTATTGATGGTTGGCCGTGCGGAACGGCAAGTCGCCATGCGTGAAAACAACAGCCAGACCGGTTTCCTCGATCATGGGGCGAAAAGTGTCCACCGTCGAACCGGCATTGTTTTCCTGCAGGACGATGACGCCCCCCGGCCTGAGAAAAGGTGCGACGGTCCGGAAGAACTCCCGGTGAACCCGCCAGTCCGGATCATGTGCGCGCAAATTGCCGAGATACTCGTCGATGAAGTGCGGCGGGTTGGATACGACGAGATCCCATCGCTCGTCGGGCGGTATGTTGCCCAGGTTGTCCGAGCAATAGACCGCAACGCGATCTGACAGGCCATTGTCGGCGATCGTGCGCTGGCAGGCCTGGACCGCCTCGGGATTGATGTCGGCAAGGCAGAGTGTCTCGCACAGGCCGTGGGCCAGCAGGGAGAATCCGATAAAGCCAGGCCCGGCACACCACTCGAACGCACGCCCTTGCTTTGGTAGGCCATAGTGCTGCAGGAGCGGGATGAAATCCTGCCCGAAGCCGCGCCCGCCGCCGTCAAGGTGTTTTTTGTACGAGACACGGGTGCCCGCGAAGGCTGCCTGCTTGTAGGGATAAAGGCGCTTGAGCCAAGGATAGATATAACGACGTCGGAACTGCTTTAGAACATTGGCCACTTCAAACTGCCCCAGCGGGTTGCGCTGACGGCATAGGCAAACATGATGCAATTTCTGTCAATACGGCGGTAAGCGATGCCCGGTGCCGGCACTGACAAGACCAAGCGCTGGTTCGAGACACCGGCGCCGATCGTCGTTCTGGTCGAGCCACAGCTCGGCGAGAATATCGGCGCGGCGGCGCGCGCCATGGCCAATTTCGGCCTGTCGCGCCTGCGACTGGTAAAGCCGCTTCAAGGCTGGCCGAACGAGAAGGCACGGGTGATGGCAGCAGGCGCTGACCGCATTCTCGATAGCGTCGCGCTCTATGACAACCTCAACGATGCGATAGGTGATTGCAGCTTTGTGCTCGCCACCACGGCGCGCAATCACGATCAGGCGAAGCCGGTCGTATCCGCGGAAGCGGCCGCGTCAGAAATCGCGACACGGGTCAGGGCGGGCGAGAGCGTTGCGATCATCTTCGGTCGCGAGCGTATCGGACTCGAGAATCATGAGGTCGCGCTCGCGGATCGCATCGTGACCTTGCCGGTGAATCCTGCTTTCGCGTCGCTGAACCTGGCACAGGCGGTGGTGATCGTTGCCTATGAATGGTTCAAAAGCGCAACCGGTGCGCAATTGCCGTTCTCAATGCCGGAGAAATCGCCGCCGGCGCCGAAGCAGCAGCTTGATGCGTTCTTTGCCGATCTCGAACGCGAACTGGAACGTGTCGAATTCTTCCGGCCGGAAGAAAAACGCGGCACCATGAGTGTGAACCTGCGAAATATCTTTCAGCGCATGGCGCCGACGCAGCAGGACATCCGCACGTTGCACGGCGTCATGAATGCGATCGCGCAGGGCCGCAAAGGGCCTGCCAAAGGTGGCGTGCTCGACGCAGCCGAAGCCCAGAAGCTGCGGGACTTGCTGGCAGAGCACGGCGGCGGCCGCGTGCCGGGCGAGCGCGGACCGGTGCGCGGACTGGCGCGGCTCTTGCGCAGAAATCCGACAGAGGCCGAACGCGTATTGTGGCAGGCGCTGGTGAACGATCGGCGTTTCGCCGGCCAGGGCTTCAAGCGGCAAGTGCCGATCGGCCCGCACATCACCGATTTCGTCTCGTTTCCGTTGAAGTGCGTCCTTGATCTGGTGCCGGCGCATGAAACCGGTGAGGCCGCGCACACGCGTGCTGAACGGCGCGCTTACCTTGCGGAGCGTGGGTATCGCGTGTGCGAGGTGAGGGCGGAGGATGTGGAGAGGGAGGTCAGCAAGGTTTTGGACGAACTCTCCGTTTTCGTCCCGGGCAAGCGAAGCGAGACCCCGCACCCATAACCACGGGCCCATCGAAAGACTGCGGCATTGCTAGTTTTCAACGACGGTCAGGATTTCAGCACCTTGAGCTGTGCCACGGTCGCCCCGCGTAAGGTGGTCAAATCATTCCCCGCAACAACGAAGCGAAAGCCGCGCTTGGCCATGGCCACCGCGCTTTCGGCATCGCGGCAATAGATACCGGGGACCTTACCCGCCTTCTTCGCCGCGGTGCAGATCCGGTCGATTGCCTGCTCGACCGCGGGCGCCTGCACGTCCTGCGCCGTGCCGCTGCTGAGCGCGATCGCGAGGTCATACGGGCCCACGAACAACGCATCGATCCCGGGCGTTGCGGCGATGGCATCAACATTGCCGAGTGCCGCTGCGGTTTCGATCATCGCAAATACCAGAGTGCCGCTGTTCGCCTCCCGGAGGTAGTCGACCGGCGCGCTGTAGCCTTGTAACGGCATGGCGCGGATAGGTCCCCAGCTTCGCTCGCCGACGGGGGGATACTTCGCGGCGGCCGCGAGCCGGACGGCGTCGTCAGCGTCATTGATCATCGGTGCGATGATTGCTTCGGCGCCAAAGTCGAGCGCGCGCGACACCAGGGCGAAATCGTTGTGCGGCACGCGCACGATCGGCGCTGCACCGGCATGGTTGACCGCGCCGGCGCCGGCGACAAGCGAAGAGACATCCCAGAGGCCGTGCTGTGCATCGAGTACGACCGCAACAAAGCCTTCACGCGCGATCGCTTCGGCGACGACGGGAGATCCGATCATACACCAGGCGCCGTACACCGTTTCACCCGCGCGCAGGCGCCGGGCGAGGGCGAAAGCGGGCACCTCAGCCGCTCTTCTTGATCTGCGCGACGGCTTGCGTCAGCAATTCAGTCATTTGCTGCCGAATTTGCTGCTCGGTAATGCCCTTCGGCTCCAGGTCCTTGATGATCTTGTGCGCGACGTCTTTGTCGCCGCTTTCGAAGTCGGCGAGGACGACTTCCTTGGCGTAGGCTTCCGCGTCCGGACCGCTTTTGCCCAGGATACCGGCCGCCCAGAGCCCGAGCATCTTGTTGCGGCGGGCCATCGCCTTGAAACGAAGCTCCTCGTCATGCGCGAATTGCTTTTCGAAGCCTTCTTCGCGCTTGTCGAATGTCGTGGTCATACCGCCCTCGTTACTGCGATCGCTAAAATCGCGTGCACATGCAGTTTATTGCCGCCTTGCATATCGTCCGCGACCCGTCAAGGCAACATTGGGCCGCTCTTTTACGGCGAAAATACGGAGTGGAAAACGTGGGCGTTGCGTGATTGTGCTGCACCTACCGATCGGCTAGGTTGAATCGGTGCCCGGACCGCTGGCCAAGGCAAGCGCTTCCAGTCCGGTCCCGCAGCCGCGGATCTGCATAGTCGCACAATAAGGAGCCACGGCAATCCGATGGACTTTCACAAACCACGGTACACGCCCATGAGCCGCCGCCGTCGCATTTACGAGGGCAAGGCGAAGGTCCTTTATGAAGGCCCCGAGCCGGGAACGCTGATTCAGCATTTCAAGGACGACGCGACCGCCTTCAACGCCAAAAAGCACGAGGTGATCGAAGGCAAAGGCGTGCTCAACAATCGAATCTCGGAATATGTGTTCCAGCACCTCAACGATATCGGGGTGCCGACCCACTTCATCCGCCGGCTCAACATGCGCGAGCAGCTGATTCGTGAGGTGGAGATCATTCCGCTCGAAGTTGTCGTGCGCAATGTCGCCGCAGGGTCCCTGGCGCAGCGTCTCGGCATCGAGGAAGGCACACAGCTGCCGCGCTCGATCATCGAGTTCTACTACAAGAACGACAAGCTCAACGACCCGATGGTGTCGGAAGAGCACATCACGGCCTTCGGCTGGGCATCGCCGCAGGAGATCGACGACATCATGGCGCTTGCCATCCGCGTCAATGATTTCCTCTCCGGGCTTTTCCTCGGCGTTGGTATCCGTCTGGTCGACTTCAAGATGGAAACCGGCCGGCTCTGGGAAAACGACGTGATGCGCATCGTGGTCGCGGATGAGATTTCTCCCGACAGCTGCCGGTTGTGGGACATCAAGACCAACGACAAGCTCGACAAGGACCGCTTCCGCCGCGATCTCGGCGGCCTGCTCGAGGCCTATACCGAAGTGGCCAAACGCCTCGGGATCATGAGCGAGGGCGAGCGCCCGCAAGGCAGCGGCCCGGTCCTGGTGAAGGGCTAGGGTTGCCTCAAGAGCGACATCGGTTGTGATTTGTGTCATGCCCGGCCTTGTGCCGAGCATTCACGTCTTTTACTTAGAGATTCTGCCGGAAAGACGCGGATGAGCAGTCCGGCCATGACGAATCCACGGCAATAGGCAATCGATGAAAGCCCGCGTCACCGTTACCCTGAAATCCGGCATCCTCGATCCCCAGGGCAAGGCTATCGAAGGCGCGTTGCGCTCGCTCGGGCTTGCCGGGGTGTCCAGCGTGCGCCAGGGCAAGGTCTTCGATATTGAGATCGAGGGCGGTGACCGCGCCCAGGCAGAGGTCCTGCTCAAGCAGGCCGCCGACAAGCTCCTGGCCAATACCGTGATCGAGAATTACCGCGTGGACGTTCTGGGATGAAAGCCGCCGTTCTTGTATTTCCGGGCATCAATCGCGAGCGGGACATGGCGCGCACGCTTCGCCTGATCTCGGGACACGAGCCCGCCATGGTCTGGCATACAGACACGGACCTTCCGTCCAGCACCGATCTGGTGGTAATTCCAGGCGGGTTCTCCTACGGCGATTATCTGCGCTGCGGCGCAATCGCGGCGCGCAGTCCTGTCATGGACGCGGTGCGCGGCTATGCGGCCAAGGGCGGTCTGGTGCTGGCCGTGTGCAATGGTTTCCAGATTGCCTGCGAGGCCGGGCTGCTTCCAGGCGTGCTGATGCGCAATGAGCGGCTCAAGTTCATCTGCCGTGACATATTCCTGAAAGTCGAGCGCTCCGACACGGCGTTCACCCGTGGCTATAACGCGGGGCAGGTGATCCGCGTGCCGACCGCGCATGGCGAAGGCAACTACATTGCAGACGCCGACACGATCGCGCGGCTGGAAGGTGAGGGCCGGGTGATCTTCCGCTATGTCGCGCCCGACGGTGCGCGCGATCCGGCCTTCAACGTCAACGGTTCGACCAACGCCATTGCCGGCATCGTCAACGACCGCGGCAACGTGCTCGGCATGATGCCGCATCCGGAAAACCACGTCGAAGCCGCGATCGGCCCGACCGACGGGCGCGGCCTGTTCGCCGGGCTGGTCGAGGCGCTTGACCGGGCGGCATAGGCTGTGATCCGCAACGAACCTCGCATCACCCCCGAGTTGATCGCCGAACACGGGCTCAAGGCGGACGAATACGACCGCATTCTGAAGCTGATCGGCCGTGAGCCCTCGCTCACCGAGCTCGGTATCTTCTCGGCGATGTGGAACGAGCATTGCTCGTACAAATCCTCCAAGGTCCATCTGCGCACGTTGCCGACCAAGGGCCCATGGGTGATCCAGGGGCCGGGCGAAAATGCCGGCGTCATCGACATCGGCGACGGGCTCGCCTGCGTGTTCAAGATGGAGAGCCACAACCACCCGAGCTACATCGAGCCCTATCAGGGCGCGGCGACCGGAGTCGGCGGCATCCTGCGCGACGTGTTCACCATGGGGGCGCGGCCGATTGCGTGCCTGAACGCGCTTTCGTTCGGTGCGCCATCGCATCCGAAGACGCGACATCTTGTGGGCGGCGTCGTCGCCGGCATCGGCGGTTATGGCAATTCCTTCGGCGTTCCGACGGTCGGCGGCTCGGTGCGATTCCATTCGCGTTACGACGGCAACTGCCTGGTCAACGCGATGGCAGTCGGCATCGCGCGCAAAGACCAGATCTTCTATGCGGCGGCTTCGGGCGTCGGCATGCCAATCGTCTATCTCGGTTCCAAGACCGGCCGCGACGGCATCCATGGCGCCTCGATGGCCTCGGCGGAGTTCGATGAGGACTCGGAGGGAAAACGCCCGACCGTGCAGGTCGGTGATCCGTTCTCGGAAAAGCTGCTGCTCGAGGCTTGTCTCGAGATCATGCAGAAAGGCTGCGTCATCGCCATTCAGGACATGGGCGCAGCCGGCCTGACGTGTTCGGCTGTGGAGATGGGCGCCAAGGGCGATCTCGGCGTTACGCTCGATCTCGACAAGGTGCCCTGCCGCGAGGAGGGCATGAGTGCCTACGAGATGATGCTGTCGGAAAGTCAGGAGCGCATGCTCATGGTGCTCAAGCCGGAGAAGGAGAAGGAAGCCGAAGCGATCTTCCGCAAATGGGGGCTCGATTTTGCGGTGGTGGGCGAGACCACGCCAACGAAGCGCTTCATCGTGCGCCATGGGGGCGACGTGATGGCCGACCTTCCGATCAAGGAACTCGGCGACCAGGCGCCGGAATACAAGCGGCCCTTCGTGACCCCGGCGAAGCCAGAGGAAATCGACGCGGAGAGCGTCAAGGCGCCGGTCGACATCGGTGAGGCGCTGGAGAAATTGCTGGCAGCGCCTGATCTCTGTTCGAAGCGTTGGGTGTGGGAGCAATACGACCACGTCATTCTCGGCAACACGGTGCAGCGGCCGGGCGGCGACGCCGCGGTGGTGCGTATCGAGGATGGGCCGAAAGGCCTTGCGCTCACCACGGACGTCACGCCGCGCTACTGCGAGGCCGATTCGTTCGAGGGCGGCAAGCAGGCAGTCGCCGAATGCTGGCGCAATCTCACGGCGGTCGGCGCAAGGCCGCTCGCCGTCACCGACAATCTCAATTTCGGCAATCCGGAACGACCGGAGATCATGGGGCAGTTCGTCGGCTGCATTCGTGGCATCGCCGAAGCCTGCAAGGCGCTCGATTTCCCGGTCGTGTCGGGCAATGTCTCGCTCTACAACGAGACCAACGGACGCGCGATTTTGCCGACACCGTCCATTGGCGGCGTCGGCCTGATCGACGATTTCAGGATATCTGCGACGCTCGCGTTCAAAGGGCCGGACGAGACAATTTTGCTCGTCGGCGAGACGACGGGCTGGCTTGGCCAGTCCATGTATCTGCGTGAAATATGCGGACAGGAGGAGGGCGCGCCACCGCCCGTCGATCTCACCGAGGAGCGCGAGAATGGCGACTTCGTGCGTACGCTGATCCTCGATGGCACGGCCACGGCCGTGCACGACCTGTCCGACGGCGGCCTCCTGGTTGGTCTTGCCGAAATGGCGATAGCCTCCGGCATTGGCGCGAAGCTATCGGCAGCCCCCTCCGACATACCAGCCCATGCCCACTGGTTCGGCGAGGACCAGGCGCGCTATCTCGTCACCGCGCGGACGCCACAAGTGGCTGCCCTTCTCGCCCGCGCCCGCGCGGCCAACGTGCCTGTGTGGACGATCGGCAAGACCGGCGGCGACACATTGACGCTCGCTGGCGAGCGTCCCATCCTAGTCTCGATTCTACGTGATCGTTTCGAAAGCTGGCTGCCGGCTTACATGGCCGGCGAGCTGTGAACGACGTAAGAGGACCGGCCTATGGCTATGCAAGCCGGTGAAATCGAGCGGCTGATCAAGGCGCATATTCCGGATGCGCAGGTGACGATCCGCGACCTCGCGGGCGACGGCGACCATTACGCTGCAACCGTCATCTCGGCCTCTTTCAGGGGCAAGTCGCGGGTGCAGCAGCATCAGTTGGTCTATGAGGCACTCAAGGGCCAGATGGGCGGTGTGCTTCACGCGCTCGCCTTGCAGACCGGCACGCCGTGATGAATTCCGGGCGCGGTGTTCGCGTCCTCGCGCCGAAGGGTGCGATTGCGCCGACCGGCACCTGGAGCGTCGGTGCACGCGCGGGCGATTTCGTATTCGTGGCAGGCATGCGTGGCATCGATCCGGCGAATAACCGGCTCGTCGAAGGTTACGAAGCTCGCATCCGGCAGGGTTTCATGAACATGAAACTGATCGCGGAATCCGAAGGTGCCAGCCTTTCGGACTGCGTTCGTCTGACCGTATTCGTGACCGATATGAACCGGTTGCGCCCGCTCGTAAACAAGGTGCAGGAGCAACTCTGGAGCGGCGGGCCGTATCCGCCCCGCAGCATTGTCGAAGTCGCCAGGCTCAACCAGGATGACTTTTTCGAGGTCGAAGGCACTTTCTACTCCCCAAAAAGCTGAGGAATCCTCCGATGCCTCCCCTGATGCCTCTTGGGCTGGCGGCGTCTTATAGGATACATATATCCAAGAACGTGGCGGCCATGCCGCCCAACAGGACGAGATTCCATGGGCATCGAGCAATTCATCGACAATGAAGTGAAGGCCAACGACGTCGTGCTGTTCATGAAGGGCACGCCGCAGTTTCCGATGTGCGGATTTTCCGGTCAGGTGGTCCAGATCCTTGACCATCTCGGCGTGGCCTACAAAGGCATCAATGTGCTCGAATCCGACGAAATCCGGAACGGGATCAAAAGCTACTCGAACTGGCCGACGATTCCGCAGCTCTATGTGAAGGGCGAGTTTGTCGGCGGCTGCGACATCGTGCGCGAGATGTTTCAGGCTGGCGAGTTGTTACAGGCCCTGAAGGACAAGGGCGTGTCGGTACAGCAGACCGCCTGACGCAGATCGCGCGTGGCAAAACTTTTTCTTGTTCTTGCGACGATCGCTGATCTGGCGCTCGCGGCATTGCTGGTGGGCGTGTCCGGATTCATGTTCGGTGGTGGCCCCGAAAGCACGCATGCGGGAGCCCTGGCAGCTGTCGGCTATGTTGTCGCGGTGATCGCCTGTCTGGTGGCTCCGGTCGCCGGATTTATTTTCAATAGTCGGGGCAAAACCGCTCTCGGGGTGACGACCGCCTGGGTGCCCGTTGCAGGCGCGCTCACCGCGCTGGTCTTGCCTGCGCCCTACTAGGCCGAGCAACGATTTGTATGGCGACCGATACTATCAAAGTGATCGTTTTTCCGGGCGGGTTCAATTTGCCCTTGTGGACCGCCATCGACCGACAATTTTTCAAATCATATGGAATTGAAATAGAGCCTCACTATACGACCAGTTCCATGGAGCAACTCTCAGGATTGATCTCGGGACATTGGGAGATCGCGCTCACCGGTTTTGACAACATCGTGGCCTATCAAGAGGGGCAGGGCGAAGCAAAGATCGATGTTACGCCGGATCTTTTCGCTTTTATGGGCGGCGACTCCGCGTTCTTGCGGCTCGTGGTTCAGCCCGATATTGCGTCTTACGCTGATCTCAGGGGCAAGACGCTTTCGGTTGATGCACTCACAACCGGGTTTGCCTTCGTGCTCAGAAAAATGCTGGCGCATAACGGTTTAAGTGATGATGACGTTTTGTTCGAGCGCGCCGGAGGCGCTTTGCAGCGCTTCGAGGCGCTAAAGGCCGGAAAACATGCGGGCACTCTGCTGGTCACCCCGTTCGATCTGATCGGAAAGGAAACAGGCCTTCGCGTTTTGCAGAGCGCGTCCGAAGTCTTGCCGCGCTACCAGGGCATCTCGGGCGCCACGCGGCGAAGCTGGGCAAAAGACAACGCCGATGCACTGACCGCGTTTATCCGCGGCTATCTCGACGCACTGGACTGGCTCTATGCAAAAGGCAGCAAACAGGCGGCGTGCGATCTTCTTGCGGCCAAGGTACCGGGAATGTCGCCACGTTTGGCCTCGTCGACTTACGACGTACTGCTGGATCGCAATGCCGGATTCGACCCCAAGGCCGCGTTGGATATCAGAGGCATTGAGACCGTATTGAAATTGCGCAGCGAGTACGGGCGTCCGGCAAAAAATCTGACCGATCCCCGCAAATACGACGACCCAAGGTATTACCAGGCCGCGCGGGCGAGCGGCTCAAATCCCTAAGCGATACATCTGGGGAAGTATTGCCGGCTCCAGGAAGAATGGAGCCGGCAACTCGTATTTCATTTTCTCGCCGACTCGAAGGGGTAAATAAGATTGCCGGTCTTGTGCTCGGGAGGCCAAACGACGACCCAGTTCTTGAGATCGGTCACCTGACCGAGGTCATTGCCGGTGATGTTTTGCCACTGCGTAACAATCATGCGCGGCTTTGCCCATTCGCCATCCTTGCCGAACTTTATCTGGCCGGCGACGGTTTCAAACGTGTGGGTGCGGATGTATTCCGCAATCTTTGGATGATCGAAGCTTTTCGTCCCCTCGACGGCGGCGGCCAACACCTGGCCCGCCGCATAGCCATACGGAGCGAAGTTGTATCCAAACGGATCCACGCCTTGCCCCTTTGCCCGCTCCCGATACTTATTCAGCAGTTCTCGCACGCCCGGGAAATTAAATGTCGGGATTGGCACAAAGACCTCGGCATTGTTGATGTAGCCGTTCATAAGTGGCCCCATCTGGATCTTGAGTGGTGTGGCCAGGAGACCAATCATCGTTCCACCCATCAGCTTGGGCGCCAAGCCGACTTCGCTTGCGGCGCGCACGAAGCCGACGGAGTCAGGCGGGTATGCGCCCACGAACACGATGTCCGGGTTGGTCGCTTTGATGGCGCGAACGACCGGCGTCATATCGGTGGTCGCCGGAGGATAACGCTGGTCGTAAACGATTGTCAGGCCAGCTGCTTTGGCGTTTTCGCGCGCACCGTCGGTTGCATTCTTTCCAAATTCGGCATCGGCGCCGACAAGGGCAACAGTTTTCGGTTTTGGATTTTGTGCAATTGCAACTTCAAAGAATCCACGTGAAAACTCCCGCTTCGGATCGGGACCGAGCGGAATCATAGAGAAGTAATTTTTGTAGTGCGCCTCACTATTTGCCGCAGTGCCGAGGATGCCAATCGTCGTCAGGTTGCGCGGCGCGACAACGGGAAGAGCCGCGCTGATCTGATTGGTGCCGTATGGGCCGAGCAGCAGGTTCACCTTGTCGACATCGATCAGCTTCGTATAGATGGTGTTCTCGTTTGATGGATTGGTCTGATCGTCGTAGTAGACCAGCTCCACGGGCCGACCGAGCAGCCCGCCCTTGGCGTTCACGTCGTCTCGCCAGATTTCAAGCGCGATCAATAGCTGTTTGCCATTCGGCGCATTCGCGCCGGTCAGTCCCATGCTGAAGCCAACTTTGACCGGATCGGCCGCCAGAGCTTCGCGCAAGAACGCCTGCGATGTCGAAGCTAAGAGAATCCAAGCAAAGGTCCAGATTGCCACACGCAAACGATAGCTTGCGCCCATGATTTCCCTCCCTGTTTTCTTGCCCTTCTTTTTTCGGCACGTGCTGTAGGGCCGCAAGCACATGCTCCGCAGTTATCGGCTTGTGTCTATCCGCTGCTCCGAGCGCCGTTGAGAAACAGCTTCGCTGCAGCCTTGACGGTACGTTCGATTCCTTCCGGCGAAGTGGAGCCGAGCGACGACGTCAGCAGCGCCAGTTGATGCTTGCCCGTGAGCATGTCCAGAAACAGCTCGGCCAGTATGGTGGGATCGCCGGGACCAAGCTTTCCCGCTTTTTGCTGACGTTCAATCCAGCCCGCCACAAGGCCGTAAGCTGAAATCGGACCAAGCTGAAAAAAGAAGCTGGCGACCGAAGGGAAGCTGCGGCCCATCGACACCATCAAGCGATGCAGCTCGAGGATTCGGGGATGCAGGATCAGGCTGAGAAAATGCCTGCCGATTGCAGTCAATTGTTTCTCAAGGCCGGCCTTTTGATCGACCGCGGCGAACAAATCGCGTTGGACGCCGGCACAGTATTCGGAAATGACAATCTCGAACAGGCCGGCTTTTCCTCCGAAACGCTCGTAGAGGGTCCGCTTGGAGCCGCCAATGCGCTCGACGATGTCGTCGATGCTCACCTGCTCGTAGCCGTGCTCAAGAAACAATGGCGCAACGAGTGCGATGATCTCGCGCCTGCGCTCTTCGGTCAGCCGTCCGCCGCGGCGAGGCCGCGATCTTTTTGCGACGTGCCGCACGGTACGTAGCTGAATGCTTTTGTTTCCGCCTAAAGATAGTTCCGACATTCCACGCCCGCTTGACGAAATGAGCGCAAGCACAACGCGCCATCATCAGTTGCCAACGCGTCTGCTCGAACTCTTGCTCTTGCATATGAGCACATATACGGTAACGTACATTACACAAAACGTCCGCTCAAAAAAGACGGTGTGGGAGGAAAAATGAATTCGTCAGCCATCGCTGGCGCGCTCGCCTTGCCGCGCCACCTTCGCAATACCAATCCGTGCGGACGTTCAGTGGGCCAGGTAGCGAGATCGTGTGCTCGCCCGGCGCGCGCGGAGATCTGTCATGGCTGAGGACGGCTACAGGCTGATCAGCTTTCGATCGGCTTCTGGCGTTCCGCAAGCCGGGGTGAAGGTTGGAGAGCGTGTCTATCCCGCGGCGTCACTCGTCAGCGGTTTAAAGGACGTCAATTCCGTTCTCGGGCTGCTGCGGGAATGGGACGCAGCTCATCCGCGGCTCGAGACGGCCGCGAAAAATGTGGATCCCAAAGGCGGTTTTGCATTCTCCGATGTTCCGTTGCTGGCGCCCATTTTGTATCCAGGCGCACTGTTCTGCGCCGGCGCGAACTACTGGGACCATCTCGAGGAAATGGCGGAGATCGCCAAACGCACAACAGGCAAGGCGCCCTCGATGACGAAAGGCGCCGAGCCGTGGTTTTTCATGAAAACGACGGCGGGCTCAATCATCGGTCATAATGTGGCTGCTCGACTTCCGAATTTCTCAAAACAGGTTGATTGGGAGGCGGAACTCGGTGCTGTTATCGCGCGTCCGACGCGCAATATATCCGAGGGAAAGGCCCTTGACGCGATCGCCGGCTACGTGATCGTCAACGACCTCTCGGCACGCGATCTCATGAAGCGCGAGGGCACGCCGTTTATCTACGATTGGATCGGTCAGAAGTGTTTTGAGGACGGCGCGCCGATGGGCCCATGGTTCACACCGGCGTCTTACGTTCGCGATCCCAACGACCTGTCGATCAAGCTTTGGGTCAATGGTGTTCTGAAGCAGAACTCAAACACCGGGCGGATGGTGCACGGTATCGCTGAGCAGGTCGCCTATCTCAGCCGTCATGTGACTTTGCAGCCCGGCGATGTAATAGCGACGGGAACGCCCGCCGGCGTTGGGATGCCTCGCGGCGAATTTCTCAAGGTCGGCGACGAAGTAAAAATTGAGGTCGACGGGTGCGGAACCTTGGTGAATCGCATGATTCAGGACGGGTCTTAAGGAACGGTGCCAGCATGACGGTTAAATTCTCCGACTGCTCTATAGAGATTGCGCAGGACACGGCGGCAAAGCGCGAAAGGACGTGATGGAAACGATCGGTTTTGTCGGCGTCGGCAAGGTTGGCCTCCCGATCTGCCGACACCTCATAAAGGCCGGCCACCGTGTGCTCGGTTATCGGCGCAGTTCGCTCGCAGAATTCGAAAAAGCCGGGGGAATCGCGGTGAAATCGCCGGCCGATGCGACGGCCGACGCTGACCTCGTCTTCACGTGTCTGCCTTCAGACGAAGCGCTTGAGGAGGTCGTGAATGGCCCGCGCGGGATCGCGAAGGCGGCAAAGCCCGGTCAGATTGTCGTCGAGTTCGGTTCGCATGCGGTACCGGTAAAAAAAAGATACATCGCTCCTTTGGCGGAGAAGGGCGCCATTTTCATCGACGGTGAGGTCGGCGGAACGCCCGGGATGGTCGAGGCCCGCAAGGGGGTGATCTATCTCAGTGGCGATGCGCAAGCGTGCGAACGCCTGGCCCCAATCGTGAAGACGTTCGCCGACATATCGATTTTCTTGGGTCCATTCGGGTCTTCGACAACAGTCAAGGTGATCAATAATATCATGGTCGGCCTGCACATCGCCGGCACGGCGCAGGCGATGGCGATCGGGCTTCGCGCCGGCGTCGATGTCGACCTGATGATCAAGGCGGTGGCCAACGGCAGCGGGGGCTCGACGCAGTTCGGAATTCGTGCGCCCTGGATGGCACAGCGGAAATTCATGCCGCAGCAAGGCTCAGCACAGGGTCTTGCGCACTATCTCGAGCGTGGCAAGGAATTGGCGGACGAGGTCGGCGTGGACACGCCGCTGATCGATTGTTTGCTCGATATCTTCCATCGCGCGCTCCCGCAGATCGGCGAGCGGGACGTCGCATCGATCATCGAAATCTTCGAACCCGAAGCACAGGCCAGGGAATCAGACACTAGGACGAGGTGATGCAATGATTGGCGTGCGCAAAATTGCTCATGCGAGCTATGAACTCCCCGATCTAGACCGGCAGGTCGAGTATTACACGGCCATTCTTGGCCTTACGCTCTCCGCCAAGGAAAAGGATGCCGCCTATCTTTCAAGCACGATCGACCATCATTCGATCGTCCTGAAAAAGGGCCCTCAGGCGAAGTGCACGCGCATCGGATTTCAGATCGGCCCCGACGACGATCTCGACGCGTTTGAAAAGCAAACCGCGGCAATGAACGTGAAGACCTCCCGCAAGAAGGATCCTGAGCCGACCATCGCAGACATGGTTTGCTTTGAAGATCCGAAGGGCACCCTAATGGAGGTATTCAAGCGGCCTGAACTCCTGCACGAGAAATTCCAGGCCAAAGGCATTGTCCCGCACAAGCTCGGTCACGTCGCGTTCCACTGCGAGAACGCCCAGCTTGTGACCAAGTTCTATTGCGATGTGCTGGGCTTCCGTGTCTCCGACTGGATGGGAGATTTCTTCTCGTTCCTCCGTTGCGGCGTTGATCACCACACCATCAACTTGATCGGCACGGGTTCGAACCGCCATTTCCACACGGCATTCGAGCTGCGCGATTGGGGGCACCTGCAGACCGCGTGCGACTACTTGAGTATCAACGGGTACAAGATGCTGTGGGGTCCGGGCCGCCACGGCATTGGCCACAATCTGTTTGCTTATCACCAGAGTCCGGCCGGCCTCATCACCGAGCTCTTTGCCGAGCTGGATCAGATGAAAGACGAGGCGCTAGGTTATTTCGAGCCGCGGCCGTGGCACCGCGACAATCCCCAGCGCCCGAAGGTGTGGCCAAAGGATCCCTCGGCAGCGAACCTCTGGGGCCCGATGCCACCGGATGAAATGATGAAGCTGTAGATTTCCACTGGCTGGGCACAGCATGGGAGCTCGGGCATGGCGGTTAACACAATTCAAGCCGCGCGAACGAAAGGCTCCGTAAAGCCGAGCATGGACGAGTTGATGGCCCGCGCCCGCGCAATTGGGGCATTGGCGCGGGAACACGCTCTCGAAACCGAACAAAACCGTCAGGTCTCGGCTGCGCTGATAGACAAAATGCGAGAGGCGGAGTTGTTCCGCATCATGCAGCCGGCCCGATTTGGCGGTTTCGAGTACGGCTATGACGTATTCGTCGATCTGGTAGCCGCTGTCGCGAGTGGCGACGGCTCAACCGGATGGGTTTACAGCCTCGGTGCTGTACATCCCTGGCTGATTGCCTGTTACCCCGAAAAGGCTCAGCAGGAAGTTTGGAGCCAGGATCGCGATGCGATCGCCGCCGTCTCCTACGCACCAACCGGAAAGGCCGTGCAGGACAAAGACGGTTACCGCCTGAGCGGACGGTTCAGTTTCGCCAGCGGTTGTGACAACGCGAATTGGGGAATTCTTGGCGGGATGCTGCCGCTCAAGGATGGACCGAAGCCGGGCTTCTTCCTTGTTCCGCGATCACAATTCACGATCCACGATGACTGGTTCACCATGGGGTTGGCCGGCACCGGCAGCAAGACCATCGTCGTCGACGATCAATTCGTTCCAGACTACCGCGCCGTCAGCTTCAACGAGATGTTGACGGGAAATGGCCCTGGCACTCAAACCAATACCAACCCGCTTTATCGCCAGCCCATGCTGGCGGTGGTGCCGCATTGTCTTGTTGCCCCGGCCCTGGGCATGGCCCGCGGTGCGCTCGAGGTGTTCACCGAGCAGGCGGCGGGCCGCACAACACGTGGCGCCGTGGCCGGCGGAAACAACAAGATGAGCGAATTCACCACCATCCAGATGCGTGTCGCCGAAGCAACGGCATCAATTGATGCGGCGCAGCTGATGATCTATCGCGATATCAGCGACACCCTCGCGACCGTCACAGCTGGCAAACCGGCGGATGTCGCGTTGCGCATGCGCAATCGCCTTACCCATTCTTTCGCCACCAAACTCCTGGTCCAGGCGGTCGACGCTGTTTTTCTGGCGGCGGGCGGCTCGGCGCTCGGCTTGCAACATCCGGTGCAGCGATTCTGGCGCGACATCCATGCCCTGAGTTCGCACATCAGCCTGAATTGGGATTCCGTCTCGGCAATGTACGGACAACACGTGTTCGGGCTCGAGCCGAAGGGGCAATATTGACTCCGCAATACTGTCAATTCGACGGAGATTTATTGCCAGGGGGACACCGGCCCTGGCCACGACTGAATTCTGGCTTGCGCGGGACTGTGGAGACAGCCAAGCGAGGTTACTAGGCCACCGGGATGAAGCGGTAAGCGCCATCCTTGCGTTCTACCGTTCCAATGCCTGGATAGGGCAGGTGGAAGCCGATCAGCTTGCAGCGGTCAGTCGCGAGCCGATCCAGCAGCGTGAGCCGCGTGGCCGCCGCTTGATCCGGCAGATGGTCAGTGGGCGGCTTCCAGCCGGGATGCTGGAATGAGATGAGCGGGTGGGTGAGGGCGTCGCCTCCAACGATCAGACCGTCACCACCAGCGAGTTCCAGCGAAACGTGGCCTTGTGTGTGGCCCGGTGTGTCGATGATGCGCAGCCCGGGGACAATTTCATTCCCCGGTTTGACCATGTTCACCTTGCCCTTGATGGCGGCGTAGTTGCGACGCGCGCCGGTGACGAATCCCGCGCGCTCTGGCGCCAGGCCGCGTGCCGCGTTGTCGCCATTCCAGAAATCCCATTCCGCGCCGGCCACGTAGAAAGCTGCACCCGGCGCCACCAGTTCATCGAGTTCGTCGACCGTCCCCCAGAGATGGTCGGGATGGCCATGGGTGAAGACGACCTTGGTGATCTTCGCCTTGTCGATACCGGCGGCTTTGAGATTGTCCCACAATTTGCCAGCCGTCGGCATGAAGCGATCGCCGGAGCCCATATCGACCAGGATCAGGTCGGTACCGGCGCGGATCAGCGTCACGTTGGTCGGAGAATTATATTGCTCGCCGGTCTGGCCGGCGGCCTTGAGTAATGCCTCGCGCTCGGCCGGCGGTGCGCCGGGTGCCAGAAAACTTGTCGGCAACACCAGATGACCGTCGCTGACAATCGTCAGTTCGAAGGCGCCGTGCTTGAGCGAATAAGGAGCTGCCGCGAACGCAGGAAGGGCGCACGTTGCAAAGCCGGTGGCTGTGGCAGCGAGGAGTGTGCGGCGGTTCAACTTCAACATCGGCAGAAGGCCTTGGTGAAGACGTACCGCCTTCTACGCCAATGCCACGCTTCCCGCCACTGAGGCGAGTTGCGCGCCCTGCCGTGGTGACCTTTCGACTAACGCTTACGGTTCAGGCGATTCATGATGAGGTAGATGACCCCCAGAACCAGCGCCAGTCCGATCAAGCTCTGTGTCGGCACACCACTCGCGAACTTCGTGACGTTATCGGCGACCGATGTCACGAACACCCCGGAGCCTTGCCCGAGGATCAGGTAGATCAGCATGATTGCGAGAATGGTGACGAAGCCGAGTTCGACGAATTCCCACAAGATCACTTTTGCGTTGGCCATGAATTTGAGCATGGCAGAACCTCTTGATGACACATACGGCTTATGGGTGGGGGGCCAAAGCTCCCCACCCCGATTGCGTCAGCAAAACTGATCAGGCTGGTCGCACGCGGGCCTTAGGCCATTTTACGGTTTGAGAACAACCAGAGGACGATCCCGAGAGTAATCAGACCGACGAGACCGTTCCCGCCCATATCTTTCACCCAGCCCATGATGTTTGCTGTCACGGCGCCGAAGAACGGCAGGTTTGCGCCGACCAATAGCGAAAGCACGATCGCCAGTGCCAACAGCATTAGAGCTAATTCCGTCAACGCCCCGACCCACTCTTTGATGGTATCGATCCCTTTCATTGCGGAGTCTCCCTAGGCAGGTCCCTGATTCGAGGACCGCGCATTGTTACTAGCGCTTTTCGCCTACTAAATGTAGCGAATAGTCGCAATGCTGACACAAAATAAGCTGTGCACGGCGGTTTTAACCGGGGATAACTCCCCGAGCGCGCCAGCCTTGGCACGCGCTGATCGATTCGATTTTGGGCTTTTTTCGGTCTTCTCCCGCTCCGGCGCGGGCCGGCCGGCGCTGTCGCGCCGACCAGACCGGATTCGTCGCGGATGAGAGGGGTCAGCGCGAGTAGTATTCGACCACCAGATGCGGCTCCATCTGGACCGCGTAAGGCACGTCGGTGAGCACCGGAATGCGCGAGAGCTTGGCGGTCAATTTTGAAGCGTCGACCTCGATATAGTCAGGTACGTCGCGCTCGGCCAAGGCCTGGGCTTCCATTACCAGCGCCAGTTGCTTCGACTTTTCCTTGACCTCCACGACCTCGCCGACCTTCACGCGATAGCTCGGGATCGTCACCCGCTTGCCGTTCACACGGATATGGCCATGGCTGATGAACTGCCGCGCGGCAAATACGGTGGGCACAAACTTGGCGCGGTAGATAACCGCGTCGAGCCGCCGTTCCAGCAGGCCGATCATATGGGCCCCGCTGTCGCCCTTGAGGCGTCGCGCTTCCTGGTAGATGCCGCGGAACTGCCGCTCCGAGATATTTCCGTAATAACCACGCAGCTTTTGCTTGGCCTTGAGCTGAACACCGTAGTCGGAGAGCTTGCTCTTGCGCCGCTGGCCGTGCTGGCCGGGGCCGTATTCGCGCCGGTTGACCGGGCTCTTTGGCCGGCCCCAGATGTTTTCACCCATCCGGCGGTCGATCTTGTACTTGGATTCCATGCGCTTGGTCATTCGCGTCCTCGATTGTCGTTGCTGTTGCTGAGGATCGCGCCCTCCTCTGTCCCGGCAGGGCCGGAACCGACAGGCATAGCCTCGTAAGCGCAAGGCCTTGCCGCGGGTCGCGAAACGCCCGGCAGACCTTGAAATCCACCGGGCGCGCGGGTTTTAGGGGGATAGAACCGGCCTGTCAAACTGGCCCAATGGCCAATGGGCCATTACGCCGCGGTCGGTTTTGCTTGCTGCGGAGGCGCCGGATGGCCATGTTGGGCCGATCAGACCGGGCCCCTCTGGCAGCCCCGCGGCTGCGATGTCGGACTGATGGACCACGGAAGGGCCCCATGGACAGTCTGTTCGCCTTCACGCCTGACGCAATTGCGGCATTGATCCAGGTCATCATGATCGACCTGGTGCTGGCCGGCGACAATGCCGTCGTTATCGGACTTGCCGCCGCCGGTCTGCCGCCCGAACGCCGCTCTCGCGTTATTCTCGTCGGCATCATCGCCGCGACGGTGCTGCGCCTGGCGTTCGCGGCCATCGCGATCGAACTCCTCGAAATCGTCGGCCTTCTGCTCGCCGGCGGCATCCTGCTTCTGTGGGTGTGCTGGAAGATGTGGCGTGAACTGCAGGAGCAGCGCGCCCACCGTATCGATGCATCTGCAATCGCGAAGGAGGCGCCGCGTAAGACATTTGCGCAGGCGGCCTGGCAGATCGTGCTCGCCGACATCTCGATGTCACTCGACAACGTGCTGGCGGTGGCGGGCGCCGCGCGCGACCATCCCGCAGCCCTGGTGTTTGGACTGGCCCTCTCGATCGTTCTGATGGGCGTCGCCGCCAATTTCGTCGCGCGGCTGCTCACCCGTTACCGGTGGATCGCCTATATCGGTCTGGCGATCATTCTTTACGTCTCGGGCGATATGATCTGGCGTGGCGCGCTCGAAGTGTGGCCGCACCTGTTCGGCTAAAAGCCGAAATTTACAAGCGCTGCGCCAAGTTGCGGCGAGATGCTGCGTTCCGAGGTGAAGACAATCTGCGGCGGAGGAGGTGGCTCACCGGCGTTGCGATCGCGCATCAGATCCGCGACGCGTCGTGCGATCGCCGGCGCCGGATCAAGCCAGGTGACCGGCCACGGTGCGCTCGTTCGAAAGCGATCGAGCAGCAGCGGGTAATGCGTGCACGCAAGCACGATCGTATCGGTGCGGCGGGCATCGCTCTCGACAAAGCAGCCGGCGATTTCCTGCTTGATCGCAGTATCCTTGGCCGGCTCGCCGGCGAGCTCTGCTTCCGCAAAGCCGGCGAGGTGCGACGAGCCAACGAGATGCACATCGCAGCCCGAGGCAAATTCGCGAATCAACGCGCGGGTGTACTCACGATCCACCGTCGCCTGCGTGCCCAGCACGGCGACGCGCCGGGTCGTCGACTGCGCGCAGGCCGGCTTGATGGCGGGCACGGTGCCGACAAAGAGCACTGCAAAACGTGCACGCAGTTCGGCGAGCGCCAGCGTTGAGGCTGTGTTGCATGCGACCACGACGATATCGGGCATGTGTTTGGCGATGGCGTTCCCGAGCACATCGATGACGCGCGCAATCAGCACGGATTCTGCGAGGTTGCCGTAGGGGAAGCCCGCGTCGTCCGCCAAATAGACAAAGCGTGCGTCCGGCCGGGCCGCCTTCACCTCACGGAAGACCGTGAGGCCGCCGAGACCGGAATCGAAGACAAGAATGGTCGGAGCTTGCGCCATGCGGTGTTGGCAAATTCAGGCCGTTCCGAACACCCGCCTGAAGATGGTGTCGACGTGCTTAAAGTGATGGTCGAGGTTGAAGTTTGCCTCGAGCTCCTTGTCCGAAAGCTTTGCACGAACGTCCTTATCTGCCTTGAGCAGTGACAGGAAATCGCTTTCGCCGTCCCAGACCTTCATGGCGTTGCGTTGCACGAGACGATAGGCATCCTCGCGCGCGACGCCTTTCTGCGTGAGCGCGATCAGTATGCGCTGCGAATGGATCAGCCCGCCGAGCTTGTCGAGATTCTTCTGCATGGCGGCCGGATAGACCACCAGCTTGTCGATAATGGATGCGAGCCGCGCCAGGGCGAAGTCCAGGGTGACCGTGGCGTCAGGCCCGATCATGCGCTCCACCGAAGAGTGCGAAATGTCGCGTTCGTGCCAGAGCGCGACGTCCTCCATGGCGGGGAGCGCGTAGGCGCGCACCATGCGGGCGAGCCCGGTGACGTTTTCCGACAGCACCGGATTGCGCTTGTGCGGCATCGCCGAGGAACCCTTTTGCTTCTCGGAGAAGAATTCTTCCGCCTCCAGCACTTCCGTCCGCTGGAGATGGCGGATTTCGGTGGCGAGCCTTTCAATGGAAGACGCAACAACGCCGAGCGTTGCAAAATACATGGCGTGACGATCACGCGGGATGATCTGCGTCGATACCGGTTCGACACTCAAGCCCATCGCCTTGGCCACGTGCGCTTCGACGCGCGGGTCGACCTGCGCAAACGTGCCGACCGCGCCGGATATGGCGCAGGTGGCGACTTCCTTTTGCGCGGCGGCGAGTCGCTCTTTTGCCCGCGCAAATTCCGCATACGCATAGGCGAGCTTGAGACCGAACGTGGTCGGCTCGGCGTGGATGCCATGCGACCGCCCGACCGTCGGCGTCAGCTTGTGTTCGAGCGCGCGGCGCTTGAGCGCGGTGAGCAGGGAGTCGACGTCCGCAATCAGGATGTCCGCGGCGCGGACGAGCTGTACGTTGAGGCATGTGTCGAGCACGTCCGACGAGGTCATGCCGGAATGAACGTAACGCGCCTCCGGACCCACGATTTCGGAGAGGTGGGTCAGGAATGCAATGACGTCATGTTTGACCTCGGCCTCGATCGCATCGATGCGGGCGACGTCAAATTTTGCCGCTTTACCCTTTTCCCAAATCTTCTTCGCGGCGTCTTTTGGAATGACGCCGATCTCGGCCATGGCGTCGGCCGCGTGAGCCTCGATCTCGAACCAGATGCGGAATTTTGTTTCCGGGGACCAGATTGCCGTCATTTCGGGGCGGGAGTAGCGCGCTATGGTCACGCCGCTTCCCCGCGCGCCAGTGCCGCCGCATTGCGGATTGCGGCGATGTTGGCCTTGTAGTTGCCGCCCTTGAACACGGCCGATCCGGCGACCAGAACGTTGGCACCCGCCTGGACGACCCGGGCGGTGTTCTCCGGCGTGATGCCGCCGTCGATTTCGATGTCGATGGGTCGCGCACCGACCAGCGTGCGTACCTCACGCAACTTGTCCAGCGCACCCGGAATGAAGGCCTGGCCGCCGAAGCCGGGATTGACCGACATAATGAGAATGAGATCGACCATGTCGATGACGTGTTCGATGGTCGAGACCGGCGTGGCCGGGTTCATCGTGACGCCGGCCTTTTTGCCGAGGGCGCGGATCGCCTGCAGCGAGCGGTGCACATGGGGGCCCGCCTCAACGTGAACCGTAATGATGTCGGACCCGGCCTTGGCAAAGGCCTCAAGATACGGGTCGCACGGCGCGATCATCAGATGGACGTCGAGGGTCTTCCTGGTGAGCGGCCTGATCGCCTGGACCACTGCGGGGCCGATCGTGATATTGGGGACGAAGTGCCCGTCCATCACATCGACATGGATCCAGTCCGCACCGGCAGCCTCGACTGCGCGTATTTCATCGCCGAGCTTGGCAAAATCGGCCGATAAAATCGAGGGCGCGAGTACGAGCGGACGGGGCATTCATGGCCTCCACAGGGGTTCGGGTAACACGAGGCGAGCGACCGGGCAACGCCGTTACAGATCTCTTGCACCAGCTTGTTAATGATTGGCGGACAGGCGGCGCACCAGCGGTTTCAGCAGGTGGGGCAAGAGATAAATGGGAAATTGCGCCAGAGCGAAATAGAGCCACGCGACATCGGGCACCGCAAAGCCGGACGCGGCCAGCATCAGGCCGATGTTGCGGTTGCCGGCGATCAGGCCGATCGCGAAAGCGCGCGCTCGTCCGGCGCGCAAGAAAACGAGAGCCGTGACTGCGATCAGGCCGAGGGCGAGTGCGAAGGCGAGCGCGGTTAGTTCGATCACCAGCAGCGGGTTTGAACGGAAATGATCGGCCACGCCATCCATGGCGGCGACTGCGAACATGAACATCGCAATCACACTCAACCCGTCGATGCGTTCGCGCTGAGCCGCGATGAAGGTCGGGCCGGCCACGCGCCGGATGATCGCTGCCGCCAGGGCGCAGCCGGCGATGATCAGGAATAGCCTCAGACCGAAGCCAAACGGCGAGGCGAGTGCGGTACCGAGAAAAACGTGGGTGAACAGGCTCGCTGTCAGCGGCGTGATCGCGGTCGACACAATCAGAGTTGCAAGCGTGAACGCGACATCGAGCCCAAGCAGTGCCGCAAGTGCCGGCGAAGACATCAGCCCGGGTGCAGACATCTGCAGGACCAACATGAAGTAAAGGCCCGGCATGCTCTGATCGAGGCCGAAAGCAAGGAACCCTATTCCGAGCACGGTGGGCACCAGCAGCATTGCCCACAGCGTCGCCAGGGCAACCAGCCCGGGCCGCGTGAAATGATGGAAGAGTTCGTTGGGATCGACCCGCAGAAATGCCAGCGTCAGCATGACCACGATGGCTTCGCCAAGGTAAGGCTTGCAGGCCGCAGCGAGCCCGGGAATCGCAAGTCCGACGAAGACCGATGCGGCCGCCACGAGCGTGCCGTGGCGGCCGGCAAGAGAGAGTGCGGCCGCGGGGGCGCCAAGCAACTTCATTGAGGGAAAACTCCGGCCGCAGGTCGGCCTTTGATAGCGCCCTTGGCTCCCGCGGTCCATATATAAGGGCCAAGGCGGAGCTTGGAGGAAACGTGGCACGCACCGATGTAATGGTTCTCGGCGCCGGCATTGTCGGCACATCAGTAGCGCTGCATCTCGTCCGGCGCGGGATGAGCGTTGCGCTGATCGATCGGACCAGTGTCGGCGAGCAAACGTCCTACGGCAACGCCGGAATCATCGAAGGCAACACAATATTTCCACCGGCATTTCCATCGGATGTCGGCAGCCTTGTGCGGATCGCGCTCAAGCGTGCGAGCGAGGCGAACTATCACCTTTCATTTTTGCCGCAGGTGCTCCCCTGGCTATTGGCGTTTCGCGCGGCCTCGCGGCCCGAACGCCTGGCTGAGACGGCGCGTTTGATCCGCCCGTTGTTTTCCCGCGCAGTCGCCGAGCATGAGGTCC
Source organism: Pseudolabrys sp. (assembly GCA_035692045.1). GTDB lineage: Bacteria > Pseudomonadota > Alphaproteobacteria > Rhizobiales > Xanthobacteraceae > Pseudolabrys. The sequence continues at coordinate 701 of DASSIJ010000161.1, read as the reverse complement.
TGATGGCTGAAGCCGGCGCAACACATTTTCTGCGCAAGACGGGCTGGCTCAAAGTCTATCGTGGTGAAAAGAGCTTTGCTGCCCTGCGGCTCGAGTTCGATCTTGCTGCGAAATTCGGGTTGCCTCTGCGGGCGCTCGACACGGCCGCTGCGCAAGTGCTCGAGCCGTCGCTTCATCCGGTCTTCGCCCATGCGGTGTTCTGGCCGGAAGCGGCGAGTGTGAGCAATCCGCTCGGCGTGACACGCGCCTATGCGGGGCATTTTACCGCACGCGGCGGCATCATCCTTTCGGGCGATGCGCGATCGCTGCACCGGACGGGAAGCCGTTGGCGTGTCGAAACTGATGAAGGCGCGCTCGACGCAGCGGAATGCGTGGTCGCGCTCGGCCCGTGGTCGTCAGACCTGCTCGCAACGCTCGGTCTGAAACTGCCGCTCGCGGTCAAGCGGGGTTATCATCGGCATTTTCGTGCGCAAGGTAATGCCGGTCTGGTGCGGCCGGTGCTGGATGCCGAGGTTGGCTACCTGGTCACGCCGATGGAACAAGGCATCCGCATAACCACGGGGGCTGAATTCGCCGCCCGTGATGCCGCGCCTTCGCCTGCGCAGTTCGATCGGTTGATGCCGCGGGCGCGCGAGTTATTTCCGTTGGGCGAGCGGACGGACGAAAAAACCTGGCTCGGCAGCCGGCCTTGCTTGCCGGAT
>DASSIJ010000160.1:0-5706 GCA_035692045.1 Pseudolabrys sp. | reverse complement strand
CCTTATTCGTCGGTGACACGCAAGTCGTGCTTGACGGTGATCGACCATTTGTTCCGCTGCACGGTAACGTGGCTCGCGCCGATGCTGTGCTTTACAACCGAAGAATCGTGGCTTTCGCGTTATGGCGATGCCGCCAGATCCGTACACCTCGAAGTCTTTCCCGAAGTGCCGGCTGCCTGGCGCGACGACAGGCTGGCCGAGAAATGGCGCAACATTCGCACTGTTCGCCGTGTGGTCACCGGCGCACTCGAAATCGAACGCGCGCAGAAGCGCATCGGATCGTCGCTTGAAGCGCATCCGATCGTGCACGTGTCGAATCCGGAGCTTTACGAAGCCGTGGTCGATTGCGATCTCGCCGAGGTCTGCATCACATCCGCAGCAACACTCGTGCAGGACGAAGGGCCCAGCGGCGCGTTTCGTCTTCCGGACGTTTCCGGCGTGGCGGTTGTTCCCAATCTTGCCGAAGGCAGGAAATGCCCGCGCTCGTGGAAAATCCTCACCACCATCGGCGCCGACCCTCAATATCCGGATGTTTCGCCGCGCGACGCGCAGGCGCTGCGCGAATGGGAAGCCATGCGCAGGGCGGCGGAGTAATCGTGTCGCATTTCGCTGGTCCGCAAACGCGATTCGGGCTTGCCGTTGCGGCGGTCGTCTGCCTGCTTGACCAGGCCAGCAAGGTTTACCTGCTGTTTGTGTTTGATCTCGCCGCCAACGGGCCGGTACGGCTGGGTCCATTCATCGATATCGTCCTCGCCCGCAATACAGGCATCAGCTACGGTTTGTTCCAAACTCAAAGTCCGGCAGGTCAATGGGTCCTGTTGGGTTTCAAAGCCGCGGCCGTATTGTTGCTCTGGATTTGGCTTGCTCACGCGAAAGACCGACTCACCGCGCTGTCTCTGGGATTGATCATCGGCGGGGCGATCGGTAACGCCATCGACCGTTTAGCCTACGGTTGGGTCGCCGATTTCGTCTTTTTTCACATTTCTACGCCGAATTGGCGGTTCAACTGGTACGTTTTTAACCTGGCCGATGTAGCCATCGTTGCCGGGGTTATTGGGCTGTTGTATGAGTCCCTGACAGCGGGCCGCGCCGCAAAAGCGCCCTGATCCGCCGCAAGAGTCGCGACAATTCAAGAGTTCCAGGTCCGGTTCCGGATGAAAATGATGCGTCTGACGAATGTCTTCAGCGTAAGCGCCGCCTTCGGGCTGACGCTCGGCGCGGCCGCGCTGCTGCTGCCCGGCCCTGCGCGTGCGGCCGATGACGAAGATTCGATCGATCAGAAGGTCATGCGCAGCATCATGGACGGGCTCGGTTTCAAGCGCGATGGCGAGGCAACGATCAACTATCAGGAACGCGCGCCGCTTGTGCTTCCGCCGAGCCGCGAGCTGCCGCCGCCCGAGCAGGTCGGTGCTGCCAGTGCCAATAATCCGGCATGGCCGAAGGATCCGGACGTGGCTCGCCGCAAGGCCGAAGCAGCCGCAGAGAAGAACCGCAACGTCAGCGACGAGCGCGAACGTGAGCAGAATCCGCTGCGCGAGGACCAACTGACTCCCGGCGGACGCCCAAAGAAGAAGCAGGTGCGCAAGGACGACGGCTATGAAGCGCCGGCCTCCGGTTTCGGCAATCAATTACTCCCGTCTCAACTTGGCGCCACTAACACCACCGTCTGGAACTCCATGTTTGGCGGGACTAAGGAAGAAACGGCAAAGTTCACAGGCGAACCGCCTCGCTCTTCGCTGACTGATCCTCCGCAGGGCTACCAGACCCCGTCCCCGGATCAGCCTTATGGCCTCGGCAAAGCAGGACCGCCGAAGCCGACGGATAGCTACACCACACGCAGTGAGCTGCCCCGGTAAAATGTGACGGCCGCCGGATCTCGCTTTTTGCGTAGCGCGGGCGACGTCATCCAGCTTGTGCTGTCGCACGAGCGCAACATACCCAAGGTAAACATCGTGCTTGCCAAGTTGAACTTTGCGACCATCGCGCTTGTCGCCGCGCTCGCCGCTTCTCCGCTTGCCGCCCAGCAAGCGGGACCTGAAATCGCCAACTTCACGCTCGCCAACGGATTGGAGCTCGTGGTCATTCCCGACCATCGTGCCCCGGTGGTCACGCACATGATCTGGTACAAGGTCGGTGCGGCCGATGAAACGCCGGGCAAATCGGGCTTGGCCCATTTCCTTGAACACCTCATGTTCAAGGGCACCGCCAAAAATCCGGCTGGAAAATTCTCGCAAGTGGTCGCGCGCATCGGTGGCCAGGAAAACGCCTTCACCGCGCAGGACTACACCGGTTATTACCAGCGCGTACCCAGCGAGCAGCTCAAGACGGTCATGGAGTTCGAAGCCGACCGCATGACCGGCCTGCAGCTCACCGATGACGTCGTTTTGCCCGAGCGCAACGTGATTCTCGAGGAGCAGAACCAGCGGATCGGAAACAATCCACGCGCCCGCCTGGGCGAACAAATCGATGCCGCGCTTTTCCTCAACAGCCCCTACGGGAAACCGGTCATCGGCTGGCGGCACGAAATGGAGCAGCTCTCGCGCGACGACGCCATCGGCTTCTATCGTCGCTTCTACGCGCCCAACAATGCGGTGGTGGTGATTGCCGGGGACGTCGATCCTGCGCAGGCGCGGGCGCTCGCAGAAGAAACGTACGGGAAGATACCGCAGCATGCCGCCAGGGCGCCGCGGGCCCGGCCACAGGAGCCGCCTCCTGTGGCGGTACGCTCTCTCACACTCGCCGATGCCCGCGTCGAGATGCCGGCCCTGCAAAGGGAGTATCTGACGCCGTCGTTCGCGACCGGCAAGCGCGGCGAATCCGAAGCGCTCGAAGTGCTCGCCCATATTCTCGGGAACGGTTCAAACAGCCGCCTCTATCGGACGCTCGCTGTCGACAAGCAGGTCGCGGTCTCGGCCGACGCCTGGTACGATTCAAGCGCGCTGGATATGTCCAAATTCACGGTCAGCGGATCGCCGCGTCCGGGTGTGACGCTCCCCCAGCTTGAGTCGGAAATCGACGCCGTGATCGGTCAAATCATCGACAAGGGTGTCACCAGCGAGGAGCTGGAGCGCACCAAGACGCGCCTGATCGCGGACGCTGTCTATGCCCAGGATAACCAGGCCAGCATGGCTCGCTGGTACGGCACGGCGTTGACCACCGGCGGATCCGTCAACGATGTTCGGCGTTGGCCGGACCGGATCCGTGCCGTCACCGCGGACCAGGTGCGCGATGCTGCCCGTCAATGGCTCGACAAGCGGCGCTCGGTCACCGGTTATCTGATCAAGGATGTCAGCCCGCAGGCGGAGAAGCGGTCATGAACCGACTTTTTGGATCGATTCTCTGCGCAGCCATTGCGCTGATCGCGGGCGCGAGTGCCGCCTCGGCGATGACGATCGAAAAGATTGTAAGCCCGGCGGGTATCGAAGCCTGGCTGGTCCGCGAAAAGGCCGTGCCGCTGATCACGCTCAACTATGCGTTCCCTGGCGGCTCCAGCCAGGACGAGGCGGACAAGTCTGGCACCGCCAATCTCGCCGCGGATCTGCTCGACGAGGGCGCCGGCGATCTCGACGCCAGGGTTTTTCATGAGCGTCTCGAAAACCACGCCATCGAAATGGGATTTCAGGTGGGCCGCGACTATGTCCACGGCTCGCTGCGCGTCCTGAACGAATACCGCGATGAGGCCTTCGGCTTATTGCGTCTGGCGCTGTCGAGTCCGCGTTTCGACGCCGATGCAATCGAACGTGTGCGCGGACAAGTGCTGGCTTCGCTGCAGCGTGACACCACCAATCCCAACGATCTCGCCGGCCGCCGTTGGTGGCAGACGGCGTTCCCGGGCCATCCGTACGGCCGCGAAACCAAGGGGACGCTCGAAACGGTCCCGCGTATCACTGCCGTAGATCTGCGCGGTTATGTGCGTCGCGTATTTGCGCGCAACGAGTTGAAGGTTTCAATCGTCGGGGACGTCGATGCCCAGACGGCCGGCGCGCTCATTGATCGTGCATTCGGGGCGCTGCCGCAGAAAAACGATCTCAAGCCGGTCGCCGACGCGACACCGAAGGCACTTGGCCGCCGTATCGTGATCGATGTCGACGTGCCGCAGGCGGTGGTCACGTTCGGCGGGCAGGGTATCGCGCGCAGCGATCCGGATTTCATGGCCGCGTATATCGTCAATCATATTCTGGGGGGCGGCAGCTTCTCCTCGCGGCTTTACCGGGAAGTACGCGAAAAGCGCGGTTTGGCCTATGGCGTGAACAGCAGCCTTGCCTGGTTCCGGCACGCCGCGGTGGTCATCGGTGGAACTGCGACACGGGCCGATCGGACGGCCGACGCCCTCGCGGTGATCGAGCAGGATACCAAGCGCATGGCGGCTGAAGGTCCGACCCAGGAGGAGCTTGAGGCCGCGAAATCATTTCTCAAAGGGTCGTACGCACTGTCGCTCGACACGTCCGGCAAGATTGCGGTGCAGCTCACCCAAATCCAGATCGACAATCTTGGCATCGACTACATTCAGCGCCGCGGCGCCTTGATCGATGCCGTGACCCTGGACGACGCCAAGCGGGTGGCGCGCCGGCTCTATGGCGGCGGCATGCTGGTGACCATCGCAGGCCGGCCAAAGGGGTTGACCTCAAGCGAATCCGCGGAATAGCGGCCAGGGTGTTTCCGCCGTTGCGCCTTCCGCGCGATTCTAGGCAAATACCGGCATGAGCATCGTTCAATCAATCGAGAACGCGCGCCAGGAGCATGTCGGGCCACATGGGATTGGTGCGGATGCGCTGAAATCCGCTCTGGCACGGGCAGAAAGCGCGCTTGATTGGCTTCGGGCCCGCCATGCCGATGGTCGTCTGCCGCTGCTGCGCCTGCCTGAGACGCACAGCGATCTGGAGACGATCCGGGACACTGCGCGCCAGCTCGCGGACCGGGCAACCGATATCGTTATCCTTGGCACCGGCGGCTCCAGCCTGGGCGGCCAGACCCTGGCGCAACTTGCGGGTTTCGCCGTACCGGGTGTCGGCGCATTACGTGCGCCGCCGCAACTGCATTTCATCGACAATCTTGACCCCGACAGTTTCCAAACCCTGCTTGCCAGGCTTCCGCACGCGACGACGCGCTTTATCGCGATCTCCAAATCCGGCGGCACCGCGGAAACCTTGATGCAGACCATCGCCGCCTTGTCGGCGATCCAGGGTCAGGGACTGCAAACGCGCATTCCGGATATCTTCCTGGGTATCACCGAGCCCGCCAAGGCCGGCAAGGCGAATGGTTTGCGTGATCTGTTCGGCAAATATCGCGTGCCAATACTCGATCATGACACCGGTGTTGGCGGACGCTATTCGGCGCTCACCAATGTTGGTCTGCTGCCGGCGGCGATGTTGGGCCTCGACGTTGCGGCGGTGCGCGAAGGCGCGGGTCTTGCCCTGGCGCCGGTGCTGGCAAAGAAACCAGCGGCACAGGTGCCGGCAGCCGTCGGCGCCGCGTTGTCGGTTGCTCTTTCGGAAAGCAAATCGATCAGCGTGCTGATGGCTTATTGCGATCGGCTGCAGCGCTTCACCCATTGGTATGTGCAGCTCTGGGCCGAAAGTCTGGGTAAAGGCGGGAAGGGCACAACGCCGGTCGCCGCGCTCGGGCCGGTCGACCAGCACAGCCAGCTGCAGCTGTTTATCGGAGGGCCACGCGACAAGCTCTTTACGGTCGTCACAGTCGATGGCG